>JAGRGD010000200.1 GCA_020445665.1 Rhodocyclaceae bacterium
CGAGCCAGCGGATGGTGTTGATGTCGAGGTTGTTGGTCGGCTCATCGAGCAGCAGGATGTCCGGGTTGGCGAACAGCGCCTGGGCCAGCAGCACGCGCAGCTTCCAGCCCGGCGCGACTTCCTTCATGGGACCGAAGTGCTGCTCGGTGGGAATCCCCACCCCGAGCAGCAGTTCGCCCGCCCGGGCCTCCGCCGTGTAGCCGTCGTACTCGGCGAACTTCGACTCCAGCTCGGCGGCGTGCATGTAGTCGTCCTCGCTCGCCTCCGGGTTGGCGTAGATGGCGTCCTTCTCCTGCATGCAGGCCCACATTTCCTCATGGCCCATCAACACCACGTCGATGACCCGCTGCTCCTCGTAGGCGAACTGGTCCTGCTTGAGGAAGGCCATGCGCTCGCCGCTGTCGATGGCGACGTTGCCGGCGCTCGGATCGAGCACCCCGGCGAGGATCTTCATGAAGGTCGATTTGCCGGCACCGTTGGCGCCGATGAGACCATAGCGATTGCCCTCGCCGAACTTGACGGACACATTCTCGAACAGGGGCTTGGCCCCGAACTGCATGGTGATGTTGTTGGCAATCAGCACGGCGGACTCCGGACAAAAACGCAAAGCCGGCTCGACGGCCGGCGCAAGTAACTGATTCTACCGCGTTGCAGCACCCGCGGGGAATGGCGGGCGCGGCCGGGCCGCGAACTACTGCATGCGGGCCTGCTCGGCGATGCGGCGGATCAGGCGGACCGTCTCGATGTCGGAATCCTCGTAAGCCGACCTGACGTACCCGGCCACTGCGACGCCGTCGCTGTCAGGGTCGTCGGCCAGCGTGGTGCGGTATCGGAAGCGCAGGAAGAGTGCGCCGGGGGTCGGCTCCTCGATGAGGATGGTGAGGCTGCCGCCGGCATGGTCCGCGCCCGGCGCCACCTCGAAGCACATCCACTCGAGGGGCTCGAAGGTGACCCGGTCGCGCAGAACCCGCGCGCCGAAGTCCAGGTCGCGCACCAGTTCCCGTTCGCTTCGCTCAACGATCTCGCAGTGGGCAAGGCCCGGCAGGAAGACAGCCGGATCCTCGGCCCGGTACAGGAGCCCGAACCAGATCTCTTCGCGGCTCAGGTCCATGATGGCCGGGTTGGCCAGATCGTTGATCTCGACCAGATGTTCGAACTGCATCGGCGTGGGTCCCTGCTGACCTGTGGATAAATCCGATTCTAGGGCATTCGTCGGCCCGTATCCGCCCACCAAAAGGCTTTGCTAGATTGTAGGGCTCTACTGTCCACCGTCTTTCCACACGATGTCCACCGATGATCCACAGCACGCCCGGGTGCCAGTCACCGTCCTCTCCGGTTTCCTCGGGGCCGGCAAGTCGACACTCCTCAACGCCCTGGTGCGCCAGCCCGAGATGGCGGGCGCCGCGATCCTGATCAACGAGTTCGGGGCGATCGGTGTCGATCACCATCTGGTCGAGATGGCCGAGGACCGGCTCGTCGTGCTCGATTCGGGCTGCGTCTGCTGCACCGTGCGGGGCGACCTGCCGCGCGCCTTCAAGGATCTGACGATGCGCAGCCTCAGGCGCGAGATCCCGCCCATCCGGCGCCTGCTGCTCGAGACCACCGGCCTGGCCGATCCGGCACCGCTGGTCCGCACCCTGCTCGAGGACTTCTTCATCGCCGAGCGTTTCCGCGCCGATGGCATCGTGACGGTCGTCGATGGGGTCGCCGGCACGGAAACGCTCGCGCGCCACCGGGAAGCCGTGCGGCAGGTCGCGATGGCCGACAGGCTGCTCGTGAGCAAGTGCGACCTTGCCGATGCAGCGCTGCTCGACGCGCTCGAGGCGCGCCTCGGCCGGATCAACCCGGCGGCCGAGCGGATGCGGATCGAGCACGGCCGCATCGACGCCGGCCTGGTGTGCGGGCTGGGCCTGTTCGACCCCGCCACCCGCCGCGCCGATGTGGATCGCTGGCTCGCCGACGAGCGGATCTCCGCGGCCGCGCCATCCTACCGCCGGGCGGAAAATGCCAGCCGTCACGACGAGGCGGTGCGCGCCTACGTGCTGCGCTTCGACCACCCCTTCGACTGGCTCCAGCTCGCCGATGGGCTCGACACCCTGCTCGAGGCGGCTGGCCAGGGCATCCTGCGGATCAAGGGGCTGGTGCACGTCGCGGGCGAGTCGACGCCGCGCGTGCTGCAGTGTGTCGGCCACCGCCGCTACCCGGCGGCGAGCCTGCCCGAATGGCCGCCGGGCCCACGCCACAGCCGCCTGGTCTTCATCGTGGACGGATTGACCCGCGACTACCTGGCGCGCAGCATCACCCTCTTCTGCGATGCCTCGCCGATCGAGGACCCGGCCCTGTAGACAAACCCGGAAGAAGCCGTGGATGGCATGTGAACAAGTGCCGAATCGGACGGCAGGCGGAATTTCATCCCCGATTCACCCACACCGGTCCCACAGCTTTCTCCGCAATCTTGTCAAACGGACAAGGCATTGACCTGAAAGACGAAAAGGCACTTATCCACAGAAAACCGCCGAGCGTATACATTGTTGTTATTTATATAAGACTAAAAACTAAGGAAGAACCCAGTTGGCGAGCGCTGCCTGATGGGATGCCTCCAGCCAGCACCATTCGCCTTCGGCGAGGTCCTCCGGCAGGGACAACCCACCGACCGTTTCCCGGTGCAGGTGCGTGACGTGATTGCCGGCCGCAGCAATCATTCGCCGTACCATGTGGTACTTACCCTCGGTGACGGTCAGCCGGATGCTGCGGTGGTCCAGGAGCTCGCAAGCGGCTGCCAGAATGGGCCCGGGTTCGTCGGTCAGCTCGACGCCGGCCAGCAGGCGCTCGACCAGGGCACTATCGGCAGGTTCGGCCAATTCGGCCCGGTACACCTTCGGGGTGCGCTTCTTGCCCGAACTCCAGGTATGGATGAACTGACCATCGTCGGAAAACAGGATCAGCCCGGTCGTGTCCTGATCGAGGCGTCCGACAGACTGGACGCCCCGGGTCACCAGCGGCCAGGGCAGCAGCGAGTAGATGCTGGGGTGATACTGGGGCTGATGGGAACACTCGCAGCCGCTTGGCTTGTGCATCATCAGATAGGCCTTGGCCTGATATCGCCATGGCTCCCCCTCCACCTCGAAGCACAGGCCCTCTGGCGGGAAATCGGCATGCGGCCGGGTCTCGACCTTGCCCTCGATGCTGATGTAGCCGGCGCGGATCAGCGACCGACACTCCTTGCGGCTGCCAAAGCCCTGGCTGTGAATGATGCGTTCGAGCTGCATGGTCCTTTCCGATTCCTTGCGTGGATCACCGTTTTCTCCGGGCTCCATGGTATCGGTGACCGGAGAATCCTGTGCAGAACTATTTGTTTACAATAAAAAACAATTGGTTATCGGGTTGATAAGGTGTTGGTAACGGTGTGGATTCATTGGGTAAGAATTCGGAATGGAATCGCCCCGCCAGCCATGTCGGGGCGCCGGACGATGTCGTCACCGGGGGCCGCATGAGCCAGCAGGGACGGGCTCTTCGTCCTGTCGCAGGTGCCTGGGACGTCTTCTGCCGGGTTGTGGATAACTTCGGGGATATCGGCGTGTGTTGGCGGCTGTGCCGGATCCTGGTTCGGGAATTCGGCATTCCGGTCCGTCTCGTCGTCGACCGGCCCGAGTACCTCGAGCGGATCGGTGGCGATCCGCACATCGTCTCGAATGCCGCCACCGGCGCGGATATCAGTGTCGTCGAGTGGTCCGATGCGTTGCTCCCGACATCAGACACCGGTGTCGTCATCGAGGCGTTCGCGTGTGATCTGCCCGCCGGCTATGCCTTGCGGATGGCCGCCGACGGCGTGTCCCGCTTGTGGATAAATCTGGAGTATCTGAGCGCCGAGGCCTGGATCGAGGACTGCCACGGGCTGGTATCGCGTCATCCGCAACTGGGTCTCGACAAGCATTTCCTCTTTCCCGGCTTCACCGCGCGGACGGCCGGCTTGCTGCGCGAGACTGACCTGCGCGGGCAGCGGGACCGGTTCAGGACCGATCCCGCCGCCCGGGCATCGACCTGGCTCGCCCTGGGGATGGGTGCGCCAGGGCCGGGCGAGCACCGCGCGAGCCTGTTCGGCTACGAAAATCCTGCAGCAGGCCCCCTGCTCGACGCGATGGCAGGCGGCGACACGCCATGGACCGTGCTGGTACCGGAGGGGCGAAGCTGCGCCGGGCTGGCGGCCATCTTCGGTGTGTCGCTGTCATCCCCCGGCGATGCGGTCGTGCGCGGCGCACTGCGGGTCCAGGTCGTGCCTTTCACGGGACAGGACGCCTATGACCGCTTGCTGTGGGCCTGCGACCTCAACCTGGTGCGAGGCGAGGACTCGCTGGTGCGCGCCCTCTGGGCGGGCCGTCCTTTCCTGTGGCAGGCCTATCCGCAGTCCGACCGTGCCCATCTGGACAAGGTGGAGGCGCTGCTCCTCCGATTGTCCGATGGTGTCGGCGACACCCTAGCGACGGATCGGCTCGGTCTCGCGATGCGGGCCTGGAACGGCGTTCCGGTGGGGGGCGATCCCTGGACGACCCTGCTTGCAGACCTGCCTGCGCTCTGCGTCGGCGTCGAGCGCTGGTCGGTGGCACTCGAGGGTGGCCCGGAACTCGCCGAAACACTGGTCAACCTGACCGAATCTCGCGTAATATAAGCGGTTATCCAAACGCCGCCGGTACCGGACCGGCAAGAGACCAGTCAGGAAAATCGCATGAAAACTGCACAGGAACTTCGCTCGGGCAACGTCATCATGGTCGGCGCCGACCCGCTGGTGGTGCAGAAGACCGAATACAACAAGTCGGGCCGCAACGCCGCCGTCGTCAAGATGAAGCTCAAGAACCTCCTGACCGGTGCGCCGTCCGAGACGGTTTACAAGGCCGACGACAAGTTCGAGGTCGTGATCCTCGAGCGCAAGGAAGTGACCTTCTCCTACTACGCCGACCCGATGTACGTCTTCATGGACGCCGAGTACGAGCAGTACGAGGTCGAAGCCGAGAACATGGAAGACGCGCTGAAGTATCTCGAGGACGGCCTGGCCTGCGAGGTGGTCTTCTACAACGGCAAGGCGATCTCGGTGGAACTGCCCAACAGCGTCGTGCGCGAGGTCACCTACACCGAGCCTGCCGTCAAGGGCGACACCTCGGGCAAGGTGCTCAAGCCGGCCAAGATCGGGACCGGATTCGAGCTGATGGTGCCGGCCTTCGTCGAGATCGGCGACAAGATCGAGATCGACACCCGGACGGACGAATACCGCAACCGGGTGAAGTAATTCGTTTCGATCGACAACAAAGGGGCGCAAGCCCCTTTTTCTTTTTGTATTGTTAGATCAAGAGTTGATAGAAAACGCCGTTCAACAGGGCAGGAACTGTTTACGGCGACATGAACGCCACCGGCGGAGAGAGGCATGAAGGCGCGGCAAGTGGGAGTCACCCTGGGCATCCTGATCGGGATGGGCCTGGTCGGGTGTTCACCGCAGCAGGGGGAGTCGGCCGATCGGGCCGGCAAGGCGGCAGAGGAAGCGGTCAAGGCCGCGCGCGAGGCCGGTGACAAGGCAGCCCAGGCGCTGGGCAAGGCCAGCGATGCGGTCATCGAAGCCAGTCGCGCGATTGGCGTTCGGCCGGAGGCGAAGGCGCCTGTCGAGCCGACCGGCCCCGGCGATACGGCGAGTGCAACGCCGACAGACCCCCCCGCGGGTCCGGCCACCCGAGATGCCATGGAGGCCACCCGTGAAGCGGCCGCCAACCTGCTCGAACTCACCCGCAAGGCGGCAGCCTCGGTGACCGGCAGGGGCCTGGCGGCACCACCGCCCGACGAGGCCCACTCCGAATTGGCCCAGGAAGACCGCAACACGACCAGCGGCGACAACCCCACCGCGAACTGATCCTCACGGCAGCTGGCGGGGCACCGGATACTTCCGGCTGAACGCGGTATAGGCCTTGCGCAGTTGCTTCTCCTCGTCCAGCTGGCCTCTCTCGGCGGCGAGCTCGATCAGGCTGCGGTGCATCTGGTGCAATACGAAGATGCCGCGCAGATCGGCCAGCAACTGGTGGCCGAGTTCTGCCGCGACGATCAGGGGCAGATCCTCGTGCCGTGCGATCACCTCGATTGTCGCCGCGTCCAGATCGACGAAATCCAGGCAGTCCGTCAAACTCAGCATGTCTCTCTCCTCCCGCCGAGGGTACACACCGCCGGGGCACCGGATTGGTGCCGACGCTTCGACAATGGTGCGCACCACGGCACTGCCGGCCCGGTGATTCCGGGCTCAACGATCTGATTGAGTGAGCTTATTCTGGATCGAGCCCCAGCGCTCGGCAGTCCCGCCCTGAAAACTCAGGCAATTTACGTACCTGTCCCGCGCATGGCCTGGGGCACATCGCTGCAGCGGGGAACCAGGACCGAGAACACGGCGCCCCCGTCGGGATGGTTCCCGGCCGAGACATGACCGTCGTGCAACTGCACGATCTCGCGGGTGATGGCCAGGCCGAGGCCGGTTCCGCCCGCGCCCGTCTTGGTCTTCGAGCTCTGGACGAACTTGTCGAAGATCGACTCCACTTCGTTCTCCGGGATGCCGACCCCCTGATCCCTCACGCTGACGCGCAGCGCGGGGCGGCCGTTCGCCAGTTCGCCATCGCTGAAGGAAACGACGATCTCGCTGCTTGGCGGAGAGAACTTCACGGCGTTGGACAGCAGGTTCTGGATCACCGCGTGGAACTGGCGTGGATCGACCAGCGCGCAGGTGTCCGGCGTGGCGCTGGCAAACCGGATCGTGACCTGTCGTCCATCGGTCAGGGCACGGAGATCCTGGCCGATCGCCGACGCCAGCCCCTGAACGTCGGTGCGCTCGAGCTGGAGCTTCATCTGCCGCGCCTCGAGCTTGGCGAGGTCGAGCAGATCGTTGACCAGCTCGCCGAGCCGGTTGCCGCTCTTGATGATGCTCTCGAAGTAGGTGCGCAGCTTGTCCGGCGGCGCGCTGTCCACCTTCTTGAGGCCCAGCGCCGCGAAGGAGCCAATGCCGTGGAGCGGGGTACGGAACTCGTGGGACATGTTGGCCAGGAACTCGCTCTTGGCCTGGTTGGCCCGCTCGGCCTGCTCCTTGGCCTCGAGCAGGTCCGCGGTCTGGCTGGAGACCAGCTCTGCGAGGTGATCCCGGTGCAGCTGCAGTTCCTGCTGCGCCAGCTTGCGCTGGGTGATGTTCTTGAGCGTTCCCCGGTAGCCGGTGAAGTGCCCTTCGTCATCGAATATCGGGCGGCCGCTCGAACTCAGCTAGTCCCATCCCGCGACCGGCTCGCTCAACTGGAACTCGAAGTCGCGAAACTCCTCATGGCGCGCCATCACCGCATCGATGTCGGCAAGGGATCGACGTTGTGCGTCGGTTTCGTTGCTGGCGATCGAGAAGAGGTTGACGCCCACCAGATCCTCGCGCCCGAAGACCGGACGGTTGAAGCATAGCGAGGCATCCACCTCCCAGAAGCCGTCGGACGACACGGCGCTGAAGTCACGGAAGCGCTGCTCCGAGAGCTGCAACTGCTTCTCGCGCTCCCGCAGCAGGGTGATGTCCGAAGCAACCAGGACCGCCCCTTCGAGCTTGCCGCTGCGTTCATAGAGGGGGGTGCCCCGGATGATGAAATGCTTTCTGGCGTCGCCACCGGCGGCGTGGGCCAATGCCGTCTCGAAGGCCAGCTGGCCGCGCTCGAGGATGGTCCGGAAGAGGGTCAGGCCCGTGGGGAGGTAGGCATTGGCGGTGGCCTCGCGCAAGGCCTCAAGGCTCTGGGGGGAGAGCAGGACATCGCTCGGTTCGTTCAGCACGTCGGCCGCACGGAATCCGAGTTCCCGCGTCACTGCGGCGTTGATCTGGCTGATCCGCCCCTTCGCATCGAGCACGATGAGGAGGTTCTCCATGCTGTTGATGACGTTGTCGACGAAGCGTCCGAGGCGCCCCTGTTCGCGACTGCGCTTTTCCAGCTGCTGGGATTTCTCCGACAGCTCGGCGATCATGCCCTCCATCACCTCGCTGATGCTCGTGACCTGCGACTCCAGCACCGAGTTGGCCTCACGCAGGGCGTCGAGTTCCTCGCGCAGGGACGAAACCTCGTCCGCCTCACCGAAATCGGGCAGGCAGTCCTTGCGTTGCAGGAAGTACTGGCCATCGCGCTCTTCGACGTCAAAGGACTGGACGTTCGACTCCACCGGCACCTTCAGGCCGTGGGCGCCACAGATCAGGTTGCCCTCGGCGTCGCTGCGGCAACGATCCATGCGGCTGCCATCGTGGGGGCACAGGGCCGGAATGCCGATCAGGCGCCCACCGCGCTCGAGGATCAGCACATGGGTTTCTGCCGTGCGGCCGGGCACCTGGATATGGCCACACCAGCGGCGGTCCTGGCCGGCCACCGGACTGACCTCGCGAATCGGGATGACGATGGAGCGCATGGAGCTCACGTCAGCGCCTCCATGACCGCACGGGTCACCTGCGGCAGGGCAGCCGCCACCGGGGCGGACAGGCCGGGCCGGAAGGCGTCCAGTCGCGCCGCCTCGACACCGATCACGCGTACCCGGGGCGGCCGCGGCAGCGCGGCGCGCACCGTCTCCAGCAGTCGGCCGACGCCGGCACCGTGCCCGGCGCCGCACTCCGCAGCGACAGCTTCGGCGGGCAGGCAATGCACCGAGCCCGGCTCGCCGAAGCCGCCGAGCACGTCCACCACCACCACGGCGTCGCAGGCGTCGAAGCAATCGATCGCAGCCGGGCTTGCCGCGTCGGCGCGCATCAGGCGGACACCCTCAGGCAGCTTGGTGCGGGACAGGGCCGCGTGCACCGCCGGACCGAATCCATCGTCGGCATGCAGCTCGTTGCCGAAGCACACCACGTGGGTTCTAGACGCCATAGCGGAACCGCCGACCGCTGCCGGCAAAATGGACCGTGCACACCAGGCACGGGTCATGGGAACGGACGATATGGCCCAGCTCCACCGGATCGGCCTCGTCCGCCAGCTGGAGGCCGATCACACTTTGCTCCCAGTGACCGTGCCGGCCCGCGCTGTCCTTCGGCGAGGCGTTCCAGGCCGTCGGCGTCACGATCTGATAGCGACTGATGCGCCCATCCTCCACCTGCATCCAGTGGCCCAGCGTGCCCCGCGCGGCCTGCACGATGCCAAAGCCCTCGCCCTGTTCGAATGCGCCTTCGGGGGGATGCCGGTAGTGGGGTTCCCCGATCCGGCGGGCCAGGGCATCGACCTGCCCGCGCATCAGCGCCAGGGTCCGGGCGGCCCGGCGCAGCCGCGCGAACTGGCGCAGCCAGGTGTTGGGCCCGAGGGTCGCGAGGATATCCCGGCACAGGGCGTCGCCGGCGGCCAGCAGCTCGGCCAGCGGACCGGTCTCGACCACCTGCTCGCCATAGCGGGGTGCCTTGGCCCAGGTGTAGCGATCGCTGCCGGGCTGGTAGTCGGGGACCGTCTCGCCTTCGAACGGGTGGCGGCCGCCCGCGTAGGACCGGAACCAGGAATGGCGGACGTGCTCGGTGATCCGGTCCGGATCGAAGGGTGCCAGGGTGCCGCCGTCGGCCTCGAAGATGCCGGCTGCCAGCAGTGTTTTCTGCTCTCCGCACGGGGGGCCCCAGCTGTCCGGGTCGTGGTAGCTGCCGCCGGACAGGAAGGTGCGGGCCCCGCCACCGATCCGGTCCAGGCCGACGGAGCGGCTGAAGTTGCAGAACAGGGTCATGGCCCGCTCGGCCCGGACTGGCTCGGCCAGCCAGCGCTCGAGGGCGGCGAGGGTGTCCAGGGCCAGGAAGGCCTCGAGCCGGTCGCCGAGCACATCGTCCTCGAGCCAGGCGACCGTCGACTCGACCAGCTCGCGGCAATCGACGATATCGCGGGCATTGGCGCCGCGGGTCACGCCGCCGGGCAGCATGTAGGACGAGTGAGGCCATTGGCCGCCGAAAATCGCCACCACCTGCAGGATGCGGCGCGTCACGCCGAGGGCACCGAGTACCGCGCTGCCCTTCATGGGCTGGAAGGCCCGCGCCACCGCCGCCGCCATCGGGTGATCCCCGTAGCGGGGATTGAGGAAGTCGGGCACGAAGAACAGGAAGGTCTGGCGCAGGTCGCTCTGGACGTTCTCGGCCATGAGGCAGAGGTTGCGGATCAGGGTCGCCTGGGGCGGTACCGGCAGCTGAGCGAGCCGCTCGAGGGCCAGCACCGCAGTGTAGAGATGTGCTGTGCCGCAGATGCCGCAGACCCGGGGCGTGATGACCAGAGAGTCGCGGGGGGCGCGGTCCACCAGCAATTGCTCGAAGCCCCGGAACAGGGTGCCGATGCAGCGGGCGCCGACGATCCGACCGTCCTCCAGGTCCACTTCGAACTCCAGGTCGCCCTCGACCCGGTTGAGATCGATGCCGAGTGTCTTTCGGGCCATGCTCAGGGTTCCATCTCGCGCTTGATCAGGCGCACCGGCGCGGCGGCCTTGGCCAGGTTCTTGTACGCCATGTAGCGGGCCCGCGAGACACCGAGCGGCAGCGTCACCGGCACGTCGCCGATCTTGTCGGTACGGAACAGGTCGCCGTCGCGGGGGAAGTCGGGCGAGGTGCAGCCGAAGCACGGCACGCCGGCGCGGGTCTTGCTGCTGCGGTTGTTCCACAGCTCGCCGTTGCAGTTGGCCAGCGTGCTCGGCCCCTGGCAGCCGAGATTGAAGTACATGCAGGCCTTGCCACCGGGCTCGCGGTCCTCGACGTCATACTCGTGGTACTCGTTGCGGGTGCAGCCCTGGTGAACGGTGGAGGCGAAGAACACCTGTGGCCGGTTCAGGAAGTCCAGTTCGAACGGCGTGCCGGTCGCCAGCATGGACAGGGTGCGGGTGATGGTCAGCGGGTGCACCGGGCAGCCGGCCAGGTTGATCACCGGCCGGCCGTCGCCGGCACGCCAGTCCTCGCCCAGCAGGCCCCCCGGGTCGGCGTGGTCGTACTGCAGGCCGATGCTGTCGGACGGGTTGGGCGGTGCGGCGTGGACGCCGCCGAAGGCCGCGCAGGTACCAACCGCCACGACGGTCCGGGCGCGGGCCGCCAGGGCGCTGACGATCTGCATCTTGGGCCGGCCACGGTGGCTGTCGAACATGCCGGAGCCGTAGGGCCCGGTGACGATGCTGCCCTCGATGCAGAGGATGTCCAGGCCTTGTTCGCCTGACTCGATCCGCTCGACGAGCGTAGCGAAGTAGCCCGACGGGGCGTCGGTCAGGGACGGGTGCCAGAGCAGTTCGATTGCGCCGCTGCGGATCAGTCCTTCGATGGACGGGCCGTCGGCGGTCAACAGGGACATGCTGTCGCCGCTGCAGGCGCCGGTCTGCATCCACAGCATATTGGGCATGGTTTGCCGCCTCCAAAGCAATTCGCCCCTTGTTTTCGAGGCGTATCGCTAGAGAACGGGAATCGAAATCATAACTTTAATGAAATCCGACCGATGTCAGGCGGCGCCCGGAACCCGCGCCACGCGACTAGAATCTTCACCTCCCCAGCGGCCCGATCCAACCCCTCCATGCCCAAGACTGCGCCCGAGCCAGCCGACGCCATCCGCATCCGCGGCGCCAGCCAGAACAACCTCGCCGGCCTCGACCTCGACATCCCCCTCAACGCGCTGGTGGTCGTGACCGGCGTGTCGGGTTCCGGCAAGAGCTCGCTGGTCTTCGACACCCTGTATGCCGAGGGACAGCGGCGTTACGTGGAGACCTTCTCCCCTTACGCCCGCCAGTTCCTCGACCGCATGGACAAGCCACGGGTGGACCGCATCGAGGGGGTGCCGCCGGCCATCGCGATCGACCAGACCAACCCGGTGCGCACCTCCCGCTCCACGGTCGGGACCATGACCGAGTTGGCCGACCACTTCAAGCTGCTCTACGCGCGCGCCTCGCACCTCGCCTGTCGCGGTTGCGGCGAGCCGGTGCGGCGCGACACCACGGCCTCTATCGCCGACGACCTCGCCAACCGGGCGGCGGCGGCGGGCGACCCGCGGCTGGTGATCTGCGCGCCGGTGGCGGTCCCTGCCAACTTCAGCGAAGACGAGATCGTCGGCCTGCTCGAGCGCCAGGGCTACACCCGCATCCACGCCCGCGGTGAGCGCGGCCTTCAGGTGGTGCAGGATCGCTTCCGCCTCGGCGGGGCCGAGCCGGCGCGGGTCGCCGAGGCCCTCGAGGCCGCCCTGCGACTCGGCCAGGGCCACGTCCATGTCCATGCCCTCGGCGACGACGGCGACGCGGTCTGGCCTTACAGCTCCGGCCTGCACTGCGCCGAGTGCAACATCGACTATCCCGAGCCGACCCCCAGCCTGTTCTCGTTCAACTCGCCGATCGGCGCCTGCGAGACCTGCCGCGGCTTCGGCCGGGTGATCGGCGTCGATTTCGGCCTCGTCATCCCCGACGAGACGAAAACCCTCGCCGAAGGGGCGGTCAAGCCCTGGCAGACCGAGAGCTATCGCGAATGCCAGGACGACATGGCGAAGATGGCCGCGAAGTACGGCGTCGCAATGGACGTGCCGTTCCGCGACCTGCCGCCGGAGCACCGCCGGTGGGTGCTGGAGGGCGACCCGGCCTGGAAGAGCTGGTCGTCGTCGTGGCCGCGCAAGTGGTACGGCGTGCGCCACTTCTTCGAGTGGCTCGAGACAAAGGCCTACAAGATGCATATCCGGGTGCTGCTGTCGCGCTACCGCAGCTACAGCGAGTGCCCGGCCTGTGGCGGCGCGCGGCTCAAGCCCGAGGCCCTGCTGTGGCGGCTGGGCAGTGAGCCTGCGCTGGCCATGCATGAGTTGATGGCCCTGCCCATCGACCGGGTCGCCACCTTCATCGACGCCCTCGCCCTGCCCGCCCCCCTCGACGAAGCCACCGAGCTGCTGATGGGCGAGATCCGTTCGCGGCTTGCTTACCTGCAGCAGGTCGGCCTCGGCTACCTGACCCTCGACCGCCAGTCGCGGACGTTGTCCGGCGGCGAGGTCCAGCGCATCAACCTGACCACCGCGCTGGGCACCTCCCTGGTCAACACCCTGTTCGTGCTGGACGAGCCGTCGATCGGCCTCCACCCGCGGGACATCGGCCGCATCCTGCAGGTGATGGCGCGCCTGCGCGACGCCGGCAACTCGCTGGTGGTGGTTGAGCACGACCCGCAGGTGATGTTCGCGGCCGACCGGCTGCTCGACATCGGCCCCGGTCCGGGCGAGCGGGGCGGCCGTATCGTCGCCTACGACACCCCCCGCGCGGTGGCCGCCGACCCGGCCTCACTGACCGGCGACTACCTCGCCGGGCGCCGGCGGGTGGACCGCCACCGGGTGCCCCGGCCGGTCGATCCGGCCGGTCCGGCGCTGGCGCTGCGTGGCGCCCGCCAGCACAACCTGGCGGCCATCGACGTGCGCTTTCCCCTCGGCCACCTGGTATGCATCACCGGGGTGTCCGGTTCGGGCAAGTCGACCCTGGTGCAGGACGTCCTCCACCCGGCGATGGCCAAGCACTTCGGCCAGCCGACCGAGGCACCTGGGGCTTTCGATGCCCTCGACGGGGCCGAGGCCCTCGGCGACGTGGTGTTCGTGGACCAGTCGCCGATCGGCAAGAGCTCCCGCTCCAACCCGGTCAGCTACGTCGGCGCCTGGGACGCCATCCGCAAGCTCTTCGCGGCCCTGCCCGAGGCCCGCGAGCGGGGCTACACACCGGGCACCTTCAGCTTCAACTCGGGCAACGGCCGCTGCCCGACCTGTACCGGCTCCGGCTTCGAGCATGTCGAAATGCAGTTCCTGTCGGACGTCTACCTGCGTTGCCCGGACTGCGACGGCCAGCGCTACCGGCCGGAGATTTTGGCCCTCGCCTGGCGCGGGCATTCGGTCGCCGACGTGCTCGAGATGACCGTCTCCGAGGCCGTCGCGGCCTTCGCCGACCAGCCGGCGGTGGTGGCGGCGCTGGCGCCTATTGCCGAAGTCGGCCTGGACTACCTGCGCCTCGGCCAGCCGGTGCCGACCCTCTCCGGCGGTGAGGCCCAGCGCCTCAAGCTGGCCGGCCACCTGGCGAAGGCCGCCGAGGCCGCCCGCAAGCGCAAGCGCGGCCCCCGGGGCCTGCCCACCCTGTTCCTCTTCGACGAGCCGACCACCGGCCTGCACTTCGAGGACGTCACCCGCCTGATCGGCGCCTTCGAGCGCCTCCTCGACAGCGGCCACTCGCTGCTTGTGATCGAGCACAACCTGGACGTGATCGCCGCCGCCGACTGGCTCATCGACCTGGGCCCCGAAGGGGGCGAAGGCGGTGGCCGGATCGTCGCCGAGGGTAGCCCGGCGGACGTTGCGGGTGATCCGGCCTCCCACACCGGCGTGGCCCTGGCGGCCTACGAGGCCGAGCTCGCGCGGCTCGCGGCCGACGCCGCGGTGCCGGCCGTGGCCGAGGCGCCGGCCCGCTACCGGGCCCTGGCTGCGCCCGCGATCGAGATCCGACACGCCCGCGAACACAACCTCAGGAACATCAGCCTGACGATCCCCCGCGACGCGCTGACGGTGATCACCGGCCTGTCGGGATCGGGCAAGTCCACCCTCGCCTTCGACATCGTCTTTGGCGAAGGCCAGCGTCGCTACCTGGAGTCGCTCAATGCCTACGCGCGCCAGTTCGTCCAGCCGGCCGCGCGGCCCGATGTGGATGGCCTCTTCGGCATCCCGCCCACCGTCGCCATCGAGCAGCGGGTGTCCCGCGGCGGACGCAAGAGCACGGTCGCCACGCTGACCGAGATCCAGCCCTTCCTGCGCCTGCTCTACGTCAAGCTGGGCACCCAGTACTGCCCGGACTGTGATGTGGCGGTACGCCCCCAGAGCTTCGAGGCGATCGCCGCCCAGATCCTGGCCGACTTCGACGGCCGCTCGGTCGAGCTGCTCGCGCCGCTGGTGGTGAACCGCAAGGGGCTCTATACCGACCTCGCCAAGTGGGCGCGGGGCAAGGGCTTCGAGCAGCTGCGGGTCGACGGTGACTACCTGCCGACCCGCAAGTGGCCGCGCCTCGACCGCTACAAGGAGCACAATATCGAGCTGCCGGTGGGCATGGTCGCCATCCGGCCGGACCACGAGACCCAGCTGCGCGAACAGCTGACCCTGGCGCTCGAGCACGGCAAGGGGGTGGTCCAGGTGCTGGCGATCTGCCAGCTCGGCGCGACGCCGCTCACCTTCTCGACCCTGCGCGCCTGCCCGGGCTGCGGCACCAGCTTTCCCGAGCCGGACCCGCGCCTGTTCTCGTACAACGCCAAGCACGGTTGGTGCCCGTCGTGCTACGGCACCGGCCACAAGACCCATGGCAAGGTGGAAGACCCGAACGCCCTCGAGCTGGGCGATGCCGAGCAGCTTTCAGACGAAACCTGCCCCGCCTGCGAGGGCGCCCGCCTGAACCCGGTGGCGCGCGCCGTGCGCTTCCGCGACCTGGGCATCCACGAGCTGGCCGCCCGGCCGGTCAACCGGGTGGCCGACTTCTTCGCGGCCCTGACCCTCGACCGGCGCGAGGCCGACAGCGCCCGTGACGTGGTCGCCGAGATCGGCGGGCGGCTGGCCTTCCTGCGCCAGGTCGGCCTCGACTACCTGGCGCTGGACCGGGCCGCGCCGACCCTGTCCGGCGGCGAGGCCCAGCGCATCCGCCTCGCGGCCCAGCTCGGATCAAACCTGCGCGGGGTCTGCTACATCCTCGACGAACCGACGATCGGTCTCCACCCCCGCGACAATGACCTGCTGCTCGATACCCTGACCGCCCTGCGCGACCGGGGCAACACCCTGATCGTCGTCGAGCACGACGAGGAGACCATCCGCCGCGCCGACCACGTCATCGACCTGGGGCCGGGGGCGGGCATCGAAGGCGGCGCCGTGGTCGCCGAGGGCAGCCTGGAAGACCTGAGGCGGGCGCCCGATTCGGCCACCGGGCGCTGCCTGCGCGAGCCCCTGCGCCGCCCGATGCAGGCCCTCCGCAAGATCGCCGCCGACCACCCGTCGATCACCCTGCGTGGGGCCTCGCTGCACAACCTCAAGCGGATCGACCTGCGGGTGCCGCTGGGGCGGCTGAGTGTCGTCACCGGCGTCTCTGGCTCCGGCAAGTCCACCCTCGCCCGCGATGTACTGCATGCCAACCTGGCGCGCCACCTGGCCGGCGATACCACCATCAGTGGCTGCACCGCCTTCGAGGGCTGGGACCAGGTCGGGCGCGTGCTGGAGGTTGACCAGACCCCGATCGGCAAGACCCCCCGCTCCTGCCCTGCCACCTACATCGGCTTCTGGGACGCGATCCGCAAGCTCTTCGCCGACACCTTCGATGCCCGCACCCACGGCTGGAAGGCCAACCGCTTCTCGTTCAATACCGGTGCGGGCCGATGCCCGGTGTGCGAGGGCCAGGGCCAGGTGACCGTCGAGATGAACTTCCTGCCGGACGTCAAGGTGCCCTGCGACGCCTGTGGCGGCGCCCGCTTCAACCGGGAGACCCTGGCGGTGCGCTGGCGCGATCGCACCATCGCCGAGGTCCTGGCGATGCCGGTCGCCGAGGCACGCGGATTTTTCGCTGCGCACCCGTCCATCGCACACCCGCTGGCCCTGCTCGACGACGTCGGGCTCGGCTACCTGACCCTTGGCCAGCCCAGCCCGACCCTGTCGGGGGGCGAGGCCCAGCGCATCAAGCTGGTGGCCGAGCTGGCCAAGGTGCGGGGCGACAAGGGGGTGCTGAAGCCGGAGAAGCACACCCTCTACGTCCTCGACGAGCCCACCGTCGGCCTGCACATGGCCGACACCGAGAAGCTGATACGTGTGCTCCACCGCCTCGTCGATGCCGGCCACAGCGTGCTCGTGATCGAGCACGACCTGGATCTGATCGCCGAGGCCGACTGGATCATCGACCTGGGCCCGGAAGGGGGCGGGGCCGGCGGCGAGATCGTCGTGCAGGGGCCGCCGCCGCGCGTCGTGAAGTGTGCCGCCTCCCATACCGGGCGCTTTCTCAAGAGACTCCTGCAGCGGCGAGCGGAATAGCGCCGGGTCGGCCGCTGTTCGCTGTCGAGGGCGGCGTCGCCTTGACGTCGTGTCGATGGTGGCGCGATGCACTGGAACATTGTCCTGAATCAACAGTATGTTTTGTTTGTACTTTTAAGCTTTTCAATGGGTCGACCATGATGGAAAATAGTGCACTGCACAATAAGCAGGCTGAGGATATGAACAGAAGCATCGCGGTTTGGGACCTTCCGACGCGGATCTTCCACTGGTCTCTGGTCCTGCTGGTCACCGGCTCTTTCGTCAGTGGCAAGATCGGCGGCAACGCGATGCTCTGGCACGGCACTTTCGGCGTCGCGATTCTCGGCCTGCTGAGCTTCCGCCTGGTGTGGGGCGTGGTCGGCTCCACCTACGCCCGCTTCACCACCTTCGTCCGCGGCCCCGGTGCGATCCTGGCCTACCTGCGGGGCGACTGGCACGGCCTCGGCCATAATCCCCTCGGCGCCCTGTCGGTCTGTGCCCTGCTCGGTGTGCTGCTCTTTCAGGCCTGCAGCGGGCTGGTGTCGAATGACGACATCGCCTTCAACGGACCGCTCTACCCGCTCGTCAGCAAGGACGATTCCGACTGGGCGACCGGCTGGCACCGGCGTGCCGAACTGGTGATCATCGGCCTCGTCGTGCTGCATCTGGCCGCCATCGCCTACTACGCACGGGTCCGCAAGCAGAATCTGGTGCGGCCGATGATCACCGGCCTGACCGAGTCGGCCGACAGCAACGCCCGCCCGGCCAGCGGCGGCGGCCCGGTGGCCTTCGTGGTCGCGGTGGCGGTCGCGCTGGCCGTGGTGTGGGCCGCCTCGGGCGGCCTGCTCTCGCCGCCCCCGCCGCCAGCGCCCCCGCCGGCGTGGTAGGCGCCAACCGAACCCGTGCAAAGAAAAACGGCCGCTTTCGCGGCCGTTTCGTCGTTCCGGAGCGGCCCGGGCGATTACTTGTCCTCTTCCATCCGGAACTTGTCGTGACAGGCCTTGCAGGCCTTGCCGGTCTCGCCGAACTGGGCCTTGATCGCGGCCTGGTCGCCGGTGGCGGCGACTTTCTTGAGCTCGTTGGCCTGCTTGACGAAGTTGACCGCCACTTCCTTGACCTCGTCCATCTTGTCGAAGAACTCCGGCTTCAGGCGGGTCTTCTTCCAGCCGGTGCCATCGAGGGTCTCCTTGGAGTAGAGGGCGCCCATGCCGGAGTTGGCCACGGCGGCGACCACATCGGCGGCGGCGGACACCTGCTTGGCGTCGAAGGGGACCTTCTCGTCAACGGCCATGGCCTTGATCTTGCCCATGTTCCAGGCCATGAACGTATAGCCGGACTGGCGGAACTTGATCATCTCTTCGGGCTTCAGCTGTGCACTGACGCCAGCGGCGACACCCAGGGTGGCGATGGCGAACAACGAACGGGCAACGACTTTCTTCATGGCGGAGCAACCTCATTCTTGATTGGGAAACCGGCGGTATTCGCGCAGGGCCGGTGGCCTGCTCGTGGAAGGAACATACCGGTAACTGCGATTATTCCAGAGCCATGCGCGATTTCTGTGTCTTCGGTCACCGAGGCTGCTGGCGGTCGCGTTGCGCGGCGCGGTCGGTGGCCCAGGCCAGGGCATCCTCGAGCCGGTCATTGCCCCAGAACAGCTCCTCGCCGACGACGAAGCTCGGGGCGCCGAAGATGCCCCGCTCGATCGCGGCATCCGTCTGCTTGCGCAGGGCCGCCTTGCCTGCGTCAGACTCTGCGTCGGCGATCAGCGCCTCGGCCGGCAGGGCCATCGCATCGAGCAGCGCCGCCACTACCTGGCGTTCGCCAATATCCTGGTTGTCGGCGAAATTGGCCGCCATCACCGCCCGGCAGAAATCACCGATCCACGGCTCCGACTGGCCCCGGCAGGCAATCCGGGCCGCCAGCAGGCCGTTGCGCGGGAACGCCGAGGGGCGCGTCAGCGGCAGGCCGTAGCGGGCGCACAGGCGCTCCATGTCGCGCCACATGTAGCGTCCCTTGGGCGGGTAGATGTTGAAGGGTGAATCGTTCCAGCCGAGGCTCATGAAGACCGGCCCGAGCAGGAAAGGCCGCCACGCCACCTCGACGCCGGCTTCCGCGGCCAGCGCCTCGACGCGCATCACCGACAGATAGGAATAGGTGCTGGCGAACTCCAGCCAGAACTCGAGGCGGGCCCCGCCGGCGCCCCCCATCAGGCCGCTCCCCCCGTCATGAAAGCGCGCAGCGACTCGATCGTCCGCTGGGGCGCCTCCTCCGGCAGGAAGTGGCCGCTGGGCAGGGTGTGGCCAGCGACATGGCTGGCGTAATCCCGCCAGACCCGCAGCACGTCGTAGCTGCGATGGACGAAGCCATGCTCGCCCCACAGCACCAGCAGCGGACACTCGATACGGCGCTGGCCGAAGTCGGCGTCGTCGTGCTGCAGGTCGATGCCGGCCGCGGCCCGATAGTCTTCGCAGCTGGCGTGGATGCCTTCCGGCGTCGAGAAGGTGCGCAGGTACTCGCCTACCGCGGCCTCGTCGAACACCGCGCCCGGCGCAGCCCAGCGCCGCAGCTTCTCGCGCAGCCACCACGCGGGATCCCCGCCGATCATCCGCTCGGGCAGGCCGCCGGGCTGGATCAGGAAGAACCAGTGGTAATAGCCGGTGGCGAAGGCCTGGTCGGTGGTGCGGAACATGTGGCGCGTCGGGGCGATGTCCATCACGCACACCCGCTCGACCCGGTCCGGGTGGTCGAGCGCCAGGCGGTGAGCGACGCGTGCGCCCCGGTCATGGCCGGCCACCGCGAAACGCAGGTGGCCGAGGGCGGACATCACCGCCGCCATGTCTGCCGCCATCGCCCGCTTGGCGTAGGCCGCGTGGTCAGCGCCACCGGGCGGTTTGGACGAATCGCCATAGCCGCGCAGGTCGGCGCAGATCACCCGGTACGCGCCGGCCAGCGCGGGTGCCACGGCATGCCACATGAAGCGGTTCTGCGGGTAGCCGTGTATCAGCAGCAGGGGTGGCCCCTCGCCACCCTGGCTGACGCGGATGGTGTGCTCACCAACCGGGATGTCGAGGTCTTCGAAGTGGGCGGGAAACATGGGATGGCTCCGGGAGGACGGCGCGCGGCCAGTATGGCACGGCCGCGCGCCGCCGCGTCAGGCCCGCAGGCCCCCGATGCGCCCTTCCAGGGCTTCGGCCACGCGGCTGCTCCAGCGTGGGTCGAACCAGCCCGCGATGCGCTGGATCAGGCCCGGGTGGCGTGTCGGTGCCGGGTCGGTGTGCGCCAGGCACAATTCGGCGCCGACCGCGCTGCTCATCACCAGCGCGGTGGGCCGGTCCAGCACCATGGTCTGCCCCGGTCCGAGCACGAGGTCCCGGTCGTCGCCGTACTGGGTGATCCAGACGTGACCGGCGACGCAATGCACCTGGGCGCCGGCGGCATGGCTCAGGACGCGGGTCTGGCGGGCGCTGAGTCGCAGGGTTTCGCATGAGTGAATTGCATTCATAATGACCTCCATCGGTGAGCGCGGCCAGTCCAGTGACGGGCCTGTCGCTGTGAGTGCAGTATCGGAGCCGAAAAGGGCATTCACAAACGCTCAATTTGCATTGCATGGATGAGTTTTTAGCATGGATAAGACCGGTGGGCGGGTGCCGCCCCTTGATCCCCTCCGGGGCTTCGTGGCCGCGGCGCGCAGCCTTTCATTCACCCGCGCGGCGGCGGCGCTCAACCTCACCCAGTCGGCCGTGAGCCGACAGGTTCAGACGCTGGAGCAGGCACTGGGCGTGCCCCTCTTCGAGCGCCGCACCCGCGAACTGCGGCTGACCGCCGATGGCGCCCGACTCTACGAGGCGGCCCGGGTCTGGCTCGACGAATACCGCCATCTCGCCGACCAGCTGGCGCGGCGCGATAGCCGCCCGCCGCTCACCGTGACGGCCAGCATCGGCATCGCGGCCCTGTGGCTGGTGCCCCGCCTGTCCGGCTTTCAGGCCGCCAATCCGGGCATCGACGTGCGCGTCGCGGCCGGCAATCGCATCCTCGATCTGGCCCGCGACGGCATCGACGTGGCGATCCGCCACTGCGCCGACCGGGACGCCCCGCCCGGCTCGGAGCGCCTGTTCGGCGAATCGGTGATCCCGGTGGCCAGCCCGGCCCTCGGCCTCACCCGGCTCGACCACGACACCTTGCCCCGCAGCGTGCTGCTGGATTTCGAGGACAACCGCTACCCGTGGCTGCGGTGGGACGACTGGCTGGCGGCGATGGGGCTGGAGCATGTCGCGCCGGACGGGCGCCTGGTGTTCTCCCACTATGACCAGCTGATCCAGGCGGCGGTGGCGGGCCAGGGGGTGGCGATCGGGCGGCTCGAGCTGGTGGATCGCATGACCGCTGGCGGCCAGCTGGTGGCGCTGGCCGGCACGCGGCGGCGGGTCGAGGGTCGCGGCTACTGGCTGGTGTTGCCGCCGCCGCCGTGGCGCGATGACGTGGCGTGTTTCGCCGACTGGGTGCGTAGCGAAGCGGCGGCGTCGTTCAGCCAGTCGCTGGATTGAGCGCGGCGGGCAGCCTCACCTCAGGGCAGGGGTGCCTGGGCGAACAGGTCTGGCTGACGGGCGGCGTCGAGCCGGACCCCGGGCACGCCGCCGTTGTCCACGTAGAGCTGGACGCTGGCCGGCAGGGCGGCCGTGTCGTTGGTCGCGGGCGAAAACAGGGCCGATAGCGCGGACGATTCGATGGCCGCCTGCAGCAGCGGCAGCAGGGCTGGTTCGGACTGGAGCAGCGTGCCGACGCGGGCCGGGTCGAAGTCGGCACCGGCCAGCTCGGGCAGGGAGAGGGATGCGCCGCTAGCCGGATCGATCACCGGCGGGAGGGGAATCGCCAGGCCCGGATCCTCGAACAGCGCGCCCTGGCCCAAAAGCCGTACCACCTGGCCCGCGTCCACGGCGGTATCGCTGTCGCCCAGCAGGCTATCCACCAGCGTCGCGAGGCGTCCGTCGGTGCTCAGGCTGACCGCGGCCGACGGCGCCGGCTGGCTGACCGTGTCGGCGACGGTCTCCCGCAATTGCCGCAGCAATCGCGCGGGGGAGATGTTCTCGGTGTTGACGGCCTGGATGTGCATACTCGTGTCCATCGGATGCCCCGATGCGAATAGACGCCTGGTTCCGCGTGGACCTTACTCGGCGCGGCGAGTGCCGGCCGCTCGTCAGCTGACCGGCTGGCGCCAGGCGCAGAGGCGGTTGTTGGCGGGCATCGGCTGGTCGGCGTGGGGCACCAGCCCGACCGACCGCGCCAGCCGGTCCACGGCGGCGAAGTCGCGGATGCCGCTCGCCGGGTCGGCGAGCCGCAATTGCTGGTCGAAGGCCGCGTTACCGGGGCTGGTGGGGCGGCCATCCTGGTGGAAGGGGCCATACACCACCACGCGGCCGCCCGGCACCAGCACCTCGGGCAGCCAGGCGAAGAGGCGCTCGACCTGCGGCCAGCCGAGGATATGCAGCGTGTTGGCCGTGAACACCGCGTCGAAACGGCCCGGCCGCCCCGGAGCGTCCACGTCGAGTACCAGCGGCGGCGGGGTGTTGGCGAGCCCGGTCTCGGCGAGCCACCGGCGGATGCCGGGCAACATCGCGGCCCGGTCCGAGCACTGCCAGGTCAGCCACCGCATCGCGGCGGCGAAATGGACCGCGTGCTGGCCGGTGCCGCTGCCGACCTCCAGCACCTGCCGGGCGTCGGCCAGCAGCGGACGCAAGGCGGCGAGGATCGGCTCCCGGTTGCGCTCGCAGGCCGGCGAGAAGGGCTTGTCAGGGGTCACTTCGGTCATCGGCTAAGATCGGGGCTGTTCAACCACCATGGCGTGACCATGTCCGAATTCGTCATCTACCACAACCCGCGCTGCGGCAAGAGCCGCTCGGCCCTGGCCCTGCTGCGCGAGCGCGGCGTCGAGCCCGAGATCGTCGAGTACCTCAAGACCCCGCCCGACGCGGCGACCCTCGCGCGCCTGCTGGCGGCCCTCGGCCAGCCGGCCGAGCAGCTGCTTCGCAAGGGAGAGGCAGTGTTCAAGGAGAAATACAAGGGCGAGAGCCGCGACGAGGCGGGCTGGATCGAGGCGATGGTCGCCGATCCGATCCTGATCGAGCGGCCGATCGTGGTCCGCGGCAACCGCGCCGTGGTGGGCCGACCCCCCGAGGCGGTGGCGGCGCTGCTCGACTGATCAGGCCGCCGCGGCGGCCGCCGGTGTCGTGGGGGGCGGCTCGCGTTGCAGCAGGTTGCCGGCCTTGGCGGCCTGGTCCAGCGCCCGGTGCAGGGCGCTGAGGGTGTCCAGCACCACGTCCATGGTCTTCATGTCGAGGCGGTCGCCGCTGGCGCCCGCAGCCAGCACCTCGGACTTGAGGGTCTGGTAGGCCGCCTCGAACTCGCTCTGGCGGTCCCGCTGGGCCGGCGCGAAGGCCTCGCCCTCGGGGTCGAGCTGGCGCAGCAGCCGGTCCGCCTTGCGACCCAGCTCGTCGAAACCCTGGCGCAGCAGCAGGTCCACCGAGCCCATCGCGCGGCGCCCCCGCAGCAGGGCCTCGACCAGCTCGGCGCAGTTCTCGTAGTAATGCAGCACCCGCAGCTGGGCGGCCAGGGTATCGGCCGTGCCCTGGGACATCGAGCTGCGGCTCAGGCCGGTGAGGAAGGTGGACACCTCGCCTGCCAGGTTCAGGGCGTCGTCGCCCTTCGACGCCGCCTTGCCCGGCTGGGGCTCGCGCAGCGCGCTGCGGATCTCGGCCGTGACGATGCCGCCCAGGCGGCGCAGCTCCAGGTCGAGGGCATTGACCGCCAGGGCCGGCACCGTGGCCACGTTGCGATCCAGGTAGCGGGTCCGCACCGCCGCCTGGCGCGGACCGAAGCGGCCCTCCAGGAAGCGCGCCATGCGCCCGGCCAGCGGCCACATCAGCGCCACCCCCAGGACGTTGAAGACGGTATGGAAGAGCGCCAGGCTGACGGCCGGCGAGGCCTCCATCTCGAAGGCCTCGCGCAGGCCGTCTACGGCGCGGATCAGCACCGGCAAAAGCACCAGCGCGACGAGGCCGGTGACCAGGTTGAAGCCGACGTGGGCGGCGGCAGCCCGGCGCGCGTTGGGCGTCGCGCCGATGGACGCCAGCACCGCCGTGACGGTGGTGCCGATGTTGGCGCCGATCACCGCCGCCGCCGCCTCCGACAGGGGCAGGGTGCCGGTTTCAGCGAGGGTCAGCACCACCGCCAGGGCCGCGCTGGAGGACTGCATCAGCACCGTCAGCACGGTACCGGCGGCGACGAAGGCCAGCGTGGACAGAATGCCGTGGCCGCCGAGGCGCGCCAGATCGACCGCCTCGCCCGCGCCGCCGAAGGCCTGCTGCATGAAGCCGATGCCCAGGAACAGCACGCCGAAGCCGGTCAGCACCGTGCCGATCGCGCCGCGGCGGGTCTTGGGGCCGGACAGGTGCAGCGCCATGCCGATGCCGATCAGGGGCAGGGCGGCGGCCTCGATCTTGATCTTGAGGCCGATCAGGGCCACCAGCCAGCCGGTCATGGTGGTGCCGACGTTGGAGCCGAACAGCACCCACAGGGTCTGGGAGAAGGACAGCAGGCCGGCGTTGACGAAGCCGATGGCCGCCACCGTGACGGCCGAGGAGGACTGCACCAGCGCGGTGACGAGGATGCCCGACAGCAGGCCGCGCAGGCGCGTCTGGGTGGAGGAGCCGAGCACCCGCCCGAGGGCCGGACCGGCGGCGAGCTTGAGGCCGTCGGTCATGGCCCCCATTCCGAGCAGGAACAGCCCGACCCCGCCGAACAGGACCGCGATGCCCGATGCCTCGCTCATGCTTCCCCCCTCCGTGCGCGTGAGACGTGTCCGCCTATGGTACGAAGCGCCGCGCGCGGCTACCAGTCGTAGCCGAGGCCGAAGACCAGGGTGGTGTCGTAGGGTTTGCGGCCGTCGCCGGGCTCGCCCTCGTAGTCGACGTTGAGCTGGGCGCTGGCGGACAGGGTATCCACCACCGGGAAGCGCAGACCGGTCTTCGACAGCACCGACAGGTTCGACGGCGCGCCCATCTCGACGAAGCCTTCCTGCTCGTGGAAGAACTCCGCCTTGTCCTTCAGCAGCACCTGGTTGTAGCGCACGCCCCAACCGGCGGCGGGGTATTTCTCGTCGTCGTCGTCGATGCGCTGCAGGAACACCAGGTCCACGCCGAGGCGCAGGGAGAGGTCGATGTCTTCGGTCTCGATGACCTGGAAGCCGTAGCCGGCGCCGGTGGTGGCCCGCAGGCGGATGTCGGCGAAGCGGTCGTGCTCGAGGGAGGTCCGGCCATACACGAAGCGCTTGCGGTCGCGCCGGGTGAAGCGGTCATAGTCGGCGCCCAGGCGCCACTTGAAGGTGTTGGTGGCGTCGTTGTCCTGCTGCATTTCGCCCCCAGCTGCCAGGGTGTAACGGTAGGCGCGGGCGGCTGCGCCGAACTTGACCTCGCCCTGCACCCGCCGGGTGTCCGAGTTGCCGCTGTTGGCGCTCATGGCCAGGTTGGCGCGCCCCTTGTAGGTGATGCCACGGCCCGACTCTTCCGGGGTCGGGTTGATGTGGGCCACGTCGTCGCGGGGGATTGCCACCACTTCGCCGATGTCGGTCTCCACGGCCACCGCGTCGGGCAGTGCGGCCACCAGCCGGCCGCGCACCAGCGAATCGTCGGAGCGGCGCTGGAGCACCAGCGGCTTGTCGCTGGTGACGCTCACCACGTGGCGCCAGGCGAGCGCGATCTTGCCCGCATAACGGGTGCGGATCTCGAGCCGGGTGTTTCCCTTGTGGGCGATGTGCCCGGTGATGCGGTCGCCGTTGGAGAGAATCACCACGTCTGCTGACGCGACGCTGGACAGAAGCAGCGCGAGGATCAGGCAGGCGAGGTGCAACAGGCGGCTCATCGGTCGGGCTCCGTGGGGGTGTCGAGGGGGGTCAGAGATGCAACGGCCATAGGGGGGCGATCTTGACAAGCGGTAACAATTTCGCCTGCGCAACCCGTCACGTCGTCCGCCAAGCAGCAGAATGACGCCTGCCAGAAGGCATGTCCGAATCCGTCCGCAACGGGTCCGAAACATGGCTTTCTACAGAGGACAAGACGGCGCAACATGATGTCCACACTATCCACCCTTTCGGAGCCGCCCGATGACCACCCGCCAAGTCGGCATCTACGTGTACCCCGGGGTCGAAGTGCTCGACTTTGCCGGACCGTTCGAGGTGTTCACGACGGCCAGTCGGGTGGCCGCCCGCCGGGCGGCCGCCGAGCCCCCCTTCAGGGTGTTGACCCTGGCCCGCGAGCCGGGCCCGGTCACCGCGCGGGCAGGCTTCCGCCACCTCCCCGACGCCCTGATCGGCGATCACCCGCCCCTCGACCTGCTGGTCGTGCCGGGCGGCGACGAGCGGAACGAACGCGACGAGCCGGCGCTGATGGCTTGGCTGCAGCGCACCGCGCCGGGCCTCGAGGTGCTGGCCTCGGTGTGCACCGGCGCCTTCCTGCTGGCCGGCGCCAGCCTGCTCGACGGCCGACGGGTCACCACCCACTGGGAGGACGTGGCAGAGCTCGCCCGCCTGTATCCGGCGCTCGCGGTGGCGGACACCGGCCGTTGGATCGACGATGGCGACGTGGTCACCTCGGCCGGCATCTCCGCCGGGCTCGACATGGCCCTGCATCTGGTGGCCCGGTCGGCCGGCGAGGAACTGGCCATGGCGACCGCCCGCCAGATGGACTATCACTGGCAGTCCCGTCCCTGATCCCGCCATGCCATGAGCCCAGAGAGCGCCCTGTCCTTCTTCATCGCGATCTTCATATTCGGCATCACGCCGGGGCCGGGCGTGTTCGCCCTGCTCGCCCGCGCGCTGTCCAGCGGCGCTCGCGACTGCGTCTTCCTGGCCCTCGGCATGGTGGTGAGCGACATCGCCTACCTGGTCTTCGCCTGCCTCGGCCTGGCCGCCATCGCGAGCCACTGGGGTGAGCTGTTCACCGTCATCCGCTGGCTCGGCGCCGCCTATCTGGTGTGGCTGGGGATCGGCATCTGGCGGGCGCCGGTCGCGGAGGGCTTCGACCCGGCCAAGGCACCGCGGACGCCACGCCGGGCGAGCTTCGTGCAGGGCTTCCTGATCTCCGCCTCCAACCCCAAGGTGATCCTCTTCTACATCGCCTTCCTGCCGACCTTCATGGACCTCACGACCCTGCGCGCTGCCGATATCGTGCTCGCCGCGGTGCTGACCCTGGTGGCGCTGATGGCGGGGCTGATGCTGATCTCGGTCGGCGCTGCCCGCGCCCGCCGCTT
Organism: Rhodocyclaceae bacterium; assembly: GCA_020445665.1. Lineage (GTDB taxonomy): Bacteria > Pseudomonadota > Gammaproteobacteria > Burkholderiales > Rhodocyclaceae > Cognatazoarcus. The sequence continues at coordinate 27,276 of JAGRGD010000200.1, forward strand.
CTTCCGCTCCGCCCGTGCCACACGGCTGCTGAACCGCAGCGCAGGCGCGATCATGATCGGCGCCGGCGCGTGGCTGGCAACGAGGCACTGACATGAAGCCGAGCGATCTGGCGCTGGCCCTGGTGGTGGTCGTGGTGTGGGGGCTCAACTTCGTCGTCATCAAGGCCGGCGTGGCCGAGGTGCCGCCGCTGCTGCTGGGGGCATTGCGCTTCCTTGCCGCGGCGCTGCCCGCGGTGGCCTTCTTCCGCGCGCCGCGCCTGCCGCTGCGCTTCTACCTGGCCTATGGCATGACCATCGCGGTGGGCCAGTTCGCGTTCCTGTTCACCGCCATCCACATCGGCATGCCCTCGGGTCTGGCGTCGCTGGTGCTGCAGTCCCAGGCCTTCTTCACGATGCTCTTCGCTGCTGTCTGCTTGAAAGAGAGCTGGCGCGGCAGCCAGCTGGCGGGCCTGGTGCTGGCGGCGGGCGGGCTCGCCCTGATCGGCTCGGCCCACGGCACGAGCATGCCGCTGGCCGGCTTCCTGATGACCCTCGCCGCTGCCGTCAGCTGGGGCATCGGCAACATCGTCAGCCGCGGCCTCGCGAAGCACGGGCCGGTGAACCTGCTGGCCTTCATGGTATGGGCCAGCCTGGTGCCGCCGCTGCCCTTCCTCGCCCTGTCGCTGCTGATCGAGGGGCCGGAGGCCATCGTCTCGGCCCTCGCCGGCTTCAGCCTGCGCTCCGGCCTCGCCGTGCTCTACCTCGCCTGGGCCGCGACCCTGCTGGGTTACGGCCTGTGGAGCCACCTGATGTCCCGCTACCCGGCCAACCAGGTGGCGCCCTTCCCGCTGCTGGTCCCGCTGGTGGGGCTGACCGCCGGCTGGCTGGTCTATGACGAGGCCCTCCTGCCGGTGCACTTCGCCGGCGGCGGCCTGCTGATGCTCGGCCTAGTGGTCAACCTCTTCGGGCACCGGCTGCTGGCGCGGATGCGGCAGCGGGCATGAGTGGCGCGATCGTCTTCGTCCTGACCCCGGGGGCCCTGCTGCTCGACTACGCCGGCCCGGCCGAGTCCCTGCGCATGGCAGGTGAGATGGGGGCCGATCTCACCATTGCCGCCTGTGGCCCGAGCCCGAGCGTCGAGGTCTCCACCGGCCTGTCCCTCGGCGACCTCGCACCGCTGCCCGACCACCTGCCCGACGGCGCCCGGGTCGTGGTGGTCGGCAACGCGAAGGAGGAACGGGACTACGCCCGCGCCGAGGCGGCCCGGGTGGTCGACTGGCTCGCCGCCCTGCCCCTGGGCCGGGTCCGCGTGGCGAGCATCTGCTCGGGGGCGATCCTGCTGGCGCGGGCCGGGCTGCTGCGCGGCCGCGCCTGCACCACCCACCACAATCTGCTCGGCATGCTGCGCGCCGCCGACCCGACGGCGCGGGTCCTGGACGACCGCATCTTCGTCGAGGACGGACCGGTGCTGACCAGTGCCGGCGTCACCACCGGTATCGACCTGGCCCTCTACCTGATCGAGCGGGACCACGGCGCCGAGCTGGCGATGGCGGTGGCGCGGCGGATGGTGGTGTTCGCCCGCCGCGGGCCGGCAGACCCGCAACTCTCACCGTGGCTGGCCCATCGCAACCACGTGCATCCGGCGGTGCACGCGGTACAGGACGCCATCAGCCGCGACCCGGTTCGCCGCTGGTCGATGACCGAGCTTGCCGCCCTCGCCCACGTCAGCCCGCGCCACCTCGCGCGCCTCTTCAAGCGCCACGCCGGCCTCAACGTGCCCGACTACCACCAGGGCCTGCGCCTCGCCCGCGCCCGCCTGCTGATGGCCGACCCCCGCCGCAGCATGGAGCAGGTGGCCGAAGGGGCCGGCTTCGCGTCGGCCCGGGACCTGCGCCGGGTGCGGGCGCGGCACACCCGGGCCGGCGCCTGAACCGGCCTGGCCTCACCGCCCGCCGGGGAATGCGACAATCGGGATTCCGATGGCATCGACAGGGCCGGCACGGCGCAGTAGCGGATCGACGCGCCCGGCCAGGAGAACTGGACCATGGCAAGCCCGGCAGAGAAGTTCCGGCAGACCTTTCTGGTACCGCAGGGCGGATTCCTGCGCTGGTTCAGCGCGATACTGCTCTGGCTCACCGCAGCCTCGAGCGTCGCGGTGTATGTGACGATCGTCCGAGACATCTGCGCGGACGGCGCGTGCGACGGCCTGGTCGTGACCCGCTTCTGGGTGCTCGAATCGACCCGCTACCTGTACCTTCTCCACGCCGCCTGCGCGATCGTGCTCGGGGTCTTCGTCGTGCGCGCCCGCAGCCTGTCGCGCCTGGTGAGCTACGCGCTCGGCATCGGCTTCGGCGTGGGCGGCCAGCTCTCCGGCATGGCGGTCTGGGCCATCCTTCGAGAGCTTGCGGCCGGGGCCTGAACGCAACGCCGCCGACCTGCACCCTGTCCGGCGGCGAACCCGATGGCTTCAGGGTACGCAGCTAGCGACCGAGACCCGGGCTGCCGGCGGGCACCAGGTAGCCCGACACCACGTACTGCGCGCTGCCGGTCGAACTGCCCGTGGTGCTGTTGAGGTTGAGGGTGACCTCGGTGCCAGGATCGACGATGACCGCGAGTGGCCAGGTGTAGTTGGTGATCTTCTGGGTCCCGCCGGCCGGCAGGGTGGCGAGACCGGTCGGCACCATCAGGCTGTGCGACACCGACTGGCCGCCACTCGTGAAGCGGATCTCGACGAAGGCCACCTGGTCATCGTTGGCCTGGGTGGCACGCAGGCTCATCTGCTCGAGCACCAGGGTGGCGTCGGCCGGGCTGACGAAGGCGTCGCCAGCGACCCGGTCGGAGGTGGGGATCCCCTTGAACAGGCCGAAGGCGACCGACACCCGCGTGGCGAAGCCGGTGCGTGGATAGAGATCCTGTGCCGACAGGACCGGCACCGGGTTGGCAGCGCCATTGACGACGGTGACCGGGGTGCTGCGCTGGGCCCAGGCCCCGCTGGCGACGAGGATCAGCGCCAGCGCGAACAGGCGATTGAGTTGGATGCTCATGGCAGTTTCTCCAGGGTGTCTTGCGGCAGGGAGGCGCGCCGCCGCCGCTCCCGGCGGCGACGCGAAAGCAGTGCGGCGAGTCCCGGGGCCACCAGTGACAGCACGCCGGGTGCCGGTACCGACCCGCCGGGCTCGTCGCCGCCCCGGCTCGCGGTGACGATGTCGTCGACGTTGAAGCTGACGAAGCCCAGCGCCGGGTCGAGGCTGGACAGCAGGGCCGAGGCGAAGGCGGCGTCCGGGTCGATGATCCCGAGGAAGTAGGCATCGTCTTCGGGTACCAGCAGGTCGCCGGTCGGCAGCGTCTGGTCGGGCAGGAGCGGATTGCTCACCGAGGTGCCCGCGGCGGCGAGGGTGAAGTCGCCGGCGAAGGCGCCGCCGCCGGGGGTGATCACGAAGAGGCCGATGGCGTTCACCGGCGTCGCGAAGGCGAGGGACAGGCCATCGTCGTTGAAAAACTGCTCGCTGAAACCGTCGTCGACACCCAGGAAGTTCGATCCCGAGGTGGTCACGTACTGGTTGCCGATCACCAGATCGAGCCCGGTGCTGGCGGCACTCCGCACGAAGCTCAGGCCGACGTCGTCGATAACCGATCCGTCGGCCAGCGTGTCGCCGGCGCCGAGACCCTCGAAATCGACCACGTGGGTAGTGAATCCGGCCAGGGCGGCATCGAAAGCACTCCGACTCGTGAAGGTGACCGGTGCGGCCGTGGCGAGGCCGGCGCCCACGAGCAGCGCGCCAAGCCCGACGGCCGCGCGCAGCAGGCGTGTCGTCATGCGTGTCTCCCATGCGTTGATTCGTCGCCATGGCCCGTCCGTGGAAGGTGCCCGGCTGTGTCCGAAATCTCCCTGCATCAACAATGCCAGCGACGCAGGGCGAAACCGGGTACGCACCCGTTGCACCGGCCAAGCGCCGCGGAAGGCCCGTGGAATGGGGTTTTGCCGGTTGCTAAGGAAACGCCGGACGAGGCCCTTGGAGCGCCATCTGCGGGTGCCGGTGGGTCCGACCCGCCGATCCGCGTCAGGCGCGCCGACACCGGACAGATGTCGGGGTGCATCGCCGTCAAGCAGCGGATCTCGCTGAGTATGTTCGGAAAGACTAATATTCAAGTAGCAGGAGATACCGCCCCGGCGGTGTCAAATCCGTCGACAGGCGCAGGTCCGAGACCTGGGCCGGGAGCCCACCATGTCCGCTCACGGTGTATCGGAAGTCCCCGTCGGCTCTTCTGGGGCGGAGCCCCTCGCTGGGCCGCAGGCGCTGGTGTTGGCGAGCGAGCTGATGCGAGCCGCCCGGCGCCCGGCCCGATGGCCGGCAGCGATGAGCGCGGTTCGACGCGCCCTCGGCTGCCAAGCTGTCTTTGCCGACGCGGCCGCGTCGCGGGCGCTGACCCGCGCGGCGCTCCGAGATGTCGCGCGACGGGCAAGTGCATGTGCGGCCTCCGGCCAGGGAGACTGCGGCCTGCGGGGCGATGCCGGCTGCCGCGCGACCTGCGCCGCCCTGGCGGACTGCCTCGCCCTCGCCGTTGAACCGGGCGTGGTCCGTCGCGCCCTCAGGGGCGACTGGCTCGACGCGCTGATCGAGCCGGCGTGGGTATGCGATGGGGACCTGACGGTGCTGCATGCCAATGCCCGAGCAAGACGGGCTTGGGACGACGGCGCACCCGGCGTCGATGACGACGGTCGCCTGGCCGTCGGAGCGGCCGAGCGCGCGATGCGACAGGCGATCGACCGGGTGCAGGCCCGGCGCGAGCACGTGGTGGTGTTCGAACTGGCGTCGGGCGAACGGCTGGCGGTGAGCCGGCTACGCGATGCCGACGGCATCGGCGACGCCCTGCTGATCCGCCTGCTGGGTTCGGGCCTGTCGCACCTGCGGACCGTCCCCGCGCGGCAGCTGGCCGCGCGCCTCGCCCCTCTGAGGCTGACGCCGAGGCAAGAGCAACTCGCCGTGCATCTGCTGCATGGGGCGTCCCTGTCGGCCGCTGCGGTCGCGATGGGCATCTGCCGCGCGACCGCCAACGAGCACCTGGCCGCGCTGTTTCGTCGCAGCGGCACCCATCGCCAGGGTGAACTGCTCGAGTGGCTCGCCCGGCGCCTGGCGCCCTGAAACGCGGCGAGCCCTAACGCAAAGAGGCCGGGCCCCGATCGGGGCCCGGCGATCGTCAGGCCGTCGTTTCGCCCTCAGTCGTCGCGGCCGTGGCGCCCACGGGACGGCGTGATGACCAACGTCATGTCGTTGCCGTCGGCGGCGTGCTGGACGTTGACCATCAGCGTGTTCGGCATCGTCGGCGGGAAGTAGATGCCGGTACCCTCGGCGCCGAGGGTGGTCAGGGTCGCGAACAACGAGACCGAATCGGCCACGCCGTCGCCATCGCGGTCCGGACCGGCGACCCAGATGTCGGCCGGCTCGTTGTCCTCGACGATCCACAGGTTGCCCTGGGGGTCGGAGGCGAGGTTGTCCGGGCTGGCGAGACCGTAGTTGGGCATGTCGCGCTCGTTGGCCACGTTGCCCACGTTCACCCCGAAGTACTCGGTCACCAGCGGCGCGTCGGTGTCGAGCGGGATGCGCACCACGCGGCGGGTGGTGGTGGTGGCGAAGAACAGGTTCTTGCCGATGATCTCGGCGTCTTCGGGGCGCATGTAGTCGGTCACGCCGGCCTCGTTGGCCGCGGCGCGGGCATCGACTGCCGGATCGGTGACGACGCCGTTCATGCCGGGCACGAGGGCCACCCACTCGCCCGCACCGGTGCCGTTGATGCCGTCCTCGCCTTCATCGACGATGTTCAGGGCGTAGAGCACGCCGCTGGAGAGGTCGCCCCGCTGCGAGGGCACGAACTTGTAGATCGAGCCGCCATTGAGCTCATCCCCGACGTAGACGTTGCCCCGCTTGTCCACCGCGATGCCCTCGTGGGACATCCGGCCCACCGCCGGGCGATCCACACAGGCCAGCGCCATGCCATCGGCCTCGCACTCGAACAGGCGACCGGCGGCTCCGTTCTCCTCGGCGATCAGCAGGGTGCCCCAGGGCGTCCACTCGATGCCGTCCAGGCGGCTGAAGCCCGGCGTGATGCCGAAGTCCTCGGCGGCATAGCTCAGCACCGCCTTGGTCTTCAGGTCGATCACGGTGACAACGCCGATACCGCCGCCGTTCTCCTGGGTGCGGTACAGGAAGCGGCCGGCGTGGCGGCTGTGCCGCTCGTTCACCGTCAGCATGTCGTTCAGGTCATTCTGACCGGGCACCGCATCGTGCACGACCGGCGCGCCACACACCGCGATCTCTTCGCTCAGCACCGACTGGGTAAAACCCTCCGGCAGGTTGAACGGCGCACAGGCCGGCAGGCTGCCCGGCTCGGCCGACTCGGTCAGCGGCGTGAAGCGGAAACCGCCGCCGCCGGACTTCTCGTCGTGGTCGCGATCGGCCAGAGCCGGCGTGGCAACGAAGGCGGCAAGCGCTACGGCCAGAGTGGTGAATTTCATGGAGGTCCCTCAGCGTCTGATGGAATGGGACATCCATGCTCGGGTTGAGACGTTTCACGCCCGTGACTGCCGGATTGCAGAACGCTGCCGGCGACATGCGTTCGTCACGCGAGCGCCCGCAACGAACGCTGGCCGCCGCGACCCGGATCCCGCGGCGCGGCGTCGATCACACCCTAGCGTTTCGGGTGCTGGGCGAGGTACTGCAGCAGCTCGCGGTAGCGCTCGCCAAAATCCGCATCGCTCGACGGATCCGGCGCCTCGGGGGTCGCCGCCTGGGCCGCAGCCCAGTCCTCGTCCCGCAACAGGTCACGGGCGCGCGGCATGACGCGGCGCTCCTCCGTGGCCAGATGGTGCCGGTAATAAACGAGGTAGGTCGCCGCCGCCATCTCCACATCGGCGCGGGAGGTCATCACATCGTCGGCAATCTCGCCGAGCCGCTCCAGCAACTCGTCGCTGGCCCGCGCAATGACCCGGTGCTCCTGGAGCAGCCGGTTCACCGGCAGCCGCATCTCCGGATCCCGCTCGACCAGCCGGGCGAACGCCGCATCCTCCCGCGGATGGTGGAAGCGATCGCCATAGCGTCGCAGGTAATCGACAATGTCCGTCATCAACTCGTAGTTCGGCCGCTCGCCCTCATGGAAGGCCGCCAACTGGGTGTCGAACAGGTCCAGCAGCCGGGCGAAGGCGACGTGCTCGGCGTGCCACTGGTCAAGGAGCGTAGCCATGGAACCTCCCAGGACAGGGTTTGGCGCGGTCGGAGCGAGAGTCGGCTGGCACCCGAGCCTCTCGCGGCGGCGCGATGGTCGATCCCATTCTAGGTAGCCGCGTCTGGCGGCGGGTGGCTGATCGCCACAGCGTTGACCGATGTCAGCAAAAGGGCGCCCGGCTACGCGCCATGAACAGCTGCGCCAGGCATTGCCGAGCACCCGCTCGCGGCCTTCTCAGTCGGGGTCCCGGCGGGTCTCTCCGTCCAGCGGGCACGCAATCGGCATGCGCGCGGGATCCGACAGATAACGCAGCAGCACGGAAAGCGCGGCCTGGAGATTCCTTAGCACGCAAAGACTTCGTTGAAAACATTCCGGAGCCACTGCTTCGCTTCTTCGTCGGTATGAAACTCATTCAAAGTCAATTCATTGATTGGCACATAAATTCCTTCGCCAAACTCCAAGAGATAAAGAAACTGTTTCTCGAGAGTTAAAGCATCAAAGTTCTGCCTGCCACCCGCAATCTCGTCCGCAAGCTCTCCAACCTCAAACCACTCCACGTGACAGTAATCATGTAATACAGAACTCGATAACTCGGGAATCCTCGTCATATTGTTGTCCAACTATTCCGGTTGCGGGAACTTCGGTTGAAGCCCAGCTTCGTTACCCACATGCCCGCACCATAAGACATCTCGATGAGCGCCGCGAAGCAGGCATCGCCGTGACGCACCGGCGTTGTTCCGGCCATCACGCGGACCTGTTCGCCGAGCTCGGCATGGCAGCCCCGCTGTACTGAACGGGTCATCGCCACCGAGCCTCCTTCGCCGCCCGTGCCGCAAGACGCAGGTCGACCCGGTCGATCATGTCGAAGATTTCCTCGAGGCTTGAAAGGCCAGTCTTTTCCAGCACCTCCACGCGATACTGGGCGAGGCGCTCCGGCGCGAGCTTGAGTTGGGCACAGACGTCGGCGTCCGACATGCCTGTGTGAATGGCGCCGAGCACTTCGCGGTCGCGGGTGATGAGCTGGTATATCCGAGCCTCCTCGACCGATTCCTGCTCAAGGCGTTCCCGAATTTCCGACACGTCGGGGATCTCAGGCGTCGGATCATCGGGGAATGGGACTTCAATGGGCCCGTGATCGCGATCGGCCAGGAACCGCACATAGGTGCGAAGCGCGAGCGAGAACTGTTCGAAGGTAACCGCACCGTCTTCGCCGTCGGTCTGGCTATACTGCCCCTCGAACCAGACTACCTCGGGCGTGAGGAAAAAGACCCAGGCATTGCCGCCGGCCTCAATGTAGGGCTCCTCGCCAGACGCGATCAGTTCGACGTTGGTCTGCATGTCACGGCCCGAGCCCTTAGCGGACTGGATATCCTCATCCAGGCTGGCGCAGAGAGTTTCGAACCTCGAAACGATAGCGCCACTGGCATCGCATACGTGGAGATTGGTATCCGTACTGTAGTGCTTTCCCTCCTCTGGAATGGTGACCCATTCGCGCGGGCGGCAAGCCAGAGTTAGAACTGCCAAAGCCTAGCCCTCCAAAGGATAGAAAGTCGTTCGCTAATTGGACCCGTCCGAGTGAAACTGGATTCGAAGGCCTCCCCCTGAACCTTCTCATAATCCTAGAAGTCAGTCAGTGCCCGGTGTCAGGTGAATACCGTTTCAGTACAACCAGGTCAAACGAATGGGGTCACCACATGATCCATGTCACGTGCTCCGCGACAAGCAATACAAGAATGACGGATCAGAATCATCAAGTTCCATCGCAGACAGCAATCTACTCAATGCTGTACGATCTTCATCATTCATCGCAATTGCATCTTCAATCAGATGATCGCAGAGAATCTCTAAAGCTAGCGGATCTTCGTCGTTCTCTACGTACGACATCACCCCGTCTAGCATGTCATCAGCTAGCCGTCCTCTGAAGCTTTCAGCGAAATACGCAATCTCTTTTTCAAACATGTTGTTCGCTTGAACACCTATCAGGTGATAGATGACATACCGCGCTTCAAAGGTAAGTCGCTTGTAGGACATGAGGGGCGGCTCCAGGTAGCGTGTGAGGGTCGCACTGCCACACTACCAGCGCCGCTTTTCATGTCCACCCAGGAATACGGAAGTGGTGCGCATGGATGTTGAATCCACTGCCACCTTTCATGACGCCATTGCAACTGGGAGGTCAAACAACGACATCCATTGGAGCTCGGCAGCTCGATTTTACGAATCGACCCCACTCAACCAGTGCCTGCCGAAATGAAACTAATAAAACTCGTTCCGAACAGTCGTCATCGAAGAGTGAGCAAATTTCTACCTCTGACCTGCTTAGCCTAGCTCCCCACGCATCCCGATCCCAACTACTCTCTGAGAGAGCCCCCGCAAGAACCTGGTCTACTCTCTGAACCCCTAAATCCAGATACTTCGATGACGCGTCAAGTCCTTGCCCGCCGTCGTCCATGAGAAGGCACGACAGTGGACTAAGTGCGCCTGGTTCAGTGTCGATTTCTTCACAAACAGGGATTTCAAGCGCGCCAACGCGATTCCAAGAAAATCGAAGCTTCATCCATATACCTCGCGAAGACTGGGGTCTAGATATGTTGCACGCGCGAAGTGACGAGAGGTTGGGAGGCCGTGGCTGCTACAAGGCTAGACCTGACCCCATTGCTCCGCTGCGCTAGGCGATGTCCTCAAAAAACTGCGGCCTGGCACACCCCTCTTAAACGCCTCACTTACTTCGTACCTGATCCTCGCCTTTGACCAAAAAGGCGGGAAGAACGTTGATCTTTGTGGTTTTCCACTGAACGAAACCTTGTCCACCCAATCGCCCTATTCTCCGGTAATCCGATTCACCCAGTCCGGGTTCCAGATCTGCACCTCAGCCTCGAATGTTCCGTTCGAATTGTATTGAATGGGGCTTCCCGGCTTGATCCGCGGCCTGCCATTGGCGGCAAACCCGGCCTGAACGACCAGCGTCCACTAATCCGACCCAGGTTTCGTGTTCAAACGAATGGGACCACCTCTGTAGCTTTGGCGACTCAACAGGAATCCGGCTCGTGGACAATCTCGAACCTTGATCCGATGACCCCTTCTCGCCCGAACTCCAACTCAGCTTCCCTAAGCGACCTCCAAACCGATAAGCTCGCACGGACCAATCCAAAGTCGAACTCCTTTGGAGCCGCATCTACATCGGACTTGTCTGGCGCGTACTCGTTTGCGACTAGCAACGCAGGTGGAAAGCCGGACTGGGTTCTGATCCAAGCCGTTTTGCCGTTCATTTCGAAAAGCGGAATATCTCCGCCGTCCAATTGGCTTTCCCTAGAGAGCATTCCTTCAACCGAAGCTAGGTCGCTCAACGATAATTCAGAAACAAACTCTAGAAGAAAGTCGGTAACTGTTCTAACCACGGCTCCGCGACAGTTCTCCGCGAAAAGGCTCGAAACGATCAAGCCGCCGCCTAGATCCTGACACTCTGCAACAATTCTCATGGTTCAAGTATTGGCCAGCCTCGCCATCTGCTCACGTTAGGATCTAGGGTAATGGAAAATGGGTCACAATCCCATCCTCAAAGACTTCGGAGAGCGGCTACGGTCTACAGGGCTGGCACCAAAGGCGGTTATCGGTGCGGCCATGCGCAAGCTCGTGCACCTGATCTATGGCGTCGTCCGATCTCGCTTGCCATTTAGGGCAGATTTCAACCGACCAGCGCTTGACGGGCAAGACGGTATCTGACCCCATTGCTTGCATTGCTCCCTGCAACTTCAGCGAGATCAGCGACAAGGAACTTGCCGCCGTAGTCAGAAAGATCAAACATCGAGCCCCCAAATGCCTCGGCTACCGATCGCCTCACGAGGTCTTTCAGGAAGCCAAACGTGGTGCGCTTGGAATGTGAATTCAGCCTGGCTCTACTGTCTCAAACCGTGGCCGGCTGGACTTGCGATGCCATGGAAATAATTAGCGTTTCCTTAGTAAGCTTGGAGTTTCCAAAGATCCATTGATCCGAATTTCCAATATGCGAATTTGTCGGGAATGAGTAGATTGAAGTCTGTTCCGGCGCTGGAGTCCCAAGCCTCGCCAGGAGGTACTAGCATTTCATGAGATTGCTCCCAATCTGTATGCCTAAATATCAGCCTTCGAAAATTGATATAAAAGGATGGAAGCCTGCACTTAAGTGATCCGAACTCTGGGGCAACGGACGTACCGGTGGACAGCGCCTTCTCCAATTCCGTGTATGCAGCAGATAGGAAGTCAAGGCTTCGCCCGTGCAAGAGAAGCTTCGCCATAGTCTCATTGGCAACTTCCCATGCGTCCGTAGCGTCAATATAAGTATCGAAGTTGTCAGCGGTCAGGACCAGAGCGCCTCCTCTGTAGGTCGATAGCGCGGCAGCGTGCTGGTCCGGAGTGATAAATCGTCGCTCCAGCATCGCTGCGAAACTCAGCCTAGGGTCGATCGAAAAGTTTTGCTTTTCATCTATAACAAAGCGAATGCAATTGCCAAAATCGAATGCAGCAATTGCGAGCTCTCCCGCCCAAAGCTGTTGAACTGCCTCGTCAAGGTTGATAGCCGAATTCACTATAGAACTCCTCCTCGCTTAGCACTCTGGCGCCAGACGAGCTGGACTGAAGTTGGTGATCCCAGATCTTAGGAAACTCGATTGATATAGATGGTTTGCCAATGTTCTCGTCGACCCACTTGGGGGCGGTACGGTCACGAGGTATTCCAGGCACGGGGCGTTGAGGCACGAGGCTTGACATGATCTCATTGTGCAAATCAGATTCAAGATTGAATACAATCACGCTTCCGCCAGATCTTCGATTTTGCAGATAGTACAGTGCGTGCGACGGCCCGCCCGTACTCAAGCAGAGCTGCCCTGGGCAGCTAGAATCAATTGTCACGGTACCGTCGGGATTGGCGACCATCCTCTCCACGCTAGTTCTTGCACCGCTTCCCCCGCCCTGCACCCTAAAGTAGGTTTCAGTATCCTGCACGATGGGGGTGGGCGGCTTAAAGTCGGTAGGAAGCGCCTGTTGGCTGCCGTCCATTTCGTGCAGTGTGCCCGACCACGATGCCCCTCTATGCTGCGCGGGTGTGTCCCATGTGATGAGCGCAGTTATTGGACGTTCTGCATCCATCAACACTGGACCAAAAGCGTCTGCAAATGCTCTCACTACTGGTCTTAGAACCTTTGGTCCATACCCCCCCGACGCAACCCCCAACACCCCCCACAGCCGACTGGTCTCTTCGCCAAACAGATCCTGGCCAGTCGTCAGAATCGTATAGCTCTCCACCTCACCACCGATGGGGCTCATGGAGTAGACGAAGGTGCCGCCTCTCACCGCGACGCCGCCAACAGAGGCGTCGTAGGCGGTAACGTAGTGCCCTTCGCTGACCAAGGGCATGCCAAGTTCGTCGGTGCCGAACACGCGGCCCGGCACAAACACCCGCTCGCTCTCGACTGGCCGGCTCAGCAGGCTGGAGATGGCCTGCGCGTTGTGCTCCGGAACTTGCGCGTTCAGTTGGTCGAATTGCCCCGCATCGAGGGGGTCACGCTCTTCGGCCTGCCAGGCGAACTGATAGCCCTCTCCAGCCAGGGCGCCCGAGTCAACGAGAGTCTGAAGGTGAGTGACGTCGCCGGTTTCGGAAGCTTCCAGCGTTGCGATCAGTAGCTCGGTATTGTTCTGGCCCGAGATGAGGTCGTACTTGGTGTCGACGTCTGCCACGTCGCAATCGGCGTCGCGCTCACACAGCGTGTGCTCTTCGTTGTAGTCGCGCTCTTCCTGATGGGTCAGGAAGTTATTCCTCGCCGCATTCCCCGCCGCCCCCTGCGCCGTATCCTGATCCACCCCGAACTCCCAGGCGATCCCCCGCGCAAGGAGTTCGTTGCCGAGTTGATACCCGGCAGTGGCGTAGC
>JAGRGD010000201.1 GCA_020445665.1 Rhodocyclaceae bacterium
ATCACCGTCTTGCCGCTCTTCGGGCTCGCCACCAGCATGCCGCGCTGGCCCTTGCCGATCGGGGCGATCATGTCGATCACGCGGGAGGTGGTGTTCTCCTCGCCGCGGATATCCCGCTCCAGCTTCAGGCACTCGGTCGGGTGCAGCGGGGTGAGGTTCTCGAACAGGATCTTGTGCTTCGACGCCTCGGGGGGGTGGAAGTTGACCTTGTCGAGCTTCACCAGCGCGAAGTAGCGCTCGCCGTCCTTCGGGGTGCGGATCTCGCCCTCGATGGTGTCGCCGGTGTGCAGGTTGAAGCGCCGGATCTGGGAGGGCGACACATAGATGTCGTCGGTCCCGGCCAGGTAGCTGGTGTCCGGTGAGCGGAGGAAGCCGAAGCCGTCGGGCAGGACTTCCAGCACGCCGTCGCCGAAGATGGGCTCGCCCTTCTTGGCGCGGTTCCGGAGCAGGGCGAAGATGAGTTCCTGCTTGCGCAGCCGGTTGGCACCGTCAATCTCGGCGGCGCTGGCCATCTCGAGCAATTGGCTGACGTGCAGAGACTTGAGCTCTGATAGTTGCATGGCGACTCGGAGGGAAAAGCGGGGAAAGGGGGGGTGAAAACCCGTTTACGACTGCGGTGCGAGGTCGGGAAGCGTTTTCGCTACGGCGGGCGCCGGAGCACCGCAGTCGGGTGGCGCGAGCCTAAGGGGCTCAGAGGTTGCTGTCAATGAAGGCCGTCAGCTGGCTCTTGGAGAGCGCGCCGACCTTCGTGGCTTCGACGTTGCCGCCCTTGAACAGCATCAGGGTCGGAATGCCACGGATGCCGTATTTCGCCGGCGTGTCCTGGTTCTCGTCGATATTGAGCTTGGCCACTTTGAGCTTGCCCGAATATTCCTTGGCGACGTCGTCGAGGATCGGAGCAATCATCTTGCAGGGACCGCACCACTCCGCCCAATAATCCACCAGGACGGGGGTCTGGGACTGCAACACTTCGGCTTCGAAACTGCCGTCAGTGACGTAACTGATATGCTCGCTCATGATTCCTCACATCAGGGATAACAAGGGGGGATGTCTGAATTAGGCTCCGGCGTGGCCTGCGGCCTGGAGTGCCGGGGAGGGAAACGTTCGAATACGCTTCCGGTCTGATCCTGGGCTGCAAGTTATGCTAACGAGACACGCGCGTCAAGCCCGCAGGCCTGGCGGAGAATTCCGGCCCTGCCGGGTGTCTGTGATGGTGCGCCGCCGCATCGCGCGGACAGGGTGCTGGCTGGCCGATCCGCTATATTGGGTGTGAGTGGCGCAGGCGCTGGGCCTGTCAAGCCGGAAAACACGAAACGAGAGGACGCAATGACTTATGTCGTGACCGAGAACTGCATCAAGTGCAAGTACACCGACTGTGTCGATGTCTGCCCGGTGGACTGTTTTCGGGAGGGGCCCAACTTCCTCGTGATCGATCCCGAAGAGTGCATCGATTGCACCCTGTGCGTGCCGGAGTGTCCGGCCGAGGCGATTTTCGCCGAGGACGACGTGCCGGACGATCAGCAGGCCTTCATCGCGCTCAACGCGGAACTCTCCCGCGACTGGCCGGCGATCATCCAGCGAAAGGATCCGCTGCCGGACGCGGACGAATGGCTCGGCAAGCCGGGCAAGAAGGATCAGCTTGAGCGGTGAGGCATGCGGCGGGGTGGCCGGCTTTCCCCGGCGTCGTCGATGCTCTACCATTTGCGCGCAAACAAACGCCGGTACAGGCGAGAACCACGAAAACAGGCGGGGTGAATAACAATGCTGGTCAGTGAAATTCTGGCGATCAAGGGCAAGGTGCTCTACACCATTGCCCCGAACAAGTCGCTGGGCGAGGCCGTCGCGGTGATGACGGAGCAGGACGTGGGCTCGCTGGTGGTGTTCGACCACGGCACGATGACCGGCATCCTGACCTTCCGCGAGGTGCTTACCGGCGTGAACAGCGGCGGTGCGCGCTGGGCCGAGATGCCGGTGGCCGAGGTCATGAAGCGCGAGCCGCTGACCGCGGACGGCAGCATGGAGATGGACGAGCTGCGCAAGCTGATGGTGGACCATCATCAGCGCTACCTGCCGGTGATGGAGGGCACGACCCTGATGGGCGTGGTGTCCTTCCACGACGTGGCCAAGGCCGTGCTCGAGGAGCAGAGTTTCGAGAACCGGATGCTGAAGAACTACATCCGCAACTGGCCCGCCGAGTCGGACGAGGCCTGATCAGGTTTTGGTGTGCCGATGCCGCAGGGGGGCGTCGGCAGACCCGCCGGCATGCGCCGACAGAGCGCAGCCGGCAGCGTTGGATGGGGCCGATGGCCCTGCTGCCCAGGGAGGGCAGGGTGGTTCGATCCACCACGCAATTCCAGCGGAACTGAGGAGACACCATGGAAAAGATCTGGCTGAAGAGCTACCCCCCTGACGTGCCCGGGACCATCGACCCGAAGCTGTTCGCGTCGATCGGCGATCTGGTCGAGAAGTCGGTTGCCCGTTATGGCGGCAGCCCGGCCTATACCAATATGGGCGCGAGCCTGAGCTATACCGAGGTCGATCGACTCAGCACCGCCTTCGGTGCCTACCTCCAGCAAAGTCTCAAGCTGCCGCGGGGCGCCCGCGTGGCGCTGATGATGCCGAACATCCTGCAGTATCCGGTGTGTCTCTTCGGCGCCCTGCGCGCCGGCTACACCGTGGTCAACTGCAACCCGCTCTACACCGCGCGGGAGCTGGAGCACCAGCTGCGCGACTCGGGCGCCGAGACGATCGTGATCGTCGAGAATTTCGCCCACACCCTGCAGCACGCGCTGCCCCGGACGGGCATCCGCCACGTGATCGTCACGGCGCTGGGCGATCTGCTCGGATTCCCGAAGAAGCACCTCGTCAATCTGGTGGTACGGCACGTCAAGAAGATGGTGCCCGCGTGGGAGTTGCCTGGTCACGTGGGGCTCTCGAGCGTGCTCGCCGAGGGGGCTGGCAAGACCTTGCAGAAGGTCGACGTGAGCCACGACGACATCGCCTTCCTGCAGTACACGGGCGGGACCACGGGGCTCGCCAAGGGGGCGATGCTGACCCACGGCAACATCCTGGCGAACCTCGAGCAGGCCCATGCCTGGATTCGGCCCCACATGACGGACGGGGGCGAGCTGATCGTGACGGCGCTTCCCCTCTATCACATCTTTTCGCTGACGGCGAACTGCCTCACCTTCTTCAAGATCGGCGCCCAGAACCTGCTGATCACGAATCCGCGCGACATTCCCGGCTTCGTCAAGGAGCTGTCGCGCTATCCCTTCACGGTGATCACCGGGGTCAACACCCTGTTCAATGCCCTGCTCAACAGTCCGGACTTCCAGCAACTCGGCTTCGAGCGGCTGCGCCTCGCGCTCGGCGGCGGCATGGCGGTCCAGCAGGCAGTGGCCGAGCGCTGGCGCAAGGTCACCGGCAGTGCGCTGATCGAGGCCTATGGCCTGACCGAAACCTCCCCCGCGGTCTGCATCAACCCCCTGACGCTCGACGGGTTCAACCACTCGATCGGCCTGCCCATCCCGTCGACCGAGGTGTCGGTTCGTGACGACGACGGCAACGAGGTGGACATCGGCCAGCCGGGCGAGCTGTGCGTGCGCGGACCGCAGGTCATGACCGGCTACTGGAATCGTCCGGAGGACACCGCCCGCGTGATGCTGCCCGATGGCTACTTCCGCACCGGCGACGTTGCAACCATCGACGAAGAGGGCTTCGTCCGCATCGTCGATCGCAAGAAGGACATGATCCTGGTGTCCGGTTTCAACGTTTATCCCAACGAGGTCGAGGACGTGATCGCCAGCCATCCGGCTGTGCTCGAGGTGGCGGCGGTCGGTGTGCCGGACGAGCGCTCGGGCGAGGCGGTCAAGGTCTTCGTCGTGCCGCGGGACGGCTCGCTCACCAAGGAAGCACTGATTGCCCACTGCCGCGAGAACCTGACCGGCTACAAGGTGCCCCACCAGATCGAGTTCCGCGAGGAGCTGCCCAAGACCAACGTCGGCAAGATCCTGCGCCGCAAGCTGCGGGACGAGTCGGCGGCAGCCTGAGGGCCATGGGCGGGCGGGGGTGTGCTGCCCGGCACACCCACCGACGGCCGGCGCTTGTTTTTTGCAGTGCAGTGTGATTACATCCGGTCTTGTATAAGAGTTGCTGATTCAGCATTCGACCCAGAGCAATGATTCGCACCCCGTTCCTGTCCCTGTCGCAGCCGGTAGTCGTAGTACGCGTAGTCAGCGTAGGCACGCGCACGGCGTAGGGAACAGAGCACCAAAGAATTATCTGAAACCCCCGCCGGCGCACCAGCCGGCGGGGGTTTGTTTTTTTCGCCGGCTCGTCAGCAGCGGATTCTTCCAGGAGTAGTGAAATGCCTCAGATGACAGGCGCCCAGTTGATCGTTCAGATGCTCGAACGTCAGGGCGTGAAGACGATTGCCGGAATCCCGGGTGGCGCCATCCTGCCGCTCTACGACGCGCTTTCCCAGAGCGAGTCGATCCATCACGTACTGACCCGCCACGAACAGGGTGCGG
>JAGRGD010000202.1 GCA_020445665.1 Rhodocyclaceae bacterium
GCCATCTTGTTGATCTTGCCCACGCTGGTGCGGGTCAGCGACTCGACGAAGCGCACCTGGTCGGGGACCGCGTAGCGCGAGACC
Source organism: Rhodocyclaceae bacterium (assembly GCA_020445665.1). GTDB lineage: Bacteria > Pseudomonadota > Gammaproteobacteria > Burkholderiales > Rhodocyclaceae > Cognatazoarcus. Next base: position 85 of record JAGRGD010000202.1, read on the forward strand.
ACGCCGTCGTCGGCAAAGCGCTGCACATGGCGCTGGATGTCCTCGGCGCTGGCGCGCTGGCCGGGCTTCAGCACCACCAGGGCCATCGGGCGCTCGCCCCATTTGTCGTCCTTGACGCCGATGACGGCCGACTCGCTGACCGCCGGGTGCTGCGAGATGATGCTCTCCAGGTCGAGCGAGGAGACCCACTCGCCGCCGGTCTTGACCACGTCCTTGAGCCGGTCGGTGACCTGCAGGCAGCCGGCCGCATCGAGGGTGCCGATGTCGCCGGTGTGCAGGTAGCCGCCGTCCCACAGCCCTTCGGAGGCCTCGGGGTTGTGCAGGTAGCCCTGGGTGAGCCAGGGCGCGCGCACCACGATCTCGCCGGGGCTCTTGCCGTCGCGCGCGGTGTCGGCCATGTCGCCATCGACGGTGTGGATGTCCACCAGCGGAATCGGGTAGCCGGTGCGCACGCGCTCGCCGGCCTGCGCGGCGTGGTCGTCGGCGGGCACCGACGCATTCACCTGGGCCAGGGTGAGGATGGGGCAGGTCTCGGACATGCCGTAGCCGGCGAAGACATCGATGCCTCGCTCGAGGGCCGCTGCGGCCAGGCCCTTGGGCAGGGCCGAGCCGCCGATGATGACCTTCCAGCCCGACAGGTCCACCGCCTTGGCGCTGTCGCTGCCGAGCAGCATGTGCAGGATGGTGGGTACGCAGTGCGAGAAGCTGACCTTCTCGTCGCGGATGAGCTGGACGAGGGTGTCCGGCTGGTAGCGGCCGGGGTACACCTGCTTGACGCCGAGCAGGGTGGCGACATACGGCAGGCCCCACGCGTGGACATGGAACATCGGCGTGATCGGCATGTACACGTCATCGCGATGGAGCCGCCCCTGGGTCGGCGCGGTGCCGAGCTGGGCGGCCACCGCCAGGGTGTGCAGCACCAGCTGGCGGTGGCTGAAATACACGCCCTTGGGCAAGCCGGTGGTGCCGGTGGTGTAGAAGGTGGTGGCGCGGGTGTTCTCGTCGAAGTCCGGGAAGTCGTAGTCGGTCGCGGCCGCAGCCAGCAGCGCCTCATACTCGCCGGCGAAGGGGAGCGCAGACGACGGCGCCGCCGGCTCGTCGTTGATGAGCACGAACTGCTTCACCGTCTCCAGCTGATCCTTGATGCCCTCGAGCATGGGCAGGAACTCGGCGTTGACCAGCACGATGTCGGCGCGGGCGTGGTTGAGGGTGTAGACGATCTGCTCGGGCGAGAGGCGGATATTCACCGTCTGCAGCACCGCGCCCATCATCGGCACCGCGAAGAAGCACTCCAGGTAGCGATGGCTGTCCCAGTCCATCATGGCCACGGTCTGGCCGGGCCGGACACCCAGACCGGCCAGTGTGTTGGCGAGGCGCCCGATGCGGCCGAAGAGGTCCTGGTAGGTGAGGCGGCGGTCGCGGTAAACGATCTGCTGATCGGCGGCAACGGCGCGCGGGGTGTGAAGCAACTGCTTGATGAGCAGCGGGTAGGCGTAGGCCGAGGGTGTTACGGTGATGCGGGTGTCGATGTCCTGGTTCATGGTCGTTCTCCTCCAGAAGATAGATGTCATTGGCTTGATGTCTAGCGTAGTCGGGCCAGCGGGCGTTCTCCCTCCCCGCGATGGGGGGTAAATACGCCCTAACTCGCCTGTCGGGCCAGGTAGCCGGCGGCGAATTGCTGGAACCACGCCAGACTGTGCGGATTGGCCATGGTGTCGGGGTTGGCGATCTTCTCCAGCGGCTGGCCGAGCAGCAGCTTTTTCATCGGCAGCTCCATCTTCTTGCCCGACTGCGTGCGCGGAATGGCCGGCACCTGGAAGATGTCGTTGGGCACATGACGGGCCGATAGCGCCACCTTGATGCGCTCGCGGATTTGCGCCACCAGCGCGGGCGTCAGCGTCTCGCCCTCGCGCAGCACCAGGAACAGCGGCATATAGCTGTCCTTGCCCAGGTATTCGAGGTCCACCACGAGGCTGTCCATCACCTCGGGCAGCGCCTCCACCGCGCGGTACAGTTCGCTGGTGCCCATGCGGATGCCGTGGCGGTTGATGGTGGCGTCGGAGCGGCCGTAGATGATGGCGCCGCCGCGCGGGGTGATGCGCAGCCAGTCGCCATGGCGCCAGATGCCCGGCCAGGTGTCGAAATAACTGTCGTGGTAGCGCTGGTTGCCGGCGTCGTTCCAGAAGTACAGCGGCATGGACGGCATGGGCGCGGTGCACACCAGCTCGCCGACCGCGTCGATGACCGGCTGGGCGTTGTCGTCGAAGGCTTCCACGCGGGCGCCCAGGCAGCGGCACTGCATCTCGCCCGGATATATCGGCAGGGTCGGAACACCGCCGATGAAGGCGCTGACGATGTCGGTGCCGCCCGAGATCGGGTTGATCCAGAGGTCGTCGCGCACATGCGCCTGCAGCCAGCGGAAGGTCTCCGGCGACAGCGGCGAGCCGGTGGAGCCGAGGCCGCGCAGGCGGTCGAGATTGGCCGCCTCGGTGGGTTCGATGCCGGCTTTCTGGCAGGAGGCGAAGAAGGCCGCCCCGGCGCCGAAGAAATCGACCCGCGCTTCGCCGACGAAACGCCACAGCGCGTTGAGATCCGGCACGCCCGGGTTGCCGTCGAACAGGCAGATCGTGCAGCCCAGCAGCAGGCCGCCGACCTGGAAGTTCCACATCATCCAGC
>JAGRGD010000203.1 GCA_020445665.1 Rhodocyclaceae bacterium
AGGTTCGCCGGGTCCGCGGCATCGACCACGGCCACCGCGTCGGCGCTGCCCAGGGCGACGTAGACCACGTCGCCGCGCATGGCCACCGCCCAGCTCTGCCCGCCGGTCGCCAGGCCGTCGAGTTCCAGCAGCCCCTGGGCGTGCAGATGCACGTTCCCGGCCACGGTGTCCCAGGCGGCGCTGGTCAGGGTCGTGTCGGCGAACTGGAGGGTGGCGAAGGTTTCGGTGTGCACCACCGTCTCGCCCGCCGCGGGCTGCGGGACGCCGGCCAGCACGACGAGGGCGAAGAGGATTCCGGACGTCGGGATGCGGAAGACGGGTCGCATGGTGAGCACCTCCGGCGGCAGCCTACCAGACACGAGCCGCCCGTTCATCCAAAAGCGGGGCAGGGGCCCGATCGGGCTATTTCGTTGGGCGACGGCCAGATGCCGCCGGGCCGGTCCCCGCCGCTCGTACGATGCGCTAAGGCCATCTTTAAATTCAAGCGATGCAGCAAGTTAACTCTAATGTGGCGCCGACCGCGCCCGATACCTGCATGGTCCGGCAACCTCCATCGCCCCGCCGGACGAACGGACATGATGTTCAGGAGGCCACAGTGAACAACCCGGTACTGCTCGACCTGGTCTCGGCGACGGGGGATCTCGCGACCCTGCCGACGACGGTCGTTCGCCTGCTCGACCTGCTCAAGGACTCGACCTGCTCCGCCTCCAAGGTGGTCAAGGTCATGGAACGGGATCCGGCCATGACGGCCAACGTCCTGAAGCTGAGCAACTCGGCGTTCTACGGCGCCCGGCGCGAGATCAGCAGCGTGCGCGACGCCCTGGTCATGCTGGGCAACCGCTCGGTGGTCACCCTCGCCTTCGCCACCGGCATGGCGCCGATCATGCGGCGCGACCTGCTGGGCTACGGCATCACCCGCGAGCGTTTCTGGGGCCACTCCCTGAAGGCGGCCACCGCCAGCGCCATCGCCGCCGAGCGACTCGGTCTCGGCGAGCTGCGCTGCGAGGCGTTCACCGCCGGACTGGTCCACGACATCGGCATGCTCGTGGTCGACACCCACCTCGTCGCCCAGAACCAGCAGATCGGCCTGAGCGACCACACCTTCGGCGTGAGCGAGCAGGAGCGGAAGGCCCTCGGCTTCGACCACACCGAGGCCGGCGCCATGCTGGGCGAACACTGGGGCTTCCCCGACTCGCTGGTGGCCGCCATCCGCAACCACCACGACGTGGCCCTGGCCGGTCCGCACCGCGACGTGGTGCGCGCGGTCTCCGCGGGCAACATCCTGGCCCAGGTGGTCGACGACGACATCGATCCCAACGCCGACGAACTGGTGAGCAACACCCTGGCGGCCCTCGCCTTCGACCAGGAGTTCCTCGCCCAACTGCGGCTTGATCTGGCCACGAATTTGGAAGAGACTCTGGCTCGCGCGACCCGCCCGAGCCCCTCGAGCGCCTGGACCTCCTGAAATCCGGGCCCACCGGGCCGGGCTCCCTCGAGACCCGGCCCGGTGACCAATTGACCACACCCGTCGATCCCCGCATCACCTTCCTCATCGGCCTCGGCCGCGCCCTGCACGGCTACGGCATCCCGGCCCATCGCCTCGAGGACGCCCTCGGCAACGCCGCCTCGCGCCTGGGCATCCGCGCCGAGTTCTTCTCCGGTCCGACCTCCCTGATCTCCTCGTTCGGCGAGGTGGGGGCGCAGCACACCGCCCTGAGCCGCGTGGCGCCCGGCCAGCTCGAGCTCGACCGTCTCGTCGAGCTGGACGAGGTCGTCGAGGCCCTGTACCGGGGCGAGATCGAGCTCGCCGCCGCCGACCGCCGCCTGGGCGAGATCGCGGCGGCCCCGCCGCGCTACGGCCCCTGGACCACCGCCCTGGCCTTCGGCGCGGCCGGCTGCGCCGTGGCGCGCTTCTTCGGCGGCGGCGTGGCCGAGATGGTCCTCGCCGGCGGCCTCGGCCTGCTCACCGGGGTCATCGCCGTCCTGGCCGAGCGCCGCGTGACCGTGGCCCGCATCTTCGAGTTCCTCGTGGCGGCCCTGGTCGCTTTCCTCACCGTGGCCCTCGGCACGGCCGTCTTCCCGGCCGCGCCGGGACCGGTCGTCGTGGCCAGCCTGATCGTGCTGCTGCCCGGCCTGAGCCTGACCCTCGCCCTGAACGAGCTCGGCACCGGGCACCTGGTCAGCGGCACGGCGCGCTTCTCGGGTGCCATGATGGCCTTCATGAAGCTCGGCATCGGCGCCGCCGTGGGGGGGCGGGCCGCGACCCTGCTCGTGGGCGAGGCGCCCGCCGCCCTGCCGCAACCGCTGCCCGGCTGGACGGTGTGGGCCGCCCTGGCCGTCACCGCGCCGGCGCTGACCGTGCTCTTCCGCGCCCGCTGGCGCGAACTGCCGGCCATCGCCCTGGGCACGGTGGTCGCCTTCTGGGGCTCGCGTCTGGGCGTGGCCTGGCTCGGCCCCCTGCTCGGTGCCGCCGTCGGCGCCCTGCTCGCCGGCCTGGTCGCCAACGTGTACGCCCGCTGGCGGCGGCGGCCGGCGGTGGTGCTCGTCGTGCCGTCGCTGATCATGCTCGTGCCCGGGAGCATCGGCTACCGCAGCCTCGAGCTGCTGATGGAGAAGGACGTCCTGTCGGGCATCGACACGGCGTTCACCACGATCCTGGTGGCGGTGTCCCTCGTGGCCGGGCTGCTCCTGGCCAACGTGCTGGTGCCGCCCCGCAACGCTCTCTGACCCCGCCTGTGGAGGTGTCCGTGAACGGATTCGAGATCTTCCTGGATTCGACCCTGGGGCGCGTGCTCGCCGCCGCCGTGCTGGGCGGCCTGATCGGCCTCGAACGGGACAAGCACGGCCGCGCCGCCGGCCTGCGCACCCACCTGCTGGTCAGCCTCGGCGCGGCGGTCTTCACCATCCTCTCGGCCAAGATCCCCGGTCGCGCCGACGGCCTCGGCTTCGTGGCCGATCCCGGCCGCATCGCCGCCCAGGTCGTCACCGGCATCGGCTTCCTCGGCGCGGGCGTGATCCTCAAGACCGGCCGCGACGTGCGCGGCCTGACGACGGCGGCCTGCCTGTGGACCGCCGCCGCCGTGGGCATGGCCGCCGGCGCCGGGCAGCACGGGGTCGGTGTGGTGACGACGGTCGTGGCCCTGCTCGCCCTGATCCTGCTCAAGCTCGTCGAGCACCGCTACGCCAAGGACTCCTACCGCCACCTGGTCGTGGTGACGCCGCTGGACGTCACCGCCTCGCAGGTGATCGACATCGTGCGGGCCCAGGGCATGAAGGTGCTCAGCTGCGAGATCCGGCGCGACTTCGAGACCGCGCGCGCCGAGACGCGCCTGGCGGTGCGCCTCTACCACCGCGGCGTCACCGACAAGGCGGCCCACGCGGTGATCGCGGCCCTCGAGTCGTCGGGCGTGCGGCTGTTCAGCGTGCACTGGGGGTTGGGCTAGGATGGGGCGCCGCGGGCGCGTCCTGGCCCTGCCGGGCTTCATCCTGCTGGCCCTCTCGGCGGGTCTGGCCGGCTCGCGCTGGCTGCCGGGCATGTGGTACGTCGGGCTGACCAAGCCGTCCTGGAACCCGCCCGCCTGGGTCTTCGGGCCCGTGTGGACCTTCCTGTACGTCACCATGGGCGTCGCGGCCTGGCTCGTGTGGCGCCGCGCCGGCTGGCGCGGGGCGCGGGGGGCGCTGCTGCTCTTCGGGCTGCAGCTCGGCCTGAACGCCCTCTGGTCGTACGTCTTCTTCGGCGCGCACCTGATGGGGTGGGGGCTGGTGGAGATGCTCGTGCTGTGGGCGGCGATCCTGGCCACGGCGCGCGCCTTCGCCCGGCACTCCCGCACCGCCGGCTGGCTGCTGGCGCCCTACCTGGCCTGGGTGGCCTTCGCGGCCGTGCTGAACTTCACCCTGTGGCGGTTGAATGCCTGATCCGCGCCGCGACGGCGCAGGCGGTCCGGGCGCCCCCGGGCGCCCGCCGTCTTGACTTGCCCCGCACCCCCCGGTAGTATCACCCGGTTCCCGCAATGCCCCCCTGACGCCCGCGCGCCGGCGCGGAAGGAATCCCCGAACCGTGGAGGAATCATGTCCAACGCAGGACACCCCAAGGGTTTGTACGTGTGCTTCGGCGCCGAGATGTTCGAGCGCCTGTGCTACTACGGCATGCGCGGCCTGCTCACCCTGTACCTGACCAAGGCCCTGATGATGGGCGACGTCAAGGCCTTCGGCATCTACGGCGCCTACACCGCCCTGGTGTACGCGGCGCCGGTGTGGGGCGGACGCCTGGCCGACGCGGTGCTGGGCTACCGCCGCGCCATCATGTTCGGCGGCGTGGTCATGGCCATCGGCGAGTTCCTGATCCTGGGGGGCAACGATTTCTGGCTCTTCCTCGGCATGGGGGCCATCGTCATCGGCAACGGCTACTTCAAGGCCAACATCTCGACCATCGTCGGCCGGCTCTACGCGGAAGGCGACCCGCGGCGCGACTCGGGCTTCACCATCTTCTACATGGGCATCAACATCGGCGCGCTGCTGGCGACGGTGGCGATTTCGCCCATCGGCGAGAAGTACGGCTTCCGCATCGGCTTCGCCCTGGCGGGCGTGGGCATGCTCATCGCCGTCGCCCAGTTCTGGTGGGGGCAGCGCTACCTCGAGGGCCACGGCGAACCGGCCGATCCGGAGCGCTACAGGAAGTGGGCCATGCCGGTCTACGTCATTTCGCTGGCGGCGATCCCCGGCATCTACGCCCTGATCAACTGGGGCACCCAGCTGACCTTCCTGGGGCTCGACCTGCTGTTCTGGATCCTGATCGGCCTGATGGTCTTCGTCTGCGTGACGCTGCTCGGCGAGGGCTTCAAGGCGGGCAGGATCGTCCGCGACCGGATCCTCGTGCTGCTGACGCTGATGGTCTTCAACGTGGTCTTCTGGGCGTGCTTCGAGCAGGCGGGCAGCTCGCTGACGCTCTTCGCCGACCGGAACGTCGACCGCGACGTGTTCGGGCTGTTCACCATGACCGCCAGCGCGACCCAGTCGTTCAACGCGGCCTTCATCATCCTCTTCGGCAGCGTGTTCTCGGTCATGTGGGTCAAGCTGTCGGCCATGAACCGGAATCCGAACATCCCCATGAAGTTCGGCCTGGGCATCGTGCAGCTCGGCCTCGGCTACCTGCTGCTCCTGGTGGGGTCGCACCTCGCCGACGACATGTTCCGCGTGCCGCTGGTCATCCTGGCCCTCATGTACCTGCTGCACACGACGGGCGAGCTCTTCCTCTCGCCTATCGGGCTGTCCATGGTGACCAAGCTCGCGCCCAAGCACATGACCGGCACCGTCATGGGCGCATGGTTCCTGTCCTGGGCCTTCAGCAACTACCTGGCCTCGGTGCTGGCCAAGTTCACCGGCGCCGGCGAGGGCGTCGACGTGGCGACCATGGATCCGGCCCAGAGCCTGGCCAACTACGTCTCGGTCTACGGCAGCATGGGGTGGGTGACGGTGGGCATCGGCCTGTTCCTCGTGGCCCTGTCCAAGCCGCTGGCCAAGATGATGCACGGCGTCGAGTAGCGGCCCGGC
>JAGRGD010000204.1 GCA_020445665.1 Rhodocyclaceae bacterium
GGCGTCACGCTGGTCGCCACCGATGCAGGCCTTGCCGCCATCGGCATCGAGCCCGAGGACGCGAACCCCGCGCCTGCGGGCACGACGGACGCGCCGACCGAGGAGTCCGCGCCGGACGCTCCCACCGAACCCGAGGCTGCGCCCAAGACGCGCACCCCGCGCGAGGGCACCAAGCAGGCCACGCTGATCGCCATGCTGCGCGCGCCGGACGGTGCGACCATCGAGGAGATCGCCAGCGCACTCGGATGGGCTGGTCACACAGTCAGGGGTGCAATGGCCGGGGCGCTTAAAAAGAAGCTCGGGCTCGAGGTGGTCTCGGAGAAGATCGAAGGGCGCGGACGGGCCTACAAACTTCCGGCAGCCTGAATGCTGCCGCCCCGAACCGGATGCCGCCGCCTTTCGGGGCGGCGGTTTACGTTCGGGCAGAGCCGTGATATGTGCGTTCCCGCGAAAATCATCCCGACTTTGACCCTTATCGCTGGTTCCTCATTCGTGGCCCTCCGGACCGCAGGCAGTCGCATGTCTGCAATTTCCGGAGGAAGATCGATGAACCACAAGCGCAAGAAACCCAGAACCAAGAGCCGCAGCATCGGCGCGTTTCCGAACGGAACGCCGTCGCACTGGAACATCCTGTTCCACAGCCGTCCGCGCCGCAGGCGCACCGCGATGACGTCCGTCAGGCTTTTGCATGGCGCCGATCCCGATATCCTGATCTGGGATCTAGGCAACCACAAACCCCACAAGTACTACTGGTGATCCCATGACCGACATTTTCACCGATCACGGCACGGTCTTGCCACCCGGCAGTTCTGCCCTCGTCGTCTCTGCCGAGGGGGAGTTCTCCTTCTTCCTGCCCGACAACCCGCCCGACACGCCGGTGCCCCGGTTGACCCAGCTCCTCGTGGCCGTGCTGATGCGCAGCGAGGACGAGGACTGGGTCGAGGAAATGCTCCGCATCTTTGAGGATCAGTCTCGGAACTGACCGCCGACCCGGACCGCCTCAAACACCCGCCGCAGCAGGAAGCTGCGCAGTATCGAGATGATAGTGAAGATGGCCCCGATCGCCATCGCGTCGTCGAGGCGGGCGGGCAACCCAAACCACGGGAAGACCACCAGTTGCGTCACGACCGCGACGCCGTAGCCGACAATCACGTTGGCAACCGCTTCGACCAGCGACATGAGGCGGGATTGCTTCATGTCGTGACCTCATCCACCGGCCAGCAATTCAGCAGCCAAAGTTCTGAGCGCATGCGCTGCAACCAGGGGGACCACGCCGTTGCCACAGAGGCGAAGCCGGTCCACCCGGTGGGCCAGCCCATCAGCGCCTCGACGAACAGCGGGTTCAAGGTCCGGCGCGGCTCGGAGGTATCGCTCCCAACCATCGGCGTCACGAGGACCTGGCGGCCAAGCAGGCCGTTCACCGGCGTGTTCGCCAATGTCGTCGCCCCATCCTTGTGATCCCGCGCCGTCGGCGTCATCCACATCCCGGCCGCATGGGTCAGGTCGGCTGTCCGCCGGTTGCCCGCGCTCGGTTTGCAGCCGTCGTTGGCCATCGGCGTCGGCCAGTCCCTCGCCAGAAGGTCCAGACCCTTCTCGTCCTTCCGCGCGCCACCCCTGCTGCGAAAGCTGTCGGTCTGCGGGGTCGGCCACATCGCGGCCGTCGTCGCAAGGTTCATCCCATGCTGCCCCGCTGCCTGCGAGGGCGTCGGCTTCGTCTGCCGGTTCTCGTTGGCGCTGGCCCTCGGCGTCGGCCAGAGCCGCAGCAGCTCCGTCCGGTTCCCGCCACTCGAGCGGGTGCCGGAGCA
>JAGRGD010000205.1 GCA_020445665.1 Rhodocyclaceae bacterium
CACTACGTGCTGGTGGCCGGCTCGCTCTTCGCGCTGTTCGCCGGCGCCTATTACTGGCTGCCGAAATGGACCGGCTTCATGCCCTCCGAGACGATCGGAAAATGGCACTTCTGGTGCTCGATCGTCTTCTTCAACATCACCTTCTTCCCGATGCACTTCCTGGGTCTCGCCGGCATGCCGCGGCGGATTCCCGACTACGGCCTGCAGTTCGCCGATTTCAACGCGCTTGCCACGATCGGCGCGTTCGGCTTCGGCTTCTCGCAGTTGCTCTTCGTGCTGGCCATCGTCAAGTGCGCGCGGGGCGGCGAGCGGGCCGCGGCGCGAAGCTGGGAGGCAGCCGAGGGACTGGAGTGGACCGTGCCTTCGCCGGCGCCGCACCACACCTTCGAAGAAGCGCCGGTGGTGCGCTGAGATGCTCATGGCCGACGACCGTCGCCCGCGTAATTTCCGGTCCGCGCTGTTGCTGCTGGTCCTGGCCGGCGTCTTCTTCGTCGGCATCATGGTCAAGGTTGCGCTGGTCGGACTATGAGCCAGACCAGCGACAACCGGACCCTGCTCGTACGCCTCGCGGTGGGTGCCTTTGCGATGTTCGGCTTCGGCTTTCTGCTGGTGCCCTTCTACGACACCATCTGTCGTGTTGCCGGCATCAACGACCTCGGGCGCGACAACGAGCGCACGGTCGTCAATACCCAGGTCGACACCTCCCGCCGCGTGACCATCGAGTTCGATACCAATACCCACGACCTGGCCTGGCAGTTCCGACCGGTCGATCGGGCCGTGCAGGTGCACCCCGGCGAGCTGGTGCAGGCAGCCTTCGAGGTGGTCAATACCCGCGACCATGCGGTGGCGGGACAGGCGATTCCCAGCTACGGGCCGCGCATTGCCGGCAAGCACGTGCAGAAGCTCGACTGCTTCTGCTTCGAGCGCCAGACCCTGGCAGCGGGTGAGAAGCGGATCATGCCGGTGGTGTTCGTGCTGGATGCCGACCTGCCCGACGACGTGACCACCGTGACCCTGTCCTACACTTTCTTCGAAGTCGCCGGCACGCAGGCCGGCGTGGAAACGGGCAAGGCGGGTGGCGGGGGCGCGGGATGATGGCCGGCGCACCGGAGCGGGCCGGCTTTCTTGCCACCATGCGCGCCGTGCTGTGGTCCTTCGTCGGCGTGCGCAAGCGCCGCGACTACCAGGACGATGCGCGCTCGCTCGACCCACGGGCGGTCATCGTCGCCGGCATTCTCGGCGGGCTCATCTTCGTGCTGAGCCTGGTCATGGTTGTGAGCTGGGTGGTGCCGGGGTGAGCCGGCGCATCGTGGCGGAATGGGGCGACGGGTGCCGGGCGACGGCCGCCGTCGACGCTGAACAAGGGGAGACACGCTGATGGGCCACACCTCGGAGCACTACTTCGTACCGGAACCGTCCAAGTACCCGATCTTCGGATCCATCGCGCTGCTGCTGATGGGGGGCGGCGCCGTCATGTGGCTCAACAACGCGGGACCCGGCAAGGCGCTGGTGTTCGGCGGCCTGGCGATCCTCATCTACATGCTGTTCGGCTGGTTCGGCCAGGTGGTTCGCGAGTCGGAGGGGGGCAGCTACGGCAACAAGGTGGACCGCAGCTTCCGCTGGTCCATGGGCTGGTTCATCTTCTCCGAGGTGATGTTCTTTGCGGCCTTCTTCGGCGTCCTCTTCTACGTCCGCGCGATCGGTCTGCCATGGCTGGCTGATGCGGACAACGCCTTGCTGTGGCCGGGCTTCGAGGCGACCTGGCCGAACGCCGGGCCGGTGGTCGAGGAGGCCTTCACGCCGATGGGGGCCTGGGGCATCCCGGCGATCAACACGCTGATCCTGCTGACCTCCGGCGCGACGCTGACCTGGGCCCACTGGGGCCTGACGAACGAGAAGCGAAGCCAGTTGATCAATGGCCTGATCATGACGATCGCGCTGGGCGCGCTCTTCCTCAGTCTGCAGATCTACGAGTACGCCCACGCCTACGGCGAACTGAACCTCAAGCTCACCAGCGGCATCTACGGCTCGACCTTCTTCATGCTGACCGGCTTCCATGGCCTGCACGTGACGATCGGCGCCATCATGCTGCTGGTGATGCTGTTTCGGGCCCGGGCGGGCCACTTTACCGCCCACCGTCACTTTGCCTTCGAGGCGGCGGCCTGGTACTGGCACTTCGTCGATGTGGTGTGGCTGTTCCTCTTCGTGGTGGTGTACTGGCTATAGGCGCTGGGTGATCAGGCCGCTCGTGTAGCCGGCCATCAGGAGCACGAAGAGGGCAATGGACAGGCCGACGCGCACGGCCAGCGCCTTGACGGTGCGGGTGCCACCGGTGCCCCGGTCGCGGAACAGGAACAGCAGGGCGGAGCCCAGGCTCAACAGGATCAGCAACAGAAACACGATGACGACGACCCGCACGGCAGTTCTCCAGTCGGTGTCCTGGGAGTCTAACCCCCCGGCAGAGGTTCGCCCAGCGGCTTGCCCGCGCCGGGCGACGCCATGAGATGGGGGCGACTGGTGCCGTTTGGGGTGGGCGTCGTGTTGGCAGTGACCGGCTTCGAACTCGGCCAGTGGCAGCTGCGCCGGGCAGACGAGAAGACGGCGCTGCAGGCGCACTTCGATCGCATGGCGGCACGCCCCGCGGCGCCGCTGCCGGCGACCGAGGTGCCCGAGGCGTGGCAGCCGGTGGTGCTGCACGGCGACTGGCTCGAGGGCGCCGATTTCCTGATCGACAACCGGGTCCATGCAGGACGTCCCGGCTACCACGTGGTGTCGGCCCTGCGGCTCGACGACGGCAGGGTGGTGCTGGTCAATCGGGGTTGGACGCCGCTCGGTCAGGATCGCTCGCAACTGCCCGACGTGTCGCCGCCAACCGGGCCGCTCGAGGTGCGCGGTGTGGTGAGGATGCCCGAGGCGGACCCCTTCCGCCTGGCGCAACCCGAGGCCGGCATCGTCCGGCAGCACCTGGTGCCGGACGAGATCGGGGCCCTGATCGGGCGGGCCGTCGCGCCCTGGATCGTGCTGCAGTCGCCTCAGCAGGGGGAGCCCCTGGTACGCGATTGGCAGCGGCCGGACGCCGGAATCGACCGGCACAAGGGCTACGCGGTGCAGTGGTTCGGGCTGGCGACGCTGGTGGCCAGTCTGACCGCGTTTTTCGGATGGAGGGAATTTTCCCGTGGTGAACAAGCGTAAGGGTCGTCGCACCCTGCTGCTGCTGGCTCTGGTCTGCACCCTGCCGGTGGTGGCGTCGTACGCGACCTACTACCTGTGGCAGCCGGAAGGGCGCGTGAACTATGGCGAGCTGCTCGAGCCGTCGCCGCTGCCGTCGCCTCTCGCCCCCCTTGCTGACGACCTGCGGGGCCGTTGGACCCTCGTCTATGCCTCCGACGGGCCCTGTGATGCGGACTGCGAGACGGCGCTCTATTACATGCGCCAGGTGCGCACGGCCCAGGGCGAGCACATGGACCGGGTCGAGCGCCTGTGGCTGCGCGCCGGGAGCGATGGGACCGGCGAGCGGACCGAGGCGGACGGGATGGTCGTGGCGCAGGTGGACCGCGCGGCGCTGGCCGCCCTTCCGGCGACCGAACAGGTGCTGCTGCTCGATCCGCTCGGCCACGTCATGATGCGCTTCCCCGTCGATCCCGACCCCAAGCGGATGATCCGTGACCTGGCCCGCCTGCTGAAGTACTCCCGCATCGGATGAAGACCCTGCGCCGCCTGATCCTCCTCGCGCTCGGCCTGACCTTCGTAGTGGTCGTGCTGGGCGCGTACGTGCGCCTGTCCGACGCCGGACTGGGCTGCCCGGACTGGCCGGGCTGCTACGGACAGCTCACGCCGGCCCACGCGGCCGACGAGATCCGCGCCGCGGAGTCGGCACAGCCGGGTGGCCCCGTGAGCCTGCCCAAGGCCTGGAAGGAGATGGTTCACCGCTACCTGGCTGCGAGCCTGGGCCTGCTGATCCTCGCCATCGCGGCCCTGTCGTGGCGCCACCGCCGGACGGCGGGCAGCGCGCCGGGGGTGGCGCTGGCCCTGGTCGGCGTGGTGATCTTCCAGGGTCTGCTTGGCAAGTGGACCGTCACGCTGCTGCTCAAGCCGGCCATCGTCACCGGCCACCTCCTGGGCGGCATGGCGACCCTCGCGTTGCTGGGCTGGTTGGCGCTGCGGGCGTACCGGGTCGCCAGCCGGCCATCACCGGCGGGGCTCGTGGCGGCGGCGCGGCTGGGCCTCGTGCTGGTGGTCGCGCAGATTGCGCTGGGCGGCTGGACTAGCACCAACTATGCCGCGCTGGCCTGCCAGGACTTCCCGACCTGCCATGGCGAGTGGATGCCCGCCGCGGACTTCGCCAATGCCTTCCACGTGGTGCGCGAACTCGGCATGGACGCCAACGGTGAACTGCTGACCTCGGAAGCGCTGACGGCGATCCACTGGACCCACCGGCTCGGCGCCTTGCTGCTGGCCGGCTACCTGCTTGTCCTGGCGATCCTGATGGTGAGGCATGCCGGCCTGCGCCCCCTGTCGGCCTTGCTGCTGGCTGCGCTGGGGGGGCAGCTCGCACTCGGCATCGCCAATGTCTGGATGAGCCTGCCCTTGCCGCTCGCGGTCGCCCACAACGGTGGCGCAGCGGTCCTGCTGCTGGCGCTGGTGCGGATCAATCATGGCCTGACGCGTGTCCGCGTGCTGCGCCCGATGGAGGAGAACAGGAATGCGAACGCTTACGCTTGAGGGCCGCCTGGGTGGTCAGAAGCTGAAGAGCTTCTATGTGATGACCAAGCCGCGGGTGAACACCCTGATCGTGTTCTGCGCGGTGATCGGCATGTTCCTGGCGGTGCCCGAGGGCCTGCCGCCGGCGGCCACGGTGTTCGCGGCGACCCTCGGCATCGCCTGCGTCGCCGGCGCGGCGGCGGCGATCAACTGCCTGATCGAGCAGGAGCTGGACGCGCGCATGCAGCGCACCCGGGCGCGCCCGCTGCCGCGGGGCGAGCTGGGCTCCGGCGAGACGCTGGCCTTCGCGGCGGCCCTCGGCGGCAGTGGCCTGCTGATCCTCTACGGGGCGGTCAATCCGCTGACCATGTGGCTGACACTGGCGACCTTCGTCGGCTATGCGGTGGTCTACACCGTGCTTCTCAAGCCGCGGACGCCGCAGAACATCGTCATTGGCGGCGCATCCGGTGCGATGCCGCCGGTGCTCGGCTGGGCCGCCGTCAGTGGCGAGGTCACGGCCGACGCCCTGCTGCTGTTCCTGATCATCTTCGCCTGGACGCCGCCTCACTTCTGGTCGCTGGCCCTGTACCGGACCGCCGACTATGCGAAGGCCGGGCTGCCGATGCTTCCGGTCACCCACGGCTCGGCCTTCACCCGCCTGTCAATCCTGCTCTACACGATGGTGCTGTTCGGCGTCACGCTGCTGCCCTTTGCCACGCGCATGAGCGGGATGATCTATCTGGCGGCGGCGATGCTGCTGGGGGGCATGTTCCTGCAGCGCGCCTGGACGCTGTGGCGCGACTACAGCGACGACCGCGCCCGCAAGACCTTCCGCTTCTCGATCGTGTATCTTTCGGCCTTGTTTGCGGCCCTGCTCGTCGATCACTACCTGCGGATCGGCTGACCCAACCCCGGGGCCGCCGCGGGGCTCCGTCATGATCCGAAAATTCCTGGCCGTCCTCTCGCTGCTGGCACTCACCGCCTGCTCCGAGGGGCCTTCCAAGCCGCCGTTCAACGCCACCGACATCACCGGTGCCGACTACGCCCGCGGCTTCTCCCTGACCGACCACACCGGCCAGCCCCGTACTCTGGCCGACTACCGCGGCAAGGCGGTGTCGATCTTCTTCGGCTACACCCAGTGCCCGGACGTCTGCCCGACCACGCTATCCACAATGGCCGAGGTGATGCGCCAACTCGGCGATGACGCCGATCGACTCCAGGTACTGTTCGTGACGGTGGACCCGGAGCGGGATACCCAGGCGCTGCTCGCCGAGTACGTGCCGCTGTTCGATCCGCGATTTGTCGGCCTGTTTGGCGATGCCGACACGACCGCGCGGGTGGCCAAGGACTTCCGCGTCTTCTACCGCAAGGCCGGAGACACCAGCGGCAGCACCTATACGGTCGATCACTCGGCCGGGACCTATCTCTTCGATCCGGCCGGGCGCCTTCGCCTGTACGTCAAGCATGGGGAGCAGGCCGACCGGATCACGGCCGACGTCCGCCGCCTGCTCGCCGGCGACTGATCAGGCGCCGCCGAGGATCTCGGCCAGGGCCGCCAGCAGCGCATCGCATTCGGTGTCGGTGCCGACCGTGATGCGCAGGAACTGGTCGATCCGCGGCAGGCGGAAGTGCCGCACGATGACCTTGCGCTCGCGCAGCGCGGCGGCGAGCCCGGCCGCGTCGTGGGCCGGATGGCGGGCGAAGACGAAGTTGGCCGCCGAGGGCAGGACCTCGAACCCCTGCGCGGTAAGCGCCCGGTCGAGGCGCGTGCGGGAGTCGATCACCCGCTGCCGGCAGCGGTCGAACCAGGGGCCATCCGCCAGCGCCGCGATCGCCGCGCGCTGCGCCAGCCGGTCGAGCGGGTAGGAGTTGAAGCTGTTCTTGACCCGCTCGAGGGCCTCGATCAGGGGCGCCTGGCCCAGGGCGAATCCGACCCGCATGCCGGCCAGCGAGCGGGATTTCGACAGGGTGTGCACGACCAGCAGATTGGGATGGTCAGCCACCAGCGGCGCGGCGGAGTCGCCGCCGAAATCCACGTAGGCCTCATCCACAACCACCACCGACGCCGGGTTGGCGGCGACGATGCGCTCGACCGCCTCGAGGGGCAGCAGGCGTCCGGTCGGGGCATTCGGGTTCGGGAAGATGATGCCGCCGTTCGGTGTCGCGTAGTCCTCGACGCGCAGCGCGAAGCGCTCGTCCAGCGGCACGGTGCGGTACTCGACACCATAGAGGCCGCAATAGACCGGGTAGAAGCTGTAGGTGATGTCGGGGAAGAGGATCGGCTGATCGTGCTTGAGCAGCGCCTGGAAGGTGTGCGCCAGCACCTCGTCCGAGCCGTTGCCGACAAAGACCTCGGCTGCAGAGACGTCGAAGCGGCTGGCGATGGCTGCCTTGAGGGCGTCGGCATTGGGATCCGGGTAGAGCCGCAGCGAGGCCCCATCCGCGCCGAGTTCGTCGGCGATGGCCTCGAGGACCGCCGGCGAGGGCGGATACGGGCATT
The DNA here is from genome assembly GCA_020445665.1 of Rhodocyclaceae bacterium. Classification (GTDB taxonomy): domain Bacteria; phylum Pseudomonadota; class Gammaproteobacteria; order Burkholderiales; family Rhodocyclaceae; genus Cognatazoarcus. The sequence goes on from JAGRGD010000205.1 coordinate 7,202, forward strand.
CGTTGGTGTTGAGCTTGACGAGGTTCGACAGCTTGGGCTGCTCCCCGGGGACGTAGGGGGTCAGACCTCGAACGACGGTGCTCCAGTATTGGCTCATGGTTTGGGGCTCGGGCAGGTGCGTGTTCCACGCGAATCAGGGCGAGATGCTATCATGGCCGACCACGCCAGAATCCCTGCGCCCAAGCGCCCTGAAGCCCGCCATGAGGCAAGCCGACATCTCTCGCGACACGCTGGAAACCCGCATCCGGGTCAAGCTCGACCTGGATGGCACCGGGGTCTCGCGACTCGACACCGGCATCGGTTTCTTCGATCACATGCTCGACCAGATTGCCCGCCATGGGGCGTTCGATCTCGAGGTCGAGGCCAAGGGCGACCTGCACATCGACGGACACCACACGGTTGAGGATGTCGGTATTGCGATCGGGCAGGCGTTTGCCCGGGCCGTTGGCGACAAGAAGGGGCTGACCCGTTACGGTCATGCCTATGTGCCGCTCGACGAGGCGCTCTCCCGCGTGGTGGTCGACCTCTCGGGCCGGCCCGGCCTGGTGCTCGAGGCGGACTTCACGGCAGGCAGCATCGGCGGGCTCGATACGCAACTGGTGTACGAATTCTTCCAGGGCTTCGTCAATCATGCGCTGGTGACCCTGCATGCGGACAACCTGCGGGGCCGCAATGCACACCACCAGTGCGAGACCCTGTTCAAGGCCTTCGGCCGGGCGCTGCGCATGGCCGTGACACCGGATCCCCGGCTGGCCGACACGATCCCCTCGACCAAGGGGTCTTTGTGACCCGCGCCCCCGGGCAGTGCGTCGGGCCCCTTCGCTACAGACAGACACTCGCATGAACAGCATCGCCGTCATCGACTACGGAATGGGCAACCTGCGCTCGGTCGAGAAGGCCGTCGAGCACGTGGCCGGTCCATCGGCCCGCGTCGAGGTGACCTCAGATCCCGCCGTGGTGGCGGGCGCGGACCGGGTCGTGTTTCCAGGTCAGGGCGCGATGCCCGACTGCATGCGCGAACTCGAGCTGCGTGGCCTGCGCCCGGCCGTGCTCGAGGCCGCGGCGCGCAAGCCGTTTCTGGGGATCTGCATTGGGCAGCAGATGCTCTTTGAACACAGCCAGGAGGGGGATGTGGCCGGGCTCGGCGTGTTTGCCGGTGAGGTCCGTCGCTTTCCCGAGGCAGCCATGCATGCGCCGGACGGCAGTCGCCTGAAGGTGCCGCACATGGGCTGGAACCGGGTCCGCCAGGCCAAGCCCCATGCCCTGTGGGCCGGTATCGAGGATGACGCCCGCTTCTATTTCGTGCACAGCTATTACGTCGATCCGCGCGACGCAGACCTGGTCGCCGGTACCACGGGCTATGGCCTGAGCTTTACCAGTGCGGTCGCCAGGGCTAATATCTTCGCAGTCCAGTTCCACCCCGAGAAAAGTGCCGAAGCCGGCCTTCAGCTGTTGCGCAATTTTCTCGCCTGGCAGCCCTGATCCGACGATCTCCACAACTTTCCTCAACAGTCCCGAACTACCCATCGGCATTCCGACATGCTCTTGATTCCCGCCATTGATCTCAAGGATGGTCACTGTGTTCGCCTCAGGCAGGGCGAAATGGACGATGCAACGGTCTTCTCGGAAGACCCGGTCGCGATGGCGCGGCACTGGGTCGAGCTGGGGGCCAGGCGACTGCATCTGGTCGACCTGAATGGCGCCTTCGCCGGCAAGCCGAAGAACGAGGCGGTCATCAAGGCTATCGTGGCCGAGGTGGGCGATGAGATTCCGGTGCAGCTCGGCGGTGGCATCCGCGACCTCGACATTATCGAGCGCTACCTCGATGACGGTATCTCGTACGTGATCATCGGTACGGCGGCAGTCAAGAATCCGGGCTTCCTGCAGGATGCGTGCACCGCTTTCCCGGGCCACATCATCGTCGGGCTCGATGCCAAGGAGGGCAAGGTGGCCACTGACGGCTGGTCCAAGATGACCGGGCACGACGTCATCGACCTCGCCCAGAAGTACGAGGACTACGGCGTCGAAAGCATCGTGTATACCGACATCGGGCGGGACGGCATGCTGTCCGGCGTGAATGTCGATGCCACGGTCAGGCTCGCCCAGGCGCTGCGTATCCCGGTGATTGCCAGCGGTGGCATTGCCAGCATCAAGGACATCGATGCGCTGTGCGCGGTCGAGAGCGAAGGGGTCGAGGCCGCCATCACCGGGCGTGCGATCTACGAGGGCACGCTGGACTTCGCGGCCGCCCAGGCGCGCGCCGACGAACTCGGCGACTGAGCGCCGACGCGATGCTGGCCAAGCGAATCATCCCCTGCCTCGACGTCAACGCCGGGCGTGTGGTCAAGGGCGTCAATTTCGTCGAGTTGCGTGACGCCGGCGACCCGGTCGAAGTGGCCCGACGCTACGACGACCAGGGCGCAGACGAGATCACCTTCCTCGACATCACCGCCAGCTCCGACGCGCGAGACATCATTCTTCATGTCGTCGAGCAGGTGGCCGAGCAGGTCTTCATTCCGCTGACCGTCGGCGGCGGTGTGCGGACGGTGGATGACGTGCGGCGCCTGCTCAATGCCGGCGCGGACAAGGTCAGCATCAATACCGCGGCCGTCAACAACCCGCAGGTCGTCGCCGACGCCAGCGGCAAGGTCGGTAGCCAGTGCATCGTCGTGGCGATCGATGCCAAGCAGGTCGAGCCGGGCCGCTGGGAAGTCTTCACCCACGGTGGGCGCAACCCGACGGGGCTCGATGCGGTGGCGTGGGCGCGGCAGGTCGAGTCCCTCGGGGCAGGTGAGATTCTGCTCACCAGCATGGACCGGGACGGCACCAAGAACGGTTTTGACCTGGGCCTGACCCGGGCCGTATCGGACGCGGTGCGCATACCGGTGATCGCCAGTGGCGGCGTCGGCAACCTCTCGCACCTGGCCGATGGGGTCTCGGAAGGACGTGCCGATGCGGTGCTGGCCGCCAGCATCTTTCACTTCGGCGAGCACACGGTGCGCGAAGCGAAGGAACTGATGCGCGCGCGGGGCATCGAGGTCCGGCTGTGAGCGGGACCGGCGAAACCTGGCTCGACGCCATCAAATGGGACGAACAGGGGCTGGTGCCTGCCATCGCGCAGGACGCCGAGTCCGGCGACGTCCTGATGTTCGCCTGGATGAACCGCGAGGCGCTGGCACTGACGGCTGACCGTGGGGAAGCCGTCTACTGGTCCCGTTCCCGCCGCCGGCTGTGGTTCAAGGGCGAGGAGTCCGGCCACGTGCAGAAGGTGCGCGAGATCCGGGTCGACTGCGACGCCGATGTGGTCCTGCTCAAGATCGATCAGGTGGGCGGTATCGCCTGTCACACGGGTCGGCGAAGCTGCTTCTTTCAGAAACTCCTGGCAGACGGCCACTGGGACGCCGCCGAGCCCGTACTCAAGGATCCAAAGGAAATCTATAAATGATCGACATCGAGGTGTTGCACCGGGTCGCCCAGACCCTTGCCGAGCGCAAGGCGGCCGATCCCGACTCGTCCTACGTTTCCGGCCTCTACGCCAAGGGGACCGACGCGATCTGCAAGAAGGTGGCAGAAGAGGCCGCCGAAACGATCATGGCCGCCAAGGATGGCGATCGACTCCACCTCGTCTGGGAGGTGACGGACGTCTGGTTCCACACCATGATCCTGCTCTCCCACTTCGGCCTGACGGTGGACGATGTGCTGGCCGAATTCCGCCGGCGTGAGGGCGTGTCGGGTATCGACGAAAAGAAGTCCCGCTCCGCGGGGTGAGGAGTCGCTCATGACCGACTGCATCTTCTGCAAGATTGGGGCAGGGGAGATTCCCGCCAAATTCGTCTACGAGGACGAGGATATTGTCGCTTTCCCGGATATTCAGCCGCAGCGGCCTGTCCATATCCTTGTGATCCCCCGTCGTCACATCGTCTCGCTCGCCGAGGCGACACCATCGGACGAAGCCCTGATGGGGCGGATGCTCGGTGTCGCCAACCGCATCGCGACCAGTCAGGGCAGCACGGACGGATTCCGCGTCATCATCAACACCGGCCCGATTGGCGGCCAGGAGGTGATGCACCTGCACATGCACATCGTCGGCGGACCGGACCCGGTTGGCCCGATGCTGAAACGCGTTTGAGGAGAAACACATGGGTTCCTTTAGCATCTGGCACTGGCTGATTGTCCTGATCATCGTGATGCTGGTCTTCGGCACCAAGAAGCTGCGTAACATCGGTTCCGACCTGGGCGGCGCCGTCAAGGGCTTCAAGGACGGCATGAAGGAAGCGCAGACCGACGATCCGGGCAAGCTGTCGGACGGCGGCGATGGCCAGACCATCGAAGGCGAAGCCAAGCAGAAGACCCACTCCTGACGGCCTGCCGGCAGACTGCGTAGGCGGACACGATGTTCGACATCGGCTTTTCCGAACTGATGCTGATCAGCCTTGTGGCGCTGATCGTCATCGGCCCCGAGCGCCTGCCAAAGGTGGCGCGGACGGTGGGGCACATGCTCGGCCGCCTGCAACGCTATGTCTCTGACGTCAAATCGGACATCCAGCGCGAGATCCAGCTCGACGAACTGAAGAAGCTTCAGACCGAGATGAAGGACTCGGCGAGGGAGTTCGAGACCTCGATCCGCAGCGAAGTAGCTGACGCCAAGGCCGTGGTCGAGGAGGGCACAGCTGACGCCCGTGCCAGCCTGGCCGATCTCGAAGCCCAGCTGGAAGCAACCAAGCAGTCATCGCCGAGCACCGAGTCGCCGGTGCCTGCTGCAGACGCGAGCGTGTCACCCGCAGCCGGCACCGGGAAGGATGGCCCCCAGATGGAACTTGGCCTTGACACGGGCCGCCAGGAGGCCGGAAAGGCCTGATCACAGCGTCCCCGGAGTCTTGCCTTGGAGGATACCTTCCTTTCCCATCTCATCGAGTTGCGCGGCCGCCTGGTCAAGGCGGTGGTCGCGGTGCTCGCTGTCTTCGCCGTCCTGAGCTTCTGGGCCGGAGACATTTACGACGTGCTCGCCCAGCCGATGCTGCAGACCCTGCCCGAGGGTACGCGGATGATCGCTACCGGCGTCGTCACGCCGTTCTTCGTGCCGATCAAGGTCACCCTGCTGGTGGCTTTCGTGGTGTGCCTGCCGGTCGTGCTCTTTCAGGCGTGGGCCTTCATCGCCCCCGGCCTGTACGCCCACGAGAAGCGCATTGCGCTGCCTCTGGTGATGGGCAGTACCCTGCTGTTCCTGATCGGCATGGCGTTCTGCTACTTTTTCGTCTTCGGCACGGTGTTCAAGTTCATCGCCGAGTTCGCGCCGAAGAGCATCACGCCCGCGCCGGATATCGAGCAGTACCTGTCGTTCGTCATGACGATGTTCCTGGCATTCGGTCTGACCTTTGAGGTGCCGGTCATCGTCGTTCTGCTGACCAAGGCAGGCGTGGTGGATGTCGACAAGCTGAAGGAAGGGCGCCCCTATGTCATCGTCGGCGCCTTTGTCGTGGCGGCGATCATCACGCCGCCCGACGTGATCTCCCAGTTCATGCTTGCGGTACCGATGTGGCTGCTTTACGAGCTTGGCATCGTGGTCGCCCGCAGCATCAGCCGACCCTCAGCAGGGGCCGACATCGTCCCCAAGGCCGAAGAGCCCTGAGCAGGGCTGGCCTACTCGCTGCGACCGGACATCAACTGGGCCGGGCGTGTGCCGATGACCAGTGACAGAGAGAGCTCCCTGCCTGCGCGACGCAGATGGAATCGCCTTGCGGCGCCCGGCGGCAGGCGCGAGATGATGTCCAGCATCTGACGCGGATCCGTGATCTCGATATCGCCGATGGCCAGCATGACATCGCCCGGGCGCACGCCCGCCACATCCGCCGGGCCGCTGCGTACCACGCCGGCGATCAGCGCGCCGCGGTCATCTGACAGGCCGAACGATTCCGCCAGTTCGGGGGTCATTTCCTGGATCTCGACCCCGATCCAGCCGCGGGTCACCGCGCCATGGGCAATGATCTGTTCCAGTACGTCCCGGGCCAGCGAGGTGGGAATGGCAAAGCCGATGCCGAGCGAGCCTCCGGAGCGGGAGAAGATCGCCGCGTTGATGCCGACCAGGTTGCCGGTGGCATCGACCAGCGCGCCCCCCGAGTTGCCGGGATTGATGGCGGCATCGGTCTGAATGAAGTTCTCGAAGGTGTTGATGCCCAACTGTGTGCGGCCCAGGGCGGAGACGATCCCCATCGTCACGGTCTGGCCGACGCCAAACGGATTGCCGATGGCCAGCACCACATCACCGATCGCCAGTGAATCCGGCGCCGCGAAGGTGATTGATGGCAGTTCGTCGCCCGAGGTGATCCGTAGCACGGCCAGGTCCGATTCCGGGTCGCGTCCGACCTCCTCGGCATGGAAGCGCCGCCCGTCATTGAGCGTCACCTCGATGTCGTCGGCCGATTCCACCACATGGTTGTTGGTGAGAATGTAGCCGTCCCGACTGACAATGACCCCGGAGCCGAGGCCCGAGGAGCGGCGCTCCGGCCGGTTGTCGAGGCGATCCCCGAAGAAATGGCGAAAGATCGGGTCGTCCAGTAGCGGGTTGCGTGGTGTCCGGACATCCTGGCTGGTGGCGATGTAGACCACCGCCGGAAGGACCCGCGCGGCCGCCTCGGAATAGGACGCGCGTGGCGCGGCACCGGTGACGGGCGCCGCCTCGCGGACCGCGACGACGGCGGTCGGTGCCGACACCGGGCTGGCGCCGGGAAGCCAGTCGGGGCGCAGGCTTGAGACCACGAACACGACCGCGAGGCTGATGGTGACGGCCTGTGCGAAGATGAGCCAGATGCGACGCATGGTCAGCGACACCTGCAGATCGCGGCTGGCGAAGGAGGAGGAGCGTGCAAGTGCAGCGGGAGGATCTGGAGCGACATCTGGCGGAACTGCTGGCGGTCGACCGTGCGCGGGATTATTGCCCAAACGGACTGCAAGTGGAAGGAAGGGAGGCGGTCTGCCGCGTCCTGTGTGGTGTGACGGCCAGTCAGGCCTTGCTGGACGAAGCGGTCCGGGGGCAGTTCGATACCATCATTGTTCACCACGGGTATTTCTGGAAAGGTGAGGACGCGCGGGTGCGCGGTCTTCGGCGCAGGCGCCTGAAGACCTTGCTGTCCAACGACATCAATCTCTTCGCGTATCACCTGCCCCTCGACATGCACCCCGAGATAGGCAACAACGCCCAGTTGGGCAGCGTGCTCGGCTGGCATGGGGAGATGGCATTCGGCGACCAGGACCTGGGTTGGCTTGCGCGGCTCGATGCGCCGGTTGGCGCAAACACGCTGTGCCGGGACATCAGCCAGCGTCTCGGACGCGAGGCCCTGCTGGTGGGCGATGGCGACCGCGCCGTGCGAACCGTGGCGTGGTGCACCGGCGGGGCGCAGGGTTTCTTCGAGGCCGCCATCGATGCCGGCGCGGACCTCTACCTCTCGGGAGAGATCTCGGAGCAGACCACCCACCTGGCAAGGGAGTCGGGCGTGCCCTATGTGGCTGCGGGCCATCACGCTACCGAGCGGTACGGCATTCAGGCGCTGGCGGCACACCTCGCATCCCATCTCGGACTCGAGACCCGATTCCTGGATATACCGAACCCGGCCTGAGACGAAGATCGTGCCTCAGGCGGCACTGCCCTCTTCGCCGTCTTCGCTCCCGAAATCGCCCGGGCGCGGCCGGAACGGGCCGACCAGCTCGTTCAGCATGCCAAGCAGGCACAGGATCTCGTCGATGACGGCGATCGGGAAGCCCTGTCGCGTGCCGTCGCGGTTGTCCCGCAGCAGCGTGTGGAGGTAGACCTGAGCCTCACGGGTCGGCCAGCAGGACCGCAGCCGCTCGACGATGTGGGGCATCGACTCGAGCGTCTCGGCGGCCATGCGCACCGCGTCGAACTCGTCCCAGGAGACCACCTTGACATTGAAGGTGGCGTTGAGCTGGCGGGTCAATCCATCGAACTCGCCGCGCATGCCTGCCGCCCGATAGACGTCCAGCAGCTTGATCCAGGGGGCGACACCTTGCTTCGGGTTGTGGCGGATGAAGTCGGCCAGCGTCTGGGCGGCGCCCTGGACGCGGCCGAAGGACATCATGATGTCCGCCAGCTCGACAGCCGACTCATGCTCCTCGGCGAGATCTTCTTCGAGAATCGGAGGCGCCGCCCGGGCCGAGAGGTCGTCTGCTTCGGGCGACCACTCGAGGGGCGCGAAATCCACGGCCGGTGGCTGGGCTGCTCCCCTATCGTCGAGGCCGTCATCAAGCGGGAAGTCCACCTCCATGGCCGGGCCCGCGGTGCCCAGGTCGTCATCGACCACGGGCGCCGGCTCGGGGGGCTCAAGGGAGTCGATATCGTCGGGCAGTTGCGACTCGGGAAGCTCGAAGTCGAAAGCCTCGTCGGTTTGCGCCTCATCAATCTCCCGGTCCCGGCGGCGGCGCCACCAGAGCATCAGCACCGCGAGCGCGAGCAGCGCGGCAAAGGCGATGGCGGCGAGGGACGGCCAGGTGGCCTCGGGCGGGGCTGGCTGTGGCTGTTGCTGCGGTTCGGGCGGGGGCGGGGGCGATCCGGCCGGGGGCGGCATCTGTGCCACCGGCCCCGGATCCTTCGCCGGCGCCTGGTCGGCCAGCAACGAGTCGAGCCGCTGGGACTCCGTCTGCAGGCGTGCCTGCAACGCCTCGAGCTCGCGGATTCGGGCCGCCAGCTCCATCTGCGTGATGATCTTGTCGTCGAGGGCCATGACGAGGCGCTGCTCTTCGCGCAGGCGCTCCCGTTCGGCTTCGCTGGTGGTGCCGGTCCGGCCCGGGTCGGACAGGGACAGGCTGAGGCGCAGCCGGGTCTCGGCCTCCCCGCCAAACAGAACCAGCCGGTCCGATGGGGCCGCTGGCTGGGGCTGCGTGGCGACGGGCGCACTCGCTCGGGGCGCTGGCCTTGGTGTGGCCTTGGCGTGTCTTGGCTCAGGCGTGGTCGCCGGTCTGGGCTTGGACGGGGTCTTTGGCGCCGGCCGCGGCTTCGGCGGCGTGCGGGCCGCGCTGGCCAGGGCATCCAGGTCAAGCCGGGACAGATCCGCAATCGGCGCACGCAAGGCGGCGCTGTTCGGGAACAGGCCGGGCGCCTGGCGGCGGGCGGCGGCGATGAAGCGTCGGCGGGCCGACCGGTCGTCGGGGAAGGCTTCGCGCGCGAGGGCCAGCAAGGATGGATTGGCCGGCTCTACGGCAGTCGGGCTCGGACTCGCCACGGCCGGCGCGCTGTCGTCGACGGTGACCGTTGGCGTCAGGGCGCTGCTGGGGGGCAACAGCAGGGTGTACTCGCGCCGAAGGCTGCCGTCGCAGCCCGAGGCCACGCCGAGCATCAGGACCGGGTGGTTTGCCGGTCGGTGGCTCGAGACCTCAAGGTAGGCATCGGTGAGGTTCCGCACGATCGCCAGGCGCGCATCGCGGACCCAGGGCAGATCCCCTCCATGGCTCGGCGCCAGTCGCAGGCAGCGCGGGTCGAGATCGGGCTCGGCGCCGATGAGTCGAATCTGTACCCGGAGGGGTTCACCGATCGCGGAAAGCCGCGCCACTTCGCCGAGCCCGAAGGCCTGGACGCCTCCTGCAGTCAGGAGGGCGGCGGCGGCGACCAGAGGCGCGATGGTGTTGCGCTGGATCATGAATGGGCGGTTGGGATCAGCGATCGTCCCGGGTCCCTCGGGAAATTTGCCGTCATTGTAATGAAATCGGCGGGAAAGTCGCCCCGACGGGCCATTTGCGGCGTCGCATTTCGTGTCATTGTTCCGTTTACGGCCGACGCTCTGGGGGCTGAAGCCCATTCCCGACCCTTGCATGCCATGTTGCGGTGCACATCGGGCTGAAATTGCCTGATCGTTTCCGCTATAATTACGGGATTCTCCGGGTTGCATGATTCTGAGAAGCGTGCGCGGCGCGGCCGCGCACGGGAGCGGTTGCGAGTCCGGCTGAGGGAGGGCGGAGTCGCGACTGTGGGGGCTTGCCTCCGAATGTCCCATAAACCTAAGCGTTCGCGGCCGGGTCGGTCGCGGCACCGATCAAAGGGCTACCATGAAGATTCATGAGTATCAGGCAAAGGAAGTACTGAGGAAGTATGGCGTCGTGACGCCGCGTGGCGTGCCGTGCTTCACCGTCGATGAGGCGGTCAAGGCGGCGGAATCGCTGGGTGGGTCGATCTGGGTCGTCAAGGCGCAGATCCACGCTGGCGGTCGCGGCAAGGGCGGCGGCGTGAAGCTGGCCCGCTCGATGGACGAAGTCCGCAGCAACGCCGAGCAGATCCTCGGCATGCAACTGGTCACCCACCAGACCGGCCCCGAAGGCCAGAAGGTGCGTCGCCTGCTGGTCGAGGAAGGTGCCGACATCCAGAAGGAGTACTACGTCGCTGCGCTGACGGATCGTGCGACCCAGAAGATCGCCATGATGGCGTCCTCCGAGGGTGGCATGGACATCGAGGAAGTGGCTGCCAAGACCCCCGAGAAGATCATCAAGGTCTTCGTCGATCCGCTCGCCGGCCTCACGGACGCGCAGGCCAGGGAACTGGCCAATGGTATCGGCGTGCCCGAGGCCTCGATGGCCAAGGCGGTCGACACCTTCCAGAAGCTCTATACCTGCTACATGGAGACCGATGCCTCTCTGGCCGAGATCAACCCGCTGATCCTCGAAGGCAACGGCAACATCAAGGCCCTCGACGCCAAGTTCAACTTCGACTCCAACGCCCTCTATCGTCACCCCGAGATCGTCGAGATGCGCGACCTCGACGAAGAGGACCCGGACGAGCTCGAGGCCTCCAAGTTCGACCTGGCC
>JAGRGD010000206.1 GCA_020445665.1 Rhodocyclaceae bacterium
CGCGAAGCGGCGGTCGACGCACAGGCGCGCGCCCCCCGAGGGCAGCCGCGGTGCCTCGTCGGCGGCGACCCGGTCGAGCCGCGCGCGCAACGCGGCGATGCCCTCGCCGCTGGGCGAAGACACCGCATGGCACGGGCTGCCGGCCAGCCGGGTCGGCGCGAGCAGGGCCTGCACCTGGGCCGCCACCGCGTCGATCCGCGCGGCCTCGACCCGGTCGCACTTGGTGATCGCCACCGCGCCGCGGGAGACCCCGAGCAGCGACAGGATCGCCAGATGCTCCCGCGTCTGGGGCATCACCCCGTCGTCGGCCGCGACCACCAGCAGCGCGTAGTCGATACCCGCCGCGCCGGTCAGCATCGTCGGGACGAACCGCTCGTGGCCCGGCACGTCGATGAAGCCGATCACCTGCCGCCCGTCGGCGCTCGGCGTGTAGGCGTAGCCCAGCTCGATGGTGATGCCCCGCTGCTTCTCCTCGGGCAGGCGGTCGGCGTCCACGCCGGTCAGCGCCCGCACCAGCGTGGTCTTGCCGTGGTCGATGTGCCCCGCGGTGCCGATCAGCATCGCTCAGGTCGCCAGGGCCGGCAGCTGGGCGAGGAAGCGGGCCTCGTCCTCGGCCCGCAGGCAGCGCAGGTCGAGGTGCAGGGCGTTGTCGGCGATGTGCCCGATCACCGGCCGCGGCAGGGCTCGCAGGGCCGCCTCCAGCCGGTTCAGGGCGCCGCCCCGGCGCTGGGGGCGGAACACCAGGCCGGCCGACGGCAGGCGGTCCACGGGCAGGCTGCCGGAGCCGATCTGGGAGCTCAGGGGCTCGACCGAGACGCTCAGCGGTCGCCCGGCGACGCCGGCCCGAGCGGCCGGCAGCAGGCGCTCCGCCTGGGCGAGGATGTCGGGCTGGCTGCGGGTCAGCAGGCGTAGCGCCTCGAGGCGCTCGGGTAGCCGGTCCGGGTCCCGGTACAGGTGGAGGACGGCCTCGAGGGCGGCGAGGGTAATCTTGCCGACCCTGAGTGCGCGTTTGAGGGGGTTCTTCTTGAGCTTGGCGATCAGGTCGCGCCGGCCCACCACGATGCCGGCCTGGGGGCCGCCGAGCAGCTTGTCGCCGCTGAAGGTGACCAGGTCGGCACCAGCGGCGATGGCCTCCCGCGGAGTCGGCTCGTGGGGCAGGCCCCACTGTTCGAGCCCGGTCAGCGTGCCGCTGCCCAGGTCCTCGACGAAGGGCACGCCGAGATCGCGGGCGATGGCTGCGAGTTCCTCCTGCGGGACGCTGGCGGTGAAGCCCTGCACGGCGTAGTTGCTGGTGTGGATCTTCATCAGCAGGCCGGTGCGGGGGCCGACTGCCTCCCGGTAGTCGCGGGGGTGGGTGCGGTTGGTGCAGCCCACCTCCACCAGCCGGGCGCCGGCACGCTTCATGATGTCGGGCACTCGGAAGGCGCCGCCAATCTCGACCAGCTCACCGCGGGAGACGATCACCTCCTTGCGGCTGGCGAGGGTGTTGAGGAGCAGGAAGACTGCGGCAGCATTGTTGTTGACCACCGTGGCGGCTTCCGCGCCAGTGAGTTCGCGCAGCAGGGTCTCGACCAGCGAGTCCCGGTCGCCGCGGCCGCCGTCGGCCACGTCGTACTCGAGGGCGCAGGGGTGGCGGGCGGCTTCGACCATCGCGGCGATCGCCGCCTCGGGCAGCGTCGCGCGCCCCAGGTTGGTGTGCAGGACCGTGCCGGTGAGGTTGAACACCGGCTGCAGGCGGGGCCGCGCCCGGTCGGCCAGCGCCGTGTCGGCGTCGGCCAGCAACTCGGCCGGGCCGGGGGCGCCGGCGCCGTCGGCGATCCGCGC
>JAGRGD010000207.1 GCA_020445665.1 Rhodocyclaceae bacterium
AGTTCCACATCGTATTCGATCTGGACCCGCGGTGCCCTGTTCCGGGCGATGAACTTTTGAGAACTTCCGCTCATGTCGTGCTCCTTGATGTGCCTTGAATAGCCTGGTGAGTCTGCTTCGGTCTGTGAACAATGTCACAGGGCCCGAATTTGGGCCGAAATTAATCTTCTTCGAGACCGCCGATGAGATTGACGTTGTCGATGCCGCCGGGGGCCATGTCCTTGACGATCGTCAGGAAGTCGGCACTGACGAGTCGTTTGGCCCGCATCAGCAAGAGCGGCAGCGGGCTCGAGGGTTCGTAGCGATTGTAGTATTCGATGATGCGGTCGATGGCATTGCTGACATCGGCGGGCGACCGGATCGCCCCCACCGCGCCGCCCGAAGGCGCCGGACCGCTACTCCGCGGGGCGGGTGCGGCTTCTTCCTCTTCCGCCTCGGCCGCAGGCGCGGCGCTTCCCGAGCCGGCATAGCGGCCCAGCAGTTTGGCGATCTGGCCCAGCAGCTTGATCGTCGGATCCAGATCCGGGGCGCGACCGGGGGTCTGTTCGTCGAACACCGCCGAGATCGCCTTGACGTTGTCGGTAGCGCGCTTGGCGTGGTCGAGCGTTTCTTGCAGCTTGTCCGGATCGGTGTCGCGGAAGGCGGCCGAGACCGAGGCGCTGTCGGGCGGGTTCTCCATCCCTTCGGGGACCGCTGTCTGGCCTTCGGCTATCTCGATGTCGCGGATCGAGAACGGACCGAAGTTCTTGCTGCCGGTCAGCGCAACCCGGCGCAGCGAGCGGTAGACGGCCGATGGCCCGGCGATCCCGTTCGGCTGCCCGCACAGGCCCTGGATCGCGTTGATCCGCATCGTCGGGTCGTTGTCGTCATCCTCGTCGAGATCGGGATAGCAGGTGGCCCAGAAATCCTCGAGATAGCCGCGGATCACCTGTGTCGCGTCGGCAAAGCCCTTCAGCCCCGCGGTATGCAGCTGTGCATCGGCCAGGTAGATGGCGGCACGCAGATCATGGCTTTGCTCCATGATCGCCAGCGCCTTTTCGGCGACCTCGCGATAATCGGGCTCCTTGCCGCCATCCTCTTCGCCGTCGAACTGGCTGTCCTCCGGCGGCTTGGCGGCATCTTCCATCTCTGTGAACAGAGGATCGTATTCGAGGTTCTCGCCACTGGGAGAATCCTCGCTCCGCGGTTCCAGCAGAACTACCGGGTCCATCCAGTCTCCCTTCGATGGGTGCCCTTCCTGGCCCCCTTGTCCGACACGAGCCATCCCCCGGCGGTGCAGACTGCGTTCAACTTCACCCGACGCAATAAAACAATGGCTTGACCCCAAGTCAGCCTTATCGTTTTCTCAAAGTCAATTGGATTTCTAGGCGTTTTCAGGAGTTGTGTGCAATGGCGACCGAAAGTCTTCAGGGGCCGGCCCTCAAGAAGAAGATCAGCAAGGCCAAGAAGAAGCCGGTCAATTTCGCCTTCGTCCCCGGCAAGAAGCCGGCGGACTCGGTGCTGATGCTGCACAAGAAGAAGAACGCCTCGCTGCTGGGCAAGGAAGCCCGCGCGGAAGGCGATTCCAACAAGTTCGCCTTCGGGAGCCTGTTCGTTCGGGGCAAGGTGGCCGAGCTGACCTGCGGGCGCCACTTCGGCCAGCTGGCCAAGCAGTGCAAGATTTTCCTGCGCGTCAACAAGGTTATGCTGAACGTCGTCGTCATGGACGAGAATGGGCAGGAGATCGAGAGCGACATCGAGGATCTGCCCGACGATCCCGAAATGGACCTGCTCGACCTCGAGAACGAGGCCGAGGGCGACGAGGAAGAGGATGAGGACGGCCAGCAGCAGGACGAGGCTCCGGCGCCGCAGGTCGACCCGCAGGAGCTGGTGCGCCGCATGAAGGCGGTGCAGCCCGCGGTGGCCGCGGCGCAGGGGCCCGAGGGTGCCA
>JAGRGD010000208.1 GCA_020445665.1 Rhodocyclaceae bacterium
AGCCTCGGGGCGAATGCCAGCTTCACCTTCACCGCCCATGCCGTCTACCTGCCCGTCCCGCGGATCGAGATCCCCGGGCCCCAGGGCATACAGGCCACCTTTGACTGGCAGGCCGCGAAAGCCACCAGCCCCGCTCGCATGTGCACCGCCGTCCTCGTCAACACCGTCACGGGATATTGACCATGATCCGCCTGAACCTGTCGAACCGGCCCGAGTGGCTTGACCTGCTGCCCGGCCTGCGCGTGCTGGTGGCCCCCCTGACCACCGCACTGATGGTCTCCGCCCGGGCCGATCCCATGATCGATGGCCTGTCGGACGCATCAAGCCAGGAGGACATGGCGCTCGCGATGGCCAAGGCCGTCGCCCGGCGCGCCGTGCTGGAATGGGAGGGTGTGGGCGATGATGCGGGCAATATCATCCCCGTTTCGCCCGAGGGCATCGACGCCCTCCTCGAAATCTGGCCGGTGTTCGAGGCCTTCCAGGCGCAGTACGTCGCCCGCGGCCTGATGCTGGATCAGGAAAAAAACGCCTCCGCGCCCTCGCCGACTGGTCCTTCGGCGGGGGCGACGGCTACTGCGCGGCCTGCGCAGGCCCCTGCCCCGACTGCCCCGCGAGACTGAACCGCCCGCAGACGGTCGAGGGCTGGCAGGTCTGGGACCTGACCCAGCGCCTCGGCGGCCAGCTGCGCATCGCGCCGGGTGCCGTCATCGGATGGGATATGGGTGCCGCGCTTTCACTGGCGAGTGCATTGGGCATCAACGCGCTGATCGCCGCCGAACTGCTTCCCGAGATCGAGGCGGTGATGTTGCGCAAGCTGAACGAGCAGATGGAAGGACGCCGCAATGGCTGAGAAAAAGGTCTCCGTCCGCCTCGTGGCGGAGGGCGGACGCCGCGTGCGCGCCGAGCTGGAAGGGATCGGTGACGCCGGTGCCCGTGGCTTCGGCCGCCTGTCGCGCGAGATGGAACTGGCGAACACCCGGCTTGCGGCCTTTGCGCGTCGCGCAGGGCTTGCCCTCGGGGCCGCCGCCGCCGCCGCCACGGCTTCACTCGGCCTGATCGTCCGATCCACCGCCGAGAGTGCCGCCCAGATCCGGCAGTTCGCGCAGGTCGCCAATGCCACGCCCGAGGCCCTGCAGCGCTGGTCGGCCGGTGCGCGGACGGTCGGCATCGAGCAGGAGAAACTGGCCGACATCTTGAAAGACGTGAACGACCGGGTCGGGGACTTCCTGCAGACCGGCGGCGGGCCGATGGCGGACTTCTCCGAGAATGTCGCCCCGCCCGTGGGTGTCACGGCCAATCAGTTCGCCCGCCTCTCCGGCCCCGAGGCGCTGCAGCTCTACGTTGATACGCTGGAACGCGCAGGCCTGAGCCAGCAGGAGATGACCTTCTATCTGGAGGCCATGGCCTCGGATGCGACACGGTTGATCCCCCTCCTGCGCAACGGCGGGGCGGAGATGACGCGGCTTGGCGATCAGGCCTCGGACCTCGGAGCGGTGCTCGACGGCGACGCCCTCGAAGCCCTGCGCCGCACGCAGCTGGCGCTGGGCACCGTATCCCTCGTCTTCGACGGCCTGCGCAACCGCATCGCCGTGGCTGTCGCCCCGACCATCGAGGCGCTGGCGAATGCCTTCGTGGCGCTGGCCTCCGATGGCGGCATTTTGCGCTCGGCCATCGACGGGCTGATCGGCAACCTTGGCAGGCTGGCGTCTTATGCGGCCACTTTCGCGGCCGTCATGGCCGGGCGCTGGGTCGCAGGGCTCGCTGCTGCCGCCCTCTCCGTGCGCGGCCTCGCTACGGCGCTGGTGTTCCTGCGCGGGGCCCTGATCCGCACCGGCATCGGCGCGCTGATCGTCGGGGCGGGCGAGCTGGTCTTTCAGTTCTCGCAACTGGTGGCCCGAGTCGGCGGCGTGGGCGAGGCCTTCCGGCTGCTCGGCGACCTGGCCCGCGAGGTCTGGTCGCGGATCGGCCTGTCGCTCGACGCGGCCCTCGCGCGGATGGCGGCCGGATGGGAGGGCCTGAAGGCGGCGGGCCTCTCGGCGTTGGAAGGCACCATCGCGGGCGTCGTCAGCTTCGGCGACCGGACGGCGGCGATCTTCCAGGGTGCCTACGATGCCGCTGTCGCGATCTGGGGCAGTCTGCCGGGAGCCATTGGTGACTTCGCCTTCCAAGCCGCCAATGGCCTGATCTCGGGCGTCGAGGCGATGCTGAACGGCGTCGTCACCCGCATCAACAGCTTCATCGAGACGCTCAATGCTGCCCTCGCGCTGCTGCCCGAATGGGCCACCGGCGAGGGCGGGGTGCGGATCGGCATCCTCGACCCGGTGGAACTTGGGCGTATCGGCAATCCGTTCGAGGGAGCCGCGACCGCCGCAGGCGCGGCTGCGGCGGATGCCTTCTCGGCCGCGCTGTCGCGCACCTATCTCGAGCCGCCCGACCTCGGTCTCGGGGCCATGGCCGACGATGCCCGCGCCCGGGCCGATGGCTATCGCGAAGCGGCCGGGATGCTGGCCGATGCCGCCGGTCGACCTCTCGCCAGCTGGCAGGCGCTGAAGGATGCTGTGACCGGCACGGGGACTGAGACCGAGACGGCACTGGCTGATGCTGCTGGTGCGGCCGATGCCCTGACGACAGGACTGAACGACACCGCCACGGCCGCCGAAGGTGCGGGCGGGGCCGCGCGCGCCGCAGGGGCTGCTGCGGCCGAAGGTGCCGACACGGCCCTGACCGGCTGGCAGGCCGTCACCGCTGCGCTCGCCGACTACGCCACCAAGGCGCGCGTCATCGGCGGCGATATCGGCCAAGCGCTGGTTGGCGCCTTCACCTCGGCCGAGAACGCCATCGGTGACTTCGTGAAGACCGGCAAGCTCGATTTCCGCGACCTGGTCACGTCCATGATTGCCGATCTCGCGAAACTGGCGGCCCGGCGCTTCATCCTCGGCCCTATCGCGAACG
>JAGRGD010000023.1 GCA_020445665.1 Rhodocyclaceae bacterium
CGCGGTCACCAGATCCTGGAGATCGAAGACATCCTCCATGTTGCCTTCGATGCGGTCCGCCCACAGCGCGCCGCCGGTCGTCGCATCGACCAGCTGGCCGCTGATGCGCAGGCGGTTGCCGGCACAGCGGACACTGCCTTCCAGCACGTAGCGTACCCCCAACTCGCGCCCCACCTGCTTTACGTCGACCGCGCGGCCCTTGTAGGTGAAGCTGGAGTTGCGGGCGATGACGAACAGCCAGTGGAAGCGCGACAGCGCGGTGATGATTTCGTCCACCACGCCGTCGATGAAATAATCGTGTTCATCGCCGCCGCCGAGATTGGCAAAGGGCAGCACCGCGATGGATGGACGCCGTGGCGCGGTGGACTGCTCGCCCTGGTGGACAGGCTTCTCCGGCGTCGCCGAGCGGATCTGGCGCGACAGGGACTGGGTCTCGACCGAGGGCTCGACGCCGAGTTCCTCCTTCAAACGGTCGGCCAGGCTTTGATAGTGGCGCAGTGCCTCCGACCGGCGGCCGAGCGCCACGAAGGCCCGAAGCTCGAGACGGTGGGCATCCTCGCGGAAGATGTCCCTGCGGATGCATGCCTCGGCGCGCGACAGGGCCTCTGCCGGCAGGCCGTCCTCCAGTTCCTGCTCGCCGAGCCGCACCAGGCACTCACAGGCGGCATCCGCCAGGCGCCGGCGGTTGGTGCTGAGCCACTCTTCCCAGGCCGTCTCCTGGAGATCGATGCCGGCCAGCAGGTCGCAGTCCGCCAGCGCCACGGCTTGGGCGAGGTCATCGCGCGTGCCCGAGGCCCGAAGCGTCTCGAATTGCCAGACGTCGACGTCGACGGCCTCGCGGGACAGGGCGGCGCTGTGGTCATCGCTGATGAGGCAGTCCGGGCCGATGGCCTTCCTGATCCGCGTCATGGCCTGCCGGTAATTCTGCCGCGCCTGCTCGTCGAAGTGGCTGCCCCACAGGAGGGTGGTCAGTTCGTCCCGGTGCACCGGCTTGCCGGCGAGCGCCAGCACCGCAATGAAGGCCGACAGCTTCGCACTCGGAAACGCGATGCGTCCCTCATCACTGGTCATCTCGAAGTTGCCGAACAGACTGATCTGCAGCATCGCTCACCCGTGACAGTGTCATAGCCCTTTTTCACCGACAATTCACGGCCGTTTCACCGGCACGTCCCGCCGCGTGTCACGGGCCGCGGGCAATCTGGTGACATTCGGAAGGAGGACGACATGAACTGGATGATCGACGGAGCGTATGGCGGCCTGTACCGCGAAGCCATGGGACACCCGGCCCTGACACCCGCCACCGACGAATGGGACGTCGAGCGCAACCTGCATGTGCAGCCCCGGCCCCCGGTCCTGAAGCGTCTGGCGGCGCTCGCCGGAAAGCTGCCGCGGGTCAGGCTGGTATGGCCGGAGTCACGGACACACGTCATTCACACGCGGACCCGGACCGCGGTCTGAACCTATCCCCACACCGGCAGGCTGGTCACCACCGAGATGGCGATGAGAGCGAAGCACAGGCGGCGGAAGAAGCTCTCGTCCGCCTTGCCGAACAGGCGGGCGCCGAGGAACAGGCCCAGCGCATAGGACGGCGCGGCGAGGACGGCGAGTGACACGGCCTCGCGCGACAAGAGGCCCGTCGCCAGATAGGCGACGGTCGAGAACACCGTGGTGGCGGCAAAATAGAGAATGATATTGGCGCGCACCTCGGCTGGCAGCGAACGGCCCGACAGCCAATAGGCGACGACCGGCGGCCCGGCGAGTTGCGCCAGCCCGCCGAACAGGCCGGACAGCGCGCCGACCCCGGCGGTAACCGGCGGCCGCGGCGTGCCGTGATAGCGCCAGCCCGAGGCGAGCAGCACCAGCATGGTGCCGGCCAGCCCCGCGATAGCCCAGCGCAGCACCTCGGGATCGCCATGGCGCAGCGCGAAGGTGCCGAGCGGCACGCCCACCAGCGCCCCTGCCGCCATGATGGCGGCCTCTCGCTTGCGTGCCAGCAGCCACGCCCGCGGCAACAGTCCCAGCGACATCACGCCATCCGCCAGCAACAGCACGGGTGCTGCCACGGCGGGTGTGACCAGCGCGCTGGCGGCGGGCACGAAGATCAACGCGGCGCCAAACCCGGCAAAGCCCCGCGCCAGCCCGGCCACGCCGGCGATCAGCACGACGAGGGCAAGCGTCAGGGGCGTGAAGGCGGAAAAGGACTGGAACACCGGCCATGCAATGCGCCAGCCACGGCGCCAGCGCAAGGCCACGGCTACAGGGCGCGTTTCAGCCAGAGATTTCAGGCTGGATCACCCATTCCATTCAGGATAGCATCAAGGGGCCAGGCCTGGCGGAACTTGGGCCTGGATGCCTTGGGGGCCGGATTACGCTGTGAACCGGAGGGTGACATGAGAGCTTCAATCTTTGCCGCAGTCCTGCTTGTGGCGGCGGGGACGTCGTCTGCGTCGGCGGCGTGCTACTATGATGGTGTCTATTACGAGGCCGGCTATCAGATTTGCTTCGACGGCTGGATCCAGGAGTGTACGGTTGCGGACTACTGGAAGGCCGTGGGCCAGTGCCACACGAATGACCGCACCGGGCTCGACCTGGTGGATGCGGGCACCTTGCGCGACAGGTTGCGGGCGCTGAGCGAAGAGCAGACCGTGCAGCGCTGAGTCGCGTCAGACCAGGAGGATGTCGACGGCGTAGCCCAGATCGACAACCTGCAGCAGCTCGGGCAGGATGCCTTCGACCGCGATGGTGCCGCCGGAGAATACGATCACCGCGTCTGTGCCCCCCTGGATCTCCACATCTGCCGGCGTGTAGGAATCGAGGTGGATGATGTCGGCCGATCCGAAATCGAAGATCCGGTCGTTGCCATTGGTGGCTCCGCGCCAATAGTCGAAGATGTCGCCGCCGCCG
>JAGRGD010000209.1 GCA_020445665.1 Rhodocyclaceae bacterium
CGCCAGCGAAGCCGGCGGGCTGTGCAAAGCCCGCAGTGGACCGCCACCCTTGCCTTCCTCCCGCGCCTTGTGGCACAGGCTCAAAGTCTCAACGCGATCCGCCATACAAATGTCCACAGACCCTAGGGCGCGGGCACAGTGGCGTCGCCGGATCACGTTGTGTCCGGATGGGCTCGACGCATGGCGCGCGACGTCGCACGGGGTGGCGCCCTCTGCCAGGCGCGCAACGCCCTAGGGTGGGTCCGCCGTGGCCCTTGTCAGGACGGGTTCGCGGACATGGCGCGATCATGACCGCGACCCTCGCAGGCTGCCGGATCAGGGCGACAGACGCGGGTCGATCTCGCGGGGCACGTCGGCCGCGTGGCGTGCCAGGAAGGCCAGGATCCGGTCGCGCAGCGCATTGTCGTTGAGGTGGTACTCGACCGTGCGGCGGTCGTTCAACTCGATGGATACGCAGTCCATGCCCGTGCCGGAGCCGGCGTTGTAAAGCGCGTGCGCCCGGATCTCGCGGATCTCCGCCGGCCGCACTTCGAGCGGCGCGCGGTCCACCCAGCCCGAGAACGGGAGCAGCCTGACCGGTCGGATCACCAGGCGGCCGTCGCGCACGGCGAGCAGGGTCACGCGCAACCTGGGGCGAACGGCACGATGCACGATGTGGGCCGCGAGGAGCGAAACGCCCAGGGTCAACAGCGGCACGAGCCCGGCGTCCGTGGCCGGCCACGGCCACATGTCCATCGTCGACAGAAAGGCGCCCACGATGGACAGGGCGCTGAACAGCAGGACCTGCGCATCCCATTCACTGCCCCGCTCGAACTCGGCTTCGACCGCGGTCATGTGCGGCACCCTGCGCTGGTTGGCCGGCCTGCG
Organism: Rhodocyclaceae bacterium; assembly: GCA_020445665.1. Classification (GTDB taxonomy): domain Bacteria; phylum Pseudomonadota; class Gammaproteobacteria; order Burkholderiales; family Rhodocyclaceae; genus Cognatazoarcus. The sequence continues at coordinate 868 of JAGRGD010000209.1, forward strand.
GCGAAGAGGCAGCCCGCCCTTCACGGGCGGAGCCGCCGCTTGTTCGACCTTACAGGCTCTTCAGGTACTCCACCAGCGCCGCCTTGTCCTCGGCGCTGAAGTCCGGCCGGGCCGGATCGAGTCCCTCGAGCACCTGCAGCACGCCATCGACGGCCTCGTCCAGTGTCGCGACACTGCCGTTGGACAGATAGGGCGCGGTGTGCGAGATGCCGCGCAGGCCCGGCACCTTGATGCCGCCGGCGAGACCGCCACCCGGGTGGGTGATGTCGGTGAACACGCCCGGTCCGGTCATTTCAGCGCTCTGGTGGCAGCTCGCGCAGCCCGCTTCGCCATGGAACAGCTCGAATCCCCGCTCGGCCAGCGCCTCGTCGTAGGCGCCCGGCGCCGGGCTGGCAATGCTGCGCATCCACTCCTGCAGGTCGAGCAGTGGCCCGGCGGTGATGTCGTTGCCCGGCTGGTCGGCCTCGGCCTGAGCGAGGGCGTCGAGCAGTGCCTGGGGCGGCGTCACCGAGAGCTCGGGCGCCAGCGTGCCGCCGGCCGTGCCGAAGGCGCCGTTGCCGTGCATGACCAGGTCATATACGGCCTCCGCCTGGCTGGCCAGCGCGTTGTTGTTGCTGCCGTCGTTGGCGAACAGGCCGTCCCAGCCAAAGAGGTAGTCCTGTTCCTCGAGATCGACGAAGTTCCAGATCGGCGGGTTGTTGGTGGGATTCACCACGCCGTCCTCGAGGACGTTGTCGGGCAGGGCGCGGATGTCGAAGTTGCCCGGGCCCCAGCCGTTGAGCACCGCCGCGGTGGCGCCGCCGTCGCCGAGACCCTGGACGAAGGGCGTCAGCGCGAGGATCGCGCCTGCGTCGATCTTGCTGTTGGGGACACCGTCAAAGCGGGGTTGGCCGATCGGCAGGGCCACCGTTCCGGCCGAGAGCTGGAACTCGGTCGGCGTGGCGTTGACGTGGCACAGGGCGCAGGTGAGGCCGGCGCTGGTCATGTTGCCCTCGCTGTCGAAGCGGGCGCGCACACCGATCACGGCGTCGTTCTGCAGCAGGACCTTGGTGGTCGCCGGGTCGGCCAGGGCCGCGTCCTTGGCCGCCAGGTCGCTGCCGGTCATCAGGTCGATCACCGACTGGGGCAGTTTGGTGATGTCCACCTGCACGCCGAGGGCCACGGCGTCCGCCGGGGTGACGCCCTCGAGCAGCGTATGCAGGCCGATGACGTCGCCGAAGAAGGCCTCGTTGCCGAAGGTCTCGTCCATCATCACCGTCTGGCCCCGCTCGACCGCCGCGCCGCTGGTCCGCTGCAGCGTGCGCATCACCACCCGCACCGTCGCTTCGGACTGGGTGGTGATCGCCACGGCACGCTGGCTGGCGTGGCGGAAGAAGCTGGCATGGACCCGCTGCCAGGCGCCGTCGTCGAAGATCGCCATCTCGCCCAGGGTCGGGTGCGTCGGCGCCCGGTCGGCCTGCAGCACGAGCTTGATCGGCTTGTCGAGGCGGATGTCCTGGCCGGCGCGGGTACGGACCCGGATCCGGTAGGCGTCGCTGGCGAAGTCGTCGGCGGTGAAGGCGCTGGCGGTGGCCAGGGCGGCCTCGCTGATCTTGCTGACGGTCAGCACCGCATCTTCCGGCAGGGCGCCGGCCGGGATCTCGACCGCGACCTTGCCGTTGGTGTTGCTGAAGCTGCCGCCGGTAGCGGCGGTGACATCCGCCTCGATCAGGTTGCTGCTGTCGCTGCTGCCGCCACCACAGGCGGACAGGGCGAGTGCGATTGCGGTCGCCAGTGCGCCGCGCGTGAATACGTTACCGATAACCTGCATGGTCCGACCCCCTTCCCTTGTAAACGGGCAGGCGGTCCGGCTCCCTGTGGGGAGGCGGACCGCCATGCCCCGGAGCCTGCAAGCTACGCAGGCGGCATCCGGGGCGATGTGACCTGGGTTACACAGGCGCGGGGCCGTGTGACCTGGGTCACACAGGGATGGGGCGCATTTACTGGGTCGCGAGGGCCAGCTTGTTGTGGACCGTCTTCACGCCCTCGACGGTTTCGGCCAGGGCCGCGGCCTGCTCGCGAGCCGCGTCGTTGGGGGCGATGCCGGAGAGCGTGACCTCACCGTCGCGGGTGTCCACGTCGATCTTGAGGGCATTCACGTCGTCGGACTTGATCAGCTCGGCCTTGACGGCGGTCGTGATGGCGGCGTCTTCGACCACCTGGCCGGCGTCGCCGATCGCGTTGGAGACCGTCTCGCCGGCCGCCTCGGCCTTGCGCTCAAGATAGTCGCCGGTGCTCTCGGCCTTGCGTTCCATGGTCTCGCCGGCCTGGGCCATCTCCGCCTTGGCCTCGTTCATTTCCTGGCGCGACTCGCTGATCGCCGAATCCACTTTCTCGCCGACGGTCTGGTCGTCGCTGCCGCAGGCAGCGAGCAGCAGGGATGCCGAACAGAGGGCGGCGAGGGTGAGACGGTTGGGGGTCGTTTTCATGGGGGTTCTCCTCAGGGTTTCGATTCCGGACGGGGCGCCCAGTGGGCTGCACGGCCATCCACAGCGCCAGTCTGGACCTCGCCCGCCACGCAGACTGTAGGTCACCACCGGAGATCGTGTAGGAGAGGAGGAGGGCCCCGCTCAGCGTCGTGACGTTCGCGCCGGCTTGCCCGGGAGTTCGGGCAGCGGCGAGAGGAGGGCGGCGAGGTCCTCCTCGTCGAAGTGGAGGGCCGCGTTGCGGTCGTCGGACAGAATGCCCGCCGCCAGCGCCGCCTTGCGGGCCTGCAGGGTAAGGATGCGCTCCTCGATGGAGCCAGCCACGACGAGCTTGTAGACGAACACCGGCTTGTCCTGCCCGAGGCGGTGGGCGCGGTCGGTGGCCTGGGCCTCGATCGCCGGATTCCACCACGGGTCGAAGTGGATCACCGTATCGGCGGCGGTGAGGTTGAGGCCGGTGCCCCCCGCCTTCAGGCTGATCAGGAACACCGGCACCTCGCCCTGCTGGAAGCGTCGAACCGGGGTCTCGCGGTCCCGGGTGTCGCCCGACAGCCGCACCCAGTCGATGCGGCGCTGCCGCAGCTCCGGTTCGATCAGGTCGAGCATCGCGGTGAACTGCGAGAACACCAGCACGCTGCGCCCCTCCTCGACCAGCTCGGGCAGCATCGCCATCAACAGATCGAGCTTGGCCCGCTCGCGAACCGCCGCGGCCGCCGCGGAGGGCAGCAGGCGCGGGTCGCAGCAGACCTGGCGCAGCTTGAGCAGCGCCTCGAGGATCACGATGCGGCTGCGGGAGAAACCCCGCGCGGCCACCTCGTCACGCACCCGCGCGTCCATTGTCGCCCGCACGGTCTCATACAGGTCGCGCTGACGCCCGGCCAGCTCGACGCTGTGCACCACCACCGACTTGGGCGGCAGCTCGCTCGCCACAGTCTGCTTGCGCCGGCGCAGGATGAACGGCGCCAGCCGGCGGGCGAGCAGATCGGCACGGGTTCGGTCGCCGTGCTTCTCGATTGGCGTGCGCCAGCGGGCGGTGAAGTCACGGGCGTCGCCGAGCAGGCCCGGCATCAGGAAGTCGAACTGGGCCCACAGCTCGCCGAGGTGGTTCTCGAGGGGGGTGCCGGTCAGGCACAGGCGGTGCCCGGCGTCGAGCGCGCGTACCACCTGGGCGGCCTGGCTGGCGGCGTTCTTGACCGTCTGTGCCTCGTCCAGGATCAGGCTGTGGTAGCGGTAGGCCGCCAGCCGCTCCCGGTCCCGCCAAAGCAGCGGGTAGGTGGTCAGGCACAGCTCGTGTTCGGGGATGCCTTCGAACAGCGCCGCGCGGCGGCTGCCGCGCAGTTCGAGCACCCGGAGAGACGGCGCAAAGCGGCGGGCCTCCTCGCGCCAGTTGAACACCAGCGAGGTCGGCACCACCACCAGCACCGGCCGATCGAGGCGGCCGGCCGCCTGCTCGACCAGCAGGTGGGCCAGCACCTGGACGGTCTTGCCCAGCCCCATGTCGTCGGCGAGGATCCCCGCCAGCGCGCTTCGCCGCAGGTGCTGCAGCCACGCCAGCCCAGCCTGCTGGTAGGGGCGCAGTTCGGCCTGCAGGGCCTCCGGCGGCGCCACCGGCTGGATCTCGCCCAACGCACGGACCCGCTCGAGCCACTGCGCCAGCAGCGCCTCCCCGTCCACCTGCCAGCCCTCGGCGAGGGCCGGGGCGAGCCGGCCGGCGTCCATTGCTGCCAGCCGCGGCGACTCACCCGGGCGGTCGAAGAGGTCGATCAGGGTCAGCGCGAGCGGCCTCAGGCGGGCCACCGGCAGGGCCACGCGGGTGCCGTCCTCGAGCTGGACGACGAGGGCTTCGTCCGCGTCCATGGCGCGCACCGCGGCCGGGTCGAGCCAGCGGGGGTCCGCGTGGAAAGCCGCGTGCAGCAACGGGGCGAGGTCGGTTCGCCGGCCTCCGACGTCGATGCCGAGGGTCAGCGAGAGCCAGCCCGGCTCGGCTTCGGCCACGCCGGCGTGCCAGGCCTCCGGCAACAGGACCCGATGGCGAAAGTCGTGGGGACAGGCCACCTCCCAGCCGGCCGCGTGAAGGGCGGGCGCCAGTTCCGGCAGGAAGCGCGCCCAGGCGGACTCGCTGTCGAGGCCGTACAGCCCCGGCGGCATCTCCCCCCGGGTCTCCAGCCAGCCGGGGCGGATCGGCAGGAAGCCGGCCGCCTCCAGGGCGGCGAGGGCGCGGGCTTCGGCGGCGTGGTCGCGCTGCACCGTCACGCGACGGCCATCGCCCAGGGTGGCCAGCTGATTGCCGCTGCCGGGCACGAAGCGGGCGTCGCCGTAGCGGAATATCGGCAGCGCGTAGTCGTAGGGCAGGGCGTCGATGGCGGTGCCGGCAGCGTGGCTGCGCGGGTAGCCGCGATGGGCGCGCCAGCGCCGGCAGTCGAGGGTCGACACGGTGAGCACCGGCTGGCAGGCGGCATCGAGGGGCACCGGCTCGGCATCGTCGGCGGCCCGTGGCGGGGGCAGCTCCGCGGCATGCCGGGCCAGCGCCTCGGCGACGACCGGGACCTCCGACGGGGATAGGGGCGGCAGGTTCAGCAGTTCGCCGACCACCGCCGGCGCAGGCAGCACCAGTCGCCCCGCTTCGCCGGCCCCGGGATCGAAATACAGCATCGGCCGCGTGCGGGCAATGAAGGCACACGGTGGTTCGCTTGCGACCTCGGCCCGCAGGCCGTGCTCGCCCGGCACCCACGCGAGGTGGCCGGCCCGGTCACCGGCGGAGCCCACGGGCCGGGGCGCGTCGCGCCCCATCGCCAGCAGGCAGCGGCCGGTGGCGAGCGCCAGCTCGGCGAGCAGCGCGCCCTCGCGCCCGATCAGGCGGGCGGCGCCGGGGGCCGGATGACGGCGGGCCAGGTCACGGTAGCGCCGCAGCGCCTCCAGATCCTCGTCCGCGAGGAAGGCCGGTGGCTTCAGCAGGGCGGCCTCGTAATTGCGCCACTCACTGCCGCTGCCGGCCAGGCCGCCGGCCTCGTCGCATCGGCCCTTCTGCAGCGAAAGCTCCAGGTCCGGGCCGTGGACGGCCCGGCGCACGACATAGAAGAGCGCCTCCCGGCCCGTGCCGCGACCACGCTCCTCGGCCGCCCGCGCGAGGCGCGTGCCGAGTCCGCGGGCCCAGGCCACGATCTCGTCGCGGGGGCGGGCGCTGATCGCGTCGGGACGGCGGGCCGCCATCAGCACCGCCGCGGCGTGGGGGCAGCGATTGACCACCGGGCAACTACAGCGGGTGCCGATCTCGAGGGAGCGCTGGCCGAGGAACTCCCGCAGCTCGACCTTGACGCGGACCTTGAAGGCCGCGCTGCCGTCGCCCCGCACACGGGCGGCAAGCTGGTTGCCGGCGGCCTCGAGGCCCTCGACGCGCGCGACAAATCCCCGCGCCCGCTGCAATGCGGAGGACGAGAAGAACTCGCCGAGCTGTTCGTCGTCGAGTTGGCGGATCAGGCTGGCCAGGGGCATCCGCTTGCCGTGTGCCGCGTCAGCCGGACCAGCCGAGCCGTCTGCCCAGGCCGGCGAAGGCGTCCACCGCGCCAATCTGCAGACGCACATCCACCAGCGCGCTGACCTCGCTGTCGCCCGGGTTGATCTCGACGCTGGGCCATCCCATGCGCTGGGCCCACCAGACCGGCGCCGCGACGTAAGGGAAGACGCTGGTGGTGCCGATGCTGAACACCAGGTCGAAGCCGTCGGCCAGCGCCGCCTCGAGACGCCGCAGGCCCTGCTCGGGCAGTTCCTCGCCGAACAGCACCGCGTCGGGTCGCAGGTTGCCACCGCAATGGGGGCAGGCCGGCGGGATCTCGAGCCCTCGGTAATCCTCGACCGTGCGCGAGCGGACGCAGTCGATGCACCGCAGGCGGTGCAGCGTGCCGTGGATCTCCAGGACCTGTTCCGACCCGGCAGCGCGGTGCAGGCCGTCCACGTTCTGCGTGAACACCAGCACCTTGTCCTTCTCGCGTTCGAAGCGCGCGATCGCGCGGTGGGCGCCGTTGGGCCCGGCGCCGCGGCAGTTGGCCTCGATCTCGGCCAGGTGCTTCCAGGTGATGTCGGGCCGCCGGGCCATCATCTGGCCGGACAGCGCCACCTCGATCGGGATGCCATCCTCGGTGTGGGCGTCGTCGTAGAGGCCGCCGATGCCCCGGTAGGTGGGCAGGCCGGAGTCGGCGGAGATGCCGGCGCCGGTGACGAAGAGGATGCGCCGCGCGGCTCGGCACAGCTCGGCGACACGATCGAGGTCGGATTCGATGCTCATGGGGAGGGGTGCGCAGGGCAAAGCGCGATTATGCCCGGTGGGACGGCCGACCGTCCGGCCTGGCGGTCAGCGGCGCATGATGGTTGCGCGCCGCTCGAGGATCGCCTTGTACGCCTTGCGGTCGGCCTCGTAGCGTTCCCGCAGGGCCTGGATCAGCGACTGCTTCGATTCGATCACCGAGCGCTGGGCGAGGATCTCCTGCAGGTTGTCCGAGATCGAGCGGTTGAGCGCCTCGGGCATCGGCGCCGACTGGTAGAACTCCTGCTCGCGCTTGAGCTTGGCCTGCTCTTCCATCAGCTCTGCCTCGCGCTTGCGCGCCCGGGCCAGATCGATCTCGATCTCGGCGATGGCCCGCTCCTCGATCCGGTCGATGTCTTCCAGGTCGCGATAGGTCTCGAGCAGGGCGCGCTCCCGCAGCCGTTCCGAGCGGATGCGATCCTGCTCGCGCCGCTTGAGGCGGTCTGCCTGCTGTTTCTCGCGAAGCTGATCCGGCGTGAGCGGTGCCTCGACCGCCTCGATCAGCACGCCCTGTGGGCTCAGCACCCGGTAGGCCTTGCCGTAACACGCCGGCGGCAGTACGTCGGCGCAGACCTGCTGCCCGTTGTTGTCGCAACAGAACACCTGGGCGCGGACCTCGGCGGGCAGCGCGGCTGCCACCGTCGCGACCAGCAGGGCGAGGAGTTCAGCCTTGTTCCGCAATCCCATAGCGCTCCCGATAGGCCTGAACCGCGCCGAGATTCGCGTCGAGTCCAGGATCGTCCGACAGGTGGGCGATCAGGTCGTCCAGCGTCGCCACCGCCACGACAGGCACGTCATAGGCCTGTTCGACTTCCTGCACCGCCGAGCGCTCGCCCTGCCCCCGCTCCATGCGGTCGAGCGCGATGACCACGCCGGCCAGTTCCGCCCCTTCATGGCGAATCAGATTCACCGACTCGCGCACCGAGGTGCCGGCGGAGATGACGTCGTCGAGGACCAGCACCCGTCCGCGCATCGGCGCGCCGACCAGCACACCGCCTTCACCGTGGTCCTTGGCTTCCTTGCGATTGAAGCAGAATGGCACGTTGCGCCCCAGCTCGGCGAGCTTGAGTGCCGTACCGGCCGCCAGGGGGATGCCCTTGTAGGCCGGCCCGAAGAGAAGATCGAATTCGATGCCGGAGGCGAGGATGGCGCGGGCGTAGAAGCTGCACAGCCGACCGAAGGAGTCGCCATCGTCAAACAGGCCGGCATTGAAGAAATAGGGGGACTGGCGACCCGCCTTGGTCACGAAGGAACCGAAGCGCAGGACACCCTTGTCGCAGGCCAGACGTATGAAATCGCGGCTAAAATCCAAGGCTTATCGATCCGGCGAAATGGAATAGCGAATGTTACGCATCATCACAGCGAACCTCAACGGCATCCGGTCGGCCTGCCGCAAGGGCTTCCTGGACTGGCTGGCGAACCAGGGCGCCGACGTGGTGTGCGTGCAGGAACTCAAGGCCCAGGCCGCCGACCTCGATGACGGGATGCGCGGCCCCGCGGGCCTCGCCGGCCATTTCGTGTATGCCGAGAAGAAGGGCTACAGCGGCGTCGGGCTGTATCTCGGACAGCCGGCGGAGGGCATCGTCGAGGGCCTGGGCCACATCGAGTTCGACCCCGAGGGCCGCTACATCCAGGCTGACCTGGGCAATCTTTCCGTCATTTCCCTGTACCTGCCCTCCGGTTCCAGCTCGGAAGAGCGGCAGCTCGCCAAGTACCGCTTCATGGACGACTTCTTTCCCCATATGGCGGCGCTCAGGGACGCCGGTCGCGAGGTGGTGATCTGCGGCGACTGGAACATCGCCCACCGGGAGATCGACCTCAAGAACTGGAAGTCCAACCAGAAGAACTCGGGTTTCCTGCCCGAGGAGCGGGCCTGGCTCAGCCGGGTCTTCGACGAGCTCGGATACGTGGACGTTTACCGGCAGCTCTACCCCGACGCCGGCGACGCGTGCTACACGTGGTGGTCGAACCGTGGCCAGGCCTGGGCCAAGAACGTCGGCTGGCGGCTCGACTACCAGATCGCCACGCCCGGCGTCGCGGCGTCTGCGCGCCGCGCTGCGGTGTTCAAGGATCTTCGCTTTTCGGATCACGCGCCCCTGACCATTGATTATGACTGGACCATCTAGCGTCCACAGACCCTAGGCGGCGCCCTCAGCGGGTTCCGCTGCCTTGTCGGCCTCGGGGCTCGCCGCAGATTCTGCGGTCGCGCCCGCTTCGGCGGGTGCCGCCGGCGCCGCCTCGGTGGCAGCAGGCGTTGCCGCGCCGCCGCCGGGCTTGTCGCCTGTCTCGGCCTTGCCGGGGCTCTTCGGCTCCGGGCCGATCAGCTCCCGCACCCGGTCCGCCAGCAGGGCCGGCTTGAAGGGCTTGAGCAGGTAGCCCTGGATGCCCAGCTTGACCAGATTGCCGACCACGCCCTTGTCGCCCTCCGCGGTGAGCATGATGACGGGCGTGTCGGTGTCGTCCTCCCGCAGCCTGGCGAGGAAGGCCTCGCCCCCCATCTGGGGCATGTTCACGTCGCAGATGATCAGGTCCGCCGGCAGCGCCGAGTGGCTGTCGAGGCCGAGCTGGGCGGTGCTGGCCTCCACCACCTGGACCGGCTCGTCCTTGAGCGCCGCCTTGACGTAGGCGCGGATGATGGAGACATCGTCGATGATCAGAACGCGTTTTTCGGACATGACCTGGGGGACTTCAATTTTCGGAGGGGCAGTGCGTCATCACGGCATTTCCCCGCCGCTTCTTGAGCTTCAGCGCGCGCCGCCCGGCGGGAAAGCGATGCGCACCAGCAGCCCGCCGGCCGGCGCGACATCGAGGCTCACCCGCGCACCGTGGCGGTCGGCGATGGCCTTGACGATGGCGAGGCCGAGGCCGCTGCCGGGCTGGGACTGGCCGGCCCGGCGGTAGAAGCGGTCGAATACGCGCTCCCGTTCGCCCGGCGGGATGCCCGGCCCGCTGTCGGCGACCTCGATGGCGGGCGCGCCATCGATCATGCGCACATTGACATCCACCCGCCCGCCCGCCGGCGTGTAGCGAATCGCGTTGTCGATCAGGTTGCCGACCAGGGTGCGCAGCGCATTGGCCTCGGCGTCGATCCGCAGTCCGGCCTCCCGCACCTCGGCGCCGAGGTCGATCTGGCGCTGCTCGGCCATCGGCGCATGGTCGGCCATCGCCTGGCCGACCAGTTCCGCCAGGTCGACGGGTGCGGTGGCGTGGCCGCCCTCGCTGTCCGGTTCCTGCCGGGCCAGGGTGAGCAACTGGCCGACCAGATGGATCGACCGCTGCAGGCCGCGGCGCAACTCCTGGAGTGCCTCGCGGCGCTCGGCCTCGTCGGCCGCCCGCTCGGTCAGCTGCAGCTGCAGCTGCAAGGCGGTGAGCGGCGTGCGCAACTCGTGGGCGGCGTCGGCCACGAAGGCGCGCTGGGTGGCCAGGGCCCGCTCGAGACGGCCCAGCAGTACGTTCAGGGCATCGACCAGCGGGCGCGCCTCGGATGGCACGCCCTGGGCCGGCAGCGGCGACAGGGCGTCGGGCCGGCGCGCCGCCACCCCCCGCGCGAGGCGGTCCAGGGGCCGCAGGCCGCGGCCCACCATCAGCCAGATCATGCCGCCGAGCAGGGGCAGCATCAGGAACAGGGGAAACAGCGTGCGCACGGCCGCCGAAGCCGCCACCCGGCTGCGGACCCGCATCGGCTGAGCCACCTGCACGACCCGGTCGCGCAGGGCGACCGCGAAGATGCGCCAGCGCCCTTCGTCGGTGACGGCGTTGGAGTAGCCCAGCTGGGCGGTCGAGGGCAGCTGGCTGTGGGGGTTGGAGAGGTAGAGCTTGAGGCCGCGCGAATCCCAGATCTGGATGACGATGTCGAGGGCCTCCTCGGGCACGCCGGCCGGCGGCGTGATCGGCGCGCCGAAGCGCTGGTCGCGCAGGGACAGGGCGAACTGGCGCAGGTGGTAGTCCATGACCTCGTCCACCTCGGCCCGCGCCATGTAGTAGGTCGCTGCGCCGCCCAGCAGGAAGGCGGCCACCACCGAGCCCAGCACATAGACGAGCAGGTCGCGGCGGAGGCTTCTCATGCGTCCTCGGGCACGAACCAGCCAACGCCGCGCAGGTTGCGGATCCAGCCGCTGCCCAGCTTGCGTCGCAGGGCGTGGATGTGCACCTCGATGGCGTTGCTCTCGACCTCTTCACCCCAGCCGTAGAGCCGGTCCTCCAGCTGGCTGCGGGAGAGGGGCTTGCCACCCTGCTCGAGCAGGGCCTGCAGCAGGGCGAACTCCCGCGCCGACAGCCGCACCGGCTCGCCATCGAGGGCCACGGCGTGGGCCGCCGGGTCGAGCACCAGGCGGCCGTGGGCCACGACCGGATCGGCCTGCCCGCGCTGGCGCCGGCCGAGCGCCCGGACGCGGGCCGCCAGTTCGTCGAGGTCGAAGGGTTTGACGAGGTAGTCGTCGGCCCCCGCATCGAGGCCCGCGATGCGGTCCGACACCGCGTCGCGGGCGGTCAGGATCAGCACCGGCACGGTGTTGCCGCCGGCGCGGATCTCGCCGAGCAGGGACAGCCCGTCCCGGCGAGGCAGGCCCAGATCGAGGAGGACCAGCTCGAAGGGGTGGTCGGCGAGGGCCAGCCCGGCGGCCACGCCGTCCTGCACCCAGTCCACAGCGTGCCCTTCCTGGCGCAGCCCGCGCTGCACCGCGGCGCCCACCATCGGGTCATCCTCGACGAGCAGGATCCGCATCGTGGTGGCGGCTCAGACGCCCCAGGTGACCGGCTTCTCGTCCTCGAGCGCGTACTGCATCAGCTCGAGCAGCGGGATCGCCCGCTGGGCCAGGTGGATGCGCGGCTGGCCGGTGCCGGCGTCCACCGGGTCGGGCTCGCCGGAATCCACGTCGCTGCGCGCGGCCTTGTCCTCGTCGATGGCGCGGCGCAGGCGCTCGATGGCGTCCGGAAGCTGCTCGACCGTGACCACACCCTGGCCGGAGTCTCGATCCTTGCCGATGATCGCCAGCAACTCCCGCGCGTTCTTCTCGAACATCATCACATCGCCGCTCGCCTGCGACTTGAAAACGATCAGCATGAAGTCTCCGTTCCGATTGCGTGCCCTTCGGCGCATTGTACCGGCTCGGCCCGATCGACCCCGCGACAGTGGGTGCCTCAGAGCGAGCCGGCAAGCTGGCGTCCGAGCGCCAGCGCCCGTGTCCGCACCGACGGGGACAGGGTCATCTGTTCCTCGCTGACGCGACCCTGCCAGACAACGCCGACGGGGCGAACGCCGAGCATGGCTGCCCACTGGCGCAACGCGCCGGCGGCGCCCATGAACAGCCGGGCCATCCAGGCCGGTGCTGCGCTCGAGCTGATCAGGACGGCCGGGCGGCGGGCCTTGCCGGCCCGCAGGGATGGCGCCGCCTGCCCCCACGGCCAGTAGGCCGCGCCAGCGCAGCGCTCCATGAATTGCCGGGTGACGGCCGTGACGTTGCCGATATTGACCGGCGACGCGAGGACCACCCCGTCGGCACGGTCGATGCGTGCGAGCAGGCCGGGCACGTCGTCCTCGATGACGCAGCGGCCGCGCCCATCGCCCGGCTGCTGCATGCAGGCGCGGCAGTTGCCGCAGTGGCGCATGGCCAGGTCAATGAGCCAGACGGTCTCGGTCTCCGCGCCGCAGGCGCGAGCCGCGGACAGGGTGGTTTCGACCAGCTGGTCGGTGATGCCCCCGGGGCGGTAGCTCCCGACGATGGCGATGATCTTGCGCGCAACCATGATGGACGCCTCGCGTAGGCAAGCTTCTCTGTCGGGCTGCACGATTCTGATCTTTCGCTTCTGTTATAGGGCCTCGGGCCCACGCCGGCCAGGATCGGGCGCGCGGCGCGGCGGATTTCCGCCATCCGGGCGCGTCGGCGCGGCGGCATGTCGCCGTCCGCCGGCTCGTGCGCCTGTCGGGAGAATGGCAATGGGTCTGTTTTAAAACGCGTTTTCTCAAATACGATGGGGTGGCCCACGGCTTGCATAGTCCGCTCCGAGGCCGGCCGGGGCGGACCTTGGATTTCCTCTCCCCCCCAGCGACATGCCCTGGTGCGGCCTCGCCCAAAAAGAACCGAGGAGACAAGAGTGAAACTCATCAGAACGCTGTTGATCGGCGCGATGGCGCTTGCCGCGCTGCCCGCCATGGCCGAACAGAAATTCGTCACCGTCCTGACGGGCGGTACCAGCGGGGTCTATTACCCGATGGGGGTGGCGATGTCGCAACTCTTCGGCGCTGCGCTGCCCAATGCCAAGGTCAGCGTGCAGTCCACCAAGGCCAGCGCCGAGAACGTCAACCTGCTGCAGGCCGGTCGCGGTGAAGTGGCCTTTGCCCTGGGCGATACCGTCTCCTACGCCTGGAACGGCAACGAGGAGGTCGGCTTCAAGTCGAAACTGGGCAAGCTGCGCGCCCTGGCCGCGATCTACCCCAACTATGTCCAGATCGTCGCCTCGAAGGATTCCGGCATCCGCTCGCTGGCCGATCTCAAGGGCAAGCGCGTGTCGGTCGGTGCGCCGAAGTCGGGCACCGAACTCAACGCCCGCGCGGTGTTCGCGGCCGGCGGCCTGTCGTACGGCGACCTGGGCAAGGTCGAGTACCTGCCCTTCGGCGAGTCGGTCGAGCTGATCAAGAACCGCCAGCTCGACGCCACGCTCCAGTCGGCCGGCCTCGGTGTCGCGTCGATCCGTGACCTGTCGACCGCCATCGACATCGTCGTGATCCCGGTGCCCGCCGAGGTGGTCGCCGCGATCGGCGACTCCGCCTATCAGGCCGGCGTGATCCCTGCCGGCACCTATACCGGCCAGGACACCGATATCCCGACCGCCGCCATCCGCAACATCCTCGTGACCCACGAGGGCGTCGAAGAAGCCGCCGTCTATGAAATGACCAAGGCCATCTTCACCAACCTCGACGCCCTCGTCGCCGCCCACGCGGCCGCCAAGGGCATCAAGCCCGAGAGCGCCGCCACCGGCCTGCCGATCCCGCTCCATCCGGGTGCGGAGCGCTACTACCGCGAAGCCGGTCTGCTGAAGTAGCCATCACCCCTCCGCCCGTGCCCCCGGCGCGGGTTTGTGGCCCCCCGGCTCCCGGGGGGCCATTTTTACCCTGCTGTTGACCTCCAGAATGCATCCGCTTGATGCAGGGAGACGTGCATGTCCGAATCCGCAGATCGCATCTCGCGGGACTACGGCTGGCAGGCAGGCGGCGCCGCGCGCCTGCTGTTCCTGGTCGGCATCCTGTTCTCGACCTTCCAGATCATCACGGCCTCGTACAGCCCGCTGTCCTCGGGCATCGTGCGGGCGGTGCACGTGGGCTTCCTGCTGCTGCTGGCCTTCGGGCTGCTGCGCGGTGCGCCCGGCCATCCGCTGCGGGCCGGCCTGTCGTGGCTGCTCGGCATTGCCGGCTTCGTGCTGGCCTTCTACCACTGGGTGTTCGAGGAGGACCTGATCCTGCGCGCCGGCGACCCGAGCGACCTCGACCTGATCGTCGGTGGCATCACCCTGGTGCTGGTGTTCGAGGCGGCGCGGCGCGCGATCGGCATCGCGCTGCCGCTGATCTGCAGTGTCTTCCTGGCTTACGCCCTGTTCGGCGAGCACCTGCCGGGCGACCTGGCCCACCGGGGCTATGCCCTGTCGCAGGTGATCGACCAGCTCGCCTTCGGCACCGAGGGCATCTACGGCATCCCGACCTACGTCTCGTCGAGCTACATCTTCCTCTTCATCCTGTTCGGCACCTTCCTCGAGCAGGCCGGGATGATCCGCCTGTTCACCGACTTCGCGCTGGGCACGGTGGGCCACACCCGGGGGGGCCCGGCCAAGGTCTCGGTGGTGTCCTCCGGCCTGA
>JAGRGD010000210.1 GCA_020445665.1 Rhodocyclaceae bacterium
CGCCGAAGCTCGAGGACTGGCCCGACGTCACCTGGAAGGCCGACACCAACGTCGCCACCCGTGTGAACCTCGACACCCTGACCCAGGAAGAGGTCGCCTCGTGGAAACCCGGCCAGGTGCTGCTGCTGAACGGCAAGATGCTGACCGGCCGCGACGCCGCCCACAAGCGCATCCAGGACATGCTCGCCAAGGGCGAGCAACTGCCCGTCGACTTCACCAACCGGATCATCTACTACGTCGGCCCGGTGGACCCGGTGCGCGACGAGGTGGTCGGCCCGGCGGGCCCGACGACGGCGACCCGGATGGACAAGTTCACCCGCATGATGCTCGAGAAGACCGGCCTGATCGCGATGGTCGGCAAGGCTGAGCGTGGTCCGGTCGCGATCGACGCGATCAAGGACAACAAGGCGGCCTACCTGATGGCCGTGGGCGGCTCGGCCTACCTGGTCTCGAAGGCGATCAAGAACGCCGAAGTGGTCGGCTTCGGTGACCTGGGCATGGAGGCCATCTACGAATTCGAGGTGGAAGACATGCCGGTGACCGTGGCCGTGGATTCGGCCGGCACTTCGGTACACAACACCGGCCCGAAGGAATGGCAGGCCAGGATCGGCAAGATTCCGGTCGCCGTCGCCTGACCGCCACCCACCCGGCGCGAGCCCGACCCCGGTCGGGCTTTTTTCATGGAGGCCTCCGATGTTCTGGCTGGACCTGGCGGTGGCGAGCCGCCGCGATGCCGAGCGTGCCTTTTTCGACCTGGACGATGTGCCGCTCGAAGACGACATACCCCGCGAGCGGATCGAGGATCTGTCCGAGTATGAACTGGCCCACCTGGGGATGCTGCTGTGTGAGGGCTTCGAGCCCGATCTGGTCCTCGACGGCGACGCCCCGGACGAGATCGTCACCGCCTGCGACCCCCGCCTGGTGGCGGCCCTGGCTGCCTTGTCCGTGGCCGAGCTCCCGGCCCTCGCGCTACGCTGGCAGGTGGCTGGCGGTCACACCGAGGCCACCCTTGCGCTGACCGCATTGAAGGATCTCGCCGAGCTGGCGCGCGAGCGGGCCATGCCGCTGCTCTACGCCCAGGGAAGCGACCGGGGTGGAGAGATCGGGGTGGACTGAACGCTGCCGCTCACACAGGCCGCCCGGCTGCAAAGCGGACCCGCACCCCGAGCCCGTGGCCGCCGTCCGGACGCGGCAGTCCCTCGATGAAATCGATGCGGGCCCGCGCCGCGGCGACGATGCGTGAGACGATCGACAAACCGAGGCCGCAGCCTTCCTGGTCCGTCTCCTGACCGCGATAGAAGCGCTCGGCGAGGCGGTCACGATCGCCCTCGGGCACTCCGGGCCCGTCGTCGAGGACATGAAGATCCACATGTCCGCCGCTGCTGATCACCTCAACCTCGACCCGGCCGCCTTCCCGCCCGTAGCGCAGGCCATTGTCCACCAGATTCCCCACCAGCGCCCGCGCCCAGGTCTCGTCGAGCCAGACGAGCACACCACGGCTCGCCTCGAGCTGGATCTCCTGCCCCCGCCGCAGCGCCCGGGGCGTCAGGTCGGCACAGGCCGCCGCGGCCACGTCACCGAGGTCCACCGGCCGCTCACCGATAACCAGCGCCGCGGAGGGATCGAGTCGCGCCAGGGCCAGCATCTGTTCCACCAGGTGCGTCATCCGGACAACCCCGTCGTGAACGTTCTGCAGGGCCCGTGCGCGCTCGGTCGGGTCGTCGACCCGCATCGCCACCTGCGCCTGGACGCGCAGGCCCGCGAGCGGCGTGCGCATTTCGTGGGCCGCATCGGCAGTGAAGCGGCGCTCGCCCTCGATCGCCTGCCCGACCCGCACGGTGAGGCTATCGATGGCCTCGATCAACGGCGCAATCTCGACGGGGCACGGCTCGGTCAGATGGATCGGCCGGAGCTGATCCACGGGCATCCGCGCCACCGTCCGGGCCGCCTGCTGGACCGGTCGCATCGCGCGTCCGATACCCCACCAGATGGCGAGGGCCATCAGCGGGAAACCAACACCAAGGGGAATCAGCAGGTGCTCGGCGAACTCGTGCCCCAGGTCGTCGCGGATCGCGTAGCGCTGACCGACGATGACCCGATACAGCCGCCCGTCGCCGCCCCGCTCCGTGCGCACGAAAATGCGCCAGGGCACGGCATCGATCGTCAGGCGCAGGAAGCCGTCACCCAGCCGGCCACCGGGCGGCAGCCCGCCCTGTTCCTCGGGCACGTGGGCCAGGACCTCCCAGCGCCCGTCTCGCATGGTCAGCGCCTGGTAGAACACCGGCATGCGATAGGGGTGCGCTTGCTCCGCGGTCGGCATCACGATCTTCTCGGCGTCTGCCCCAACCACGAGTCCGAGCAGGAGCTCGCTGGCCTGGACCATCTGAGCGTCGAAGAGCTCGTCGGTCTCCTCGAGGGCATGCAGGAAGGCCGACACCGCGGCGCCCAGCCAGAGCACGCCCATCACACCGATCAACATCGCCATCAACCGCCCGCGCAGCGAGTAGCGCAGCGGGGCGTTCATGCCTGGGCCGATTCGTCATCCATCATCATGTATCCCACGCCACGCACCGTGCGGATCATCTCGCCGCCGATCTTGCGGCGCAAGTGATGCACATGGACCTCCAGGGCATTGCTGCCGATCGATTCGCCCCACGCGTAGAGCTGCTCCTCCAGCGTACGGCGGGTCTGCACGCGCCCCTTGCCTTCCAGCAACAGGCTCAGCAGATCGAACTCCCGGCTCGTCAGGGCCAGGGGCTCATCGCCCACCCGCACCTCGCGGGTCGCCGGATTGAGCATCAGCTCGCCGTGCCGGAGCATCGGTACCGGACGGCCCCGCGAACGGCGCACCAGTGCCCGCAGGCGGGCTGCGATCTCGTCGAGGTCGAACGGCTTCAGCACGTAGTCATCGGCGCCCAGGTCGAGCGCCTCGACCTTCGCCGACACCTCGTCACGCGCCGTCAGCACCAGCACCGGCGTGGCATCGCTGCGCGCGCGCATCTGTCTCAGGACCGACAGTCCGTCCCGGCGCGGCAGACCGAGATCGAGCACGACCGCCGCGAATGACTCGGCCTCCAGTGCCACCAATGCCGCCTCCCCATCCCGCACCCAGTCGACGCCATTGCCAAGCGCCTTCAGGCCGGCCACGAGCCCGTCGCCGAGCAGGCGATCGTCCTCCACCACCAATACACGCATGTCCTCTCCTATCCCGGGACGCGTACCGAGCGTTCATCGAAGATACCTTTCCCCGCCTCGCGATGGCAGGCCGCGCAGTTGGCCGGCGAGGCGACCGCGTCGCGCGACCATGTCGCCCGAGGAATGTTCACGTGCCGATGCCGGAACCAACGGGTCTCCGTCACGCGCGACGGGCGATCCGTCCGTGCCATCCGTCCCATGACGGCCACACCGAGCCCATCGACGGCCGCATCGGCGGCGCCCGCCTCAAGCCAGGCCAGCACCTCGCGCCGCTCCTCTTGCGCCAGCGCGACGCGAGCCCCGAAATGCTCCGGCAGGCGGCCCACCAGCGTGCGCCATGCCGTGCCGGGCAACAGAGCCGGATCGAAGGCCAGGTGACACCCGCCACAGCGCACCCGCCAGACACCTTCGCTGCGACTCGACACATGCGCCGGAGCGTCCTCGCCGATCGCATTCTCGGAGAAGCCCGGTGAGAGCGCGACGACCAGCACGCCGAGGCCAGCCAGGGGAAGCCAGCCGAGCGACCGCATCCGAGCCAGTGCGTCGCACGCCTTCATTGCCGGATCTCCCGCCCCCCCCGATTTTCAATGACAGCAGTCTGCGGCAGCAGTCTTAGGCCTTCCTTAAGGTGTCGGAATAATTCTGACAAAACAAAGTTTATTTGTCGTATTCGCATCTTTTACATCAATACCGTCAAGAAACACGAAATACCGACCGTAAACGGGGCTGAGCCATCGACTTGCCCGACGGGACTGCGAAGCGGGGCGAGCGCCTGAACCTCCCGGAGACCCATGGTGTTTTTCAGTCGTCTGACTGCGGCGCTATCGCTTGCCGCCCTTGCCTCGTTCGCCCCTGCCGACACCTTTCCGCCCGACTGGGGTCTCGGCGTAGTCGACGAAGCCAGCGGTCCGGTGCATTTCGCACCCGCAGCCTGGCCATCGGAGCCCGCCAATGCCGCCGACTGCGGCCACAGCTGCGGCGACTGGATTCCCTACACGCGCTTCCAGGGCGGTATCGCGGATCCCCGCGTGCAGGACCCGTCCAACGGCGGCACCTCGCCTCAGAACTACGTCAACGTGGCCTCGTCGTGTATCGACCGCTCGCGGCCCAGCATCTATTACCACCTCTATCGCCATCCGACCGATGCGACCCTCGATGTCCTGATGTTCCGCTGGCGTGTCGAGCAGGTCGCGCACACCTACGCGACCGGCCCGTCGGCTGGCAGCTACCGAAGTTCCGACCCGTGGAACTCGGCCCTGTGGACGGTGCTGTTCGACATCGACGGAGACGGCTACCGCGACCTGGCCGCCCACCTGGACGGCTCGTCCGGCAGCCCGGCCGGCCCGATCGACATGATCGCCGGTATCTGGGGCAACATCCCGACCCAGTCGATCGACTACCTTGCCGACCCATCGATCAAGCTGATCGCCCACAACCCGACCGCCTTCACCGCGGGCGGCCAGATCCTCAATTTCCATGATGGCGCCCTGCCCCCGGACACCACCTGGCCAGCCGGAGGCAGTGCGGACACCTGGGACTACGGCACCAGCCGCGCCAAGCTCGTCTCGACCAACGCCTGCAACGAGTACTTCGTCGACTACCAGATCCCGGTGCGCATGCTCGACGCCTCGGCGACGGGTCCGAACCCGGCCCTGAACGGACCGAAGATCACCCGCGACACCCCGATCTCGATGCTGTTCTGCACCGCCAACAGCCTCAACAACCCGTTCCAGAAAGACTGCTCCCTGGACCGGGCCTATCTGGGGGATGAGGGCAAGCCCGGTCCCTTCGGAGACTATCTCTCCTTCAACAAGACGACCCCCTACAGCCAGCCGATCGTCGCCCGTGTCGACGCCACCGCGCCGGCCGTCTGTCCGGGCAGCTATTCGCTGTCGGCGACCGTGCAGGACACGCTGCACGTGGACAACAGCGGCGAGATCACGACCTCGGTGGCTTCGGTGCGATTCCTGTTCTGGGCTGACAGTGACGGCGACGGCACGATGGCCGGCGACACCGGCAGCAGCTGGACCGACGCTGCGACGGCCTCGCTCGTGCCGGGCAGCCTGAACCAATGGCAGGCGAACTGGGACGCCACGGGCCTGCCCAAGGGCAAGTACCTGATCGGTGTGCAGGCCGTGGACGACGGCACGCTGCACGACGACGGCGTGCCCGACGCACCGGTGAACAACCGGACCTTCTCCTACCTGCCCGGCAGCACGGACAGCGCCAGCCAGGCGCAGATCTACACCAACCCGTGGACCTACGATGGCGAGAGCCGGACCTGGATCTCCGGTGGTGCAGGAGACTGGATCACCGGCCAGCAGACGGCCTTCCCGAGCTACACCACCGCAACCGTGCCCGGTAGTAGCGAGAACTGGTTCGGCAACCCCGACGTGACCGGAGTCCAGACCGCCCTGATCGGCGTCGCCATCAACGCCTGCGGGGTTGCGCCGACCCTCACCAAGAGCGCCGCGCCGACGAGCACCACGGTCGGCCAGGACGTGAGCTTCACGCTGACCGTCAGCAACCCGGCCAACAACAGTGGGCCGGTTGCCCTGACCAGCCTGGTGGACCCGCTGCCGGCCGGCTTCGTTTACAACGCCGGCACGACCACCGGCGTGTTCGGCACCACCGATCCGTCGATCAGCGGCAATACCCTGACCTGGAGCGGCAGCACCTCGATCGCCCCGGGCGCCAGCGCGACGCTGTCGTTCACGGCCAAGGCACCGACCGTGACGGGCACCTACACCAACACTGCCAGCGGCACCAGCGACTTCGGCCCGCTGGCCAGCGAGCCCGTGCAGATCGGCGTAGGCGCGGCGCGCCTCTCTCTCGCCAAGTCGGCCAGCAGCCTGTCGCTGAACCAGGGCGACCCCCTGACCTGGACGCTCATCTATTCAAACGATTCCCCGATCGACGCCCACAACGTGGTCCTGACCGATGTGCTACCGGACGGCATCGCCACCGCGAGCTGCTCGGGCGGCTGCGTCTGCGCCGACAACGACACCAGCGGCACCTGCAACGCGGGCGACACGCTGAGCTGGTCGATCGGCACGCTCACGGCCGGTGAAGGTCCTTATTCGGTGACGGTCTCGACCACCGTCGCCAACCCCTACCCCGGCACCGCGCCGGTGCCCCTGACCAACACCGCGTCGATCGACTCGGACGACACCACCGCGGTCCAGGCCAGCGCCGCCAGCCACGTCAATGTGCCGCGGCCGGAACTGAGCCTGTCAAAGGTGGCCAGCAGCACCCTCATCGCGCCAGGCGCTCAGGTGACGTACGCCCTGAGCTGGCGCAATAGCGGCAGCGGAGACGCCAGCGGCGTGGTGCTGACCGACGTCGTGCCGGCAGGATTCTCCTACGTCAGCTGCACCGGAGGCTGCAGTGAATCCGCCGGCACCGTGACCTGGCCCCTGAGCACGGTCGCCTCGGGTGGCAGTGGCTCGGCGACCCTGACGCTGCAGGCCGACAACCCGTTCACGGCCATCGTCAACCCGGTCACCAACACCGCCAGCCTGGATTCGGACCAGACCACGCCGGTGACGGACAGCGCGGAGGTTGGCGTCTCGGAAAGCGGCAACCTGTGCCGGACCTACTATCTGACGGGCAACCAGGGCGACGTCGGCAGCGCCGGCACCCAATACCTGACGAGCACCACCGCGTCCACCGGATCTGCAACGACGCTCCAGGTCGCGATTCCGTCCAATCCGAACCCTGTGCCTGACATCGAGGTCGCCCGCTTCTATCAGGATCCGGCCTCCGGTCAGCTGGTCAATTTCAACGGTACGTCGACCTTCAGCGGCCAGATCTACTACACCAAGTCGGCCGCACTGGGTGGGTCCGCGAATGCAAACCTGACCCTGAAGGTGTCGATCTACGATTACGACCCCGTCGGCGGCGCCCAGGTATTGCTCGGATCGGTGTCCTATACGGACAACGGCAGCCCCACGCCGCCTGTGTCCCTGTCCAGCGTCGCGCCCAGTGGCGCGATCCAGAAGGACCATCGCCTGCTGATTGTCGTCGCCGTCGAGATGGCGCAGAACAAGGACACGACGATGGAACTGCAGGTGGATTCGGCCAGCAGTTTCACGCAGATCTGTGCCCCGCCGCCGGCCAACCTGGTGCTCGAGAAGCAGGCCAGCGTTAGCAGCGTGGCGAACGGTACCGGCGGCCAGCAGATCACCTACACGATCGACTATGCCAACACCAGCGCGGTGACCCAGGCCACCAATGTCGTGCTGACCGACGCGCTGCCCGCTGGCACCAGCTACGCATCGAATACGGGGGGTGGCAGCCATGATGCGGGCACGCCGGGCAACGTCACCTGGAACCTGGGCACCCTCGCCGGCGGCGCGACCGGGAGCGTCAGCGTCACGGTGGATGTCAACGCCGATCTCTCCGCGTTCACCGAGCTTGTGAACACGGCCACGATCGCAAGCACTGAAACCAGCCCCAGAAGCGCGTCTGCGCGCACCCTCGTCGAAGGCAGTGGCAGCAGTGGCACGCCCAAGCTCGTCATCTCCAAGTCGGTCGACGACACCTCGCTGGTCGCCAGCCAGGTCGCCACCTACACCCTGACCGTGCTGAACGCCGGCGACGGGGCAGCATCGGGGGTGACCGTGAGCGACGTGTTGCCGGTCACGGCCGATTACACCTACACGGGATGTACCACCGCAACCGGGACCTGCAACGAGGCAGGCGGCACGCTGACCTGGACGCCGGGCACGCTGGCCGCCGGCGCCAGCGCCACGGCGACCGTGACGATGCAGGTGGCAGCCAGCCCGGCGAGTGGCATCGCGACCCTCGACAACCAGGCCACCGTCGCCGATGCCGACTACTGCACCGGCGGCTCGCCACCGGCCAGCTGCACCAGCGGGACGGTGACGGTCAGCATCAGCACCAACCCGAACCTGTCGATCAGCAAGAGCGCCAGCGCGGTCACGCCCGCTGCCGGCGACACCGTCACCTACACGCTGGTGGTCAGCAACACCGGGACCGGCGCGGCCGAGGATGTGGTCGTGCGCGACCCGATCCTCTCCTACATGCGCTTCGCCGATGGCATTACGGCGTCGGCCGGCAGCGGCAGCTTCGATCCGGTTGGCAACCGGGTGGTCTTCGACGTGGGGACCCTCGCCGGTGGCGCCAGCGAGACACTGAAGTTCAATGCCACCATCGTCGACGTGATGCCGAGCGGCACCACCACCCTGACCAACGTTGCCAGCGTCAGCGCCAGCAACAGCCCGCTGCGGACCGCCAGCGCGGCGAGCACGGTCTCCGCCGGGCCGATCCTGTCGATCACCAAGAACGGACCCGCCAGCCTGCCCCTGCCCGCCGCGCGGCTGAGCAGCGCCGCCAGCGCTGCGAGCCAGGTCTTCGTGGACGACGCCAGCCGGCTCGGCGTCGGCGACATCCTGCGCATCAACGGCACCCAGTCGCGCATCGTGGCCATCGCCGGCAACAGTCTCACCCTTGACACGGCGGTGACCGCCAGCATTGGCGAGGACGTCCTGCTCGGGGCGACCTGGTCGCTCACCTATCGCAACCAGGGCACGGCCGACGCCAGTGGCGTGGTCGTCACCGACATCCTGCCGGCAGGCTGGCGATACGTGGGCGCTTCGCCCGCCGCCACCACGGCGCCGGCGGTGGACGGCAACGGCACCGTCACCTGGTCGATCGGCGCCCTAGCGGCCGGCGCGAGCGGCACGGTCCAGATCGAGGCCATCCCGACCACGGCCGGCAGCCACACCAACCAGGCCACGATTGCCGACGCCGACTATTGCACGGGGGGCAGCCCGCCAGCCGGCTGCAGCAGCGACCTCGTCACGACGGTCGGCGGCCTGACGGCCGAAAAATCCACCACCACGCCGCTGGCCGCAGCGGGTGGCACCGCCGACTGGACGATCGTCGTGCGCAACGACACCACCAGCCCGGTCACGCCGGTCACCGTGCTCGACGAGCTGCCGGCCGGCTTCACCTACCAGGCAGGGACGACCACCATCGACAGTTCGCCGGCGGCGGACCCGACCCTCGTCAGCGGCGACGCCGGCCGTCCCCAATGGACGGTCAGCGTGCCGGCGAGCGGCAGCAAGACGATCCGCTTCACGGCTGACATCGACGCCAGCGTCGGGCCGGCCACCTACCAGAATGGCGTCGTCCTCGGCGCCAGCGGCGTCGGGCTCGGCCAGTTCGACGCCCTGCGCACCACCGCCGAGGACGTCACCGTGCTCGCTGCCGGCACCGGTCTGGTCGAGGGCATCGTCTATCGCGACCTGGACGGCAACGGCGACTTCGATCCCGCGGTGGACACCCCGCTCACCGGCGTGGCGGTCACCCTGATCGACGACACCGCCACCGCCTACGTCGCCCTCACCGACGGCGCGGGCCGCTTCAGCCGTGTCGTCTCGGCCGGCAGCACCATCGTCGATGTGGACGACGCCTCATTGCCGGCCGGCGTGATGCTGACCACCGGCGCGGACGGCAGCGATCCGGACACTGTGCTCGTACCGGATGGCGGCAGCGTCCGCGATGACACCGGCTACGTGGCGGCCAGCGGGCCGCGGGGCGCCCTCTCCGGCACGGTGTGGCTCGACACCGACCGGAACCAGTCCCAGGGGACAGGCGAATCCGGCGTACTGGGGATCGCGGTGCAGTTGCGCAACGCGGTGGGCGGCGCGCTTGTGGCCACCGCCTATACCGACCAGCTCGGTCGCTACAGCTTCCCGAGCGTCGCGGCGGGCAGTTACTTGATCGATCCGGTCGTGCCGGCCAGTCACTTCCTGACCACCGCCAATGATCCAGCCGCCGCGACAGTGAGCAGCGGCAGCAGTGGCGGCGCAAACTTCGGCATCGCCCTGGGCCGCAGCCTGTCCGGCCAGGTCTTTGCAGACGATGGGGCCGGCGGAGGCACGGCAGGCGACGCCATTGCCAACGGCAGCGAGGTCGGTACCGGCCTTGCCGCGCCGCGTGTCGTCGTCACGGACGGCAGCAATGTCGTGCTCGCCGTCGCCAGCGTCCCCGCGAACGGCCAATGGAGCGCCGGCGTACCGGCCGGCAGCGGCTACCGCGCCGTCCTCACGACGGCCTCACCCACCGTCGGCAGCACCTTCGCGTCCGCCGCCACGACGTCGAGCGGCTGGCAGTCCACCGGCGAGAACCGGGCCGGCCTGGTCGACGGCAGCGCCGATGGCCAGCTCACGGCCATCGACGCCAGCAGCGACGTGACGGGCCTGAACTTCGGCGTCGAGATGACCGTCGTCGCGGTACCCGACGTGTTCGCGACGGTCGACGCGCCGGACAGCGTCGCGCCCGGCGACACGGTGAGTCTGCTGGTGGGCTTCGGCAACCAGGGCACAGCCACTGCCGACGGACTCAGCTACACCCTGCAACTGCCGACCGGACTTGCCGGCGTGAACTGCAGCGATGTCGCCTGTCTCTACGACCCTGCCACCGGCCTGGTGGTGGTCACCGGCCTGCCGACCGTGATGGTGCCTGGCCAGCGCGCCAGCTTCGGCCTGAGTTACACGGCACCGGCCAGCGGCCCGCTCGGTGTCACCGCGAGCATCGCCACCACGACCGGCGGCGAGACGCCAACCGCCAACAACAGCGCCAACGACAGCACCCTGGTGACGGCATCCGTGGTCGACGTCGCGGTGCGGGTCGATGCGCCGCCCACAGCCCTCGCCGGCAGCCCTGTCTCGGCCGACCTGGTCTTCACCGACCTGGGCGCGGTGCCCGCCGGTGGCATGGTCTACACCGCCACCCTGCCCGGCGGTCTCGCCGGGGTCGTCTGCAGCGGCAATGGCATCGCGTGCAGTTACGATGCCGGCTCCGGCGCGCTGACCCTCTCAGGCCTGCCGACGACCCTCTCGGTCGGCCAGCAGGTCGCCGTGCGTGTCCGCTACACCGCGCCAGCCAGTGGCAGCGTCACGCTGAGCGGAACCACCAACGCCACCGGCGACGCGGTGGCGGGCAACAATAGCGACAGCGACACCACGGTCATCATCACGAGCGCCAGCGTGCCCGATGTCTACAGCCTGGTGGCGGCCCCCGCCACCAGCCCGGCAGGGGGCCAGGTGGCCGTGGTCGTGCGCTTCGGCAACCTGGGACCCGACCCGGCCACCCCCGCCTACACGGTGACCCTGTCCGGGGCCACGGTGAGCGACGTCGAGTTCCGCTATCGCGGCACCCTGTGCACATGGAACAGCGGCTCCGGCGCCCTCAGCGGTTGCGGCCTGCCGACCACCGTGCAGCCCGGCGAGCACTTTGCGGTCGACCTCAGCTACATCGCGCCGGCGAGCGGCAGCGTCACGGTCGCCAGCACGGTGAGCGCCGCCGGCGAGAGCCATCTGGCGAACAACCCGTCGGCCGCCACGACCACCGTCTCCGCCGCGCTCTTCCCGGACGTCATCGCGTTGATCGATGCCCCCGCCAGCATCGCGCCGGGGGACCGCATCCGGGTGCTCGTGACCTACGGCAACCAGGGGCCGGCCACGGCCGAAGGCGTCGCCTACCGCCTGCTGCTCCCCGCCGGCCTCACGGACGTCACCTGCAGCGGCGCGAGCTGCGACTACGACGCCAGCAGCGGCATGACGATCGTGACCGGCCTGCCGACGATCCTGTCGACCGGCATGCAGGTCGACATGATCGCGGACTTCACGGCCCCGGCCGGTCTCGCCACGGCCCTCTCGGCGCCGATCGGCACCCACCTCAAGCAGGTCGCGTCGGCCACGACGATGGCGGCGCCCAGCGCCGCCGGCAACACGCTGACGCTGAACGCCACCGCGATCATCACGACGACCACGGCGGGCGAGACACCGACCTCGAACAACCAGGCGGAGGCGCCGACCACGCTGTCGGTCGGCACGGTCGCCGATGTCACGACCTGGGTCACGGCGCCAGCCACGGCCGCGCCCGGCGCCACGGTCCACGCCAGTGCCAGCTTCACCAACCTGGGCGTCGCAGACGCCAGCGGCGTGGGCTACGCGATCACCGGGCTGCCGGCGGGTACCGCCATCCAGTACAAGGGCGTGGCCTGCAGCTTCTCGGCCGGTACCGTCAGCGGATGCAACCTGCCGACCACGCTCGCCCAGGGCCAGGTGGTGAGCCTTGACATCACCTACACCGCGCCAGCCTCCGGCTCCGTCACCGCCTTCTCGACCGTATCGGCCGGCAATGACGCCGATCCGTCGAACAACACCGACCGGGCAACGACGGTCATTGCCGCGTCGGTGAATGTGGACCTGGCGACCACGGTCACTGCACCAGTGAGTGCCAGCGCAGGCAGTCTCGTCGTATCGCAGCTCACGTACACCAACGGCGGCCCCGCCAGCGGCCCGGTGAGCAGCTATGGCCTGAGCCTGTCGGGCGCGCCCGGAAGCGTGACGGTCACGCATCAGGGCGTGACCTGCACCTGGAACGGCTCGACCCTGAGCGGATGCAACCTGCCGCCCAGCCTCGCACCGGGTGAGCGCCTCGACCTGGTGGTGACCTACACTGCGCCGTCGTCCGGCTCAGTGACGGCGACCAGCACCATTGCGACCCCGGCCAGCGACACCAACCCGGCCAACAACACCAGCCAGGCCACCACCGCGTTCTCGGCCGCCGCCCCCACGGGAGCGATCGCCGGCACGGTCTGGTACGACCTCGACAGCGACAACGTCGTCGATACGGGTGAGCCTCGCCGGCCGGGCTGGATCGTCGAACTGCTCGCGGAGGGCATGGGCGGCGAGCTACTGGTGGGTCGCGTCACCACGGCCGCGGACGGCAGCTACCAGTTCAGCGGCCTCGCCAACGGCAGCTACACGGTGCGCTTCCTGAACCCCCTGGGCCAGACCGTCAGCAGCGGACCGATGCCGGTCAATGGCGACACGGCCGGGCATGGCGGCCTTGCCAGTGTCAGCCAGCTCTCCGGCATTCGTGTGGAAGCTGGCGTGCCGGTCGTGAACCAGAGCTTGCCGCTGGATCCTTCCGGCGTGGTCTACAGCAGCACCACGCGCCAACCGATCAGTGGTGCCCAGGTCACCCTCTCCGGGCCGCCCGGATTCGACGCGACCGACCTGGTGGGCAGCGGGTTGACCCAGACAACCGGCGCCGATGGCCTGTACCAGTTCCTGCTGCTGCCGTCAGCGCCGGCCGGCACCTACACACTGGCCGTCACGGCGGCCGGCTTCACCTTCCAGAGCACGGCCATCCCACCGACGACGGTACCGGGCGGCTTCACCGGTGGTGATGTATCCGGGGTGACCAGTGCACCGGCGGTCGGCCAGAACACCACCTACTACCTGAGCTTCCCGCGGCCGACGGTGGACATGATCAACAACAACATTCCGGTGGATCCGCCACCGGCGCCACCGCCCGGCGGCGGAGGCGGAAGCCTCACCTCGATCCCGACGCTGTCCGAGTGGGGCATGCTGCTGCTCGTCTCGCTGATGATGGCCGCGGCCACCCTCGGCCGGCCGAGGGCGCGGGTTCCGTGAGGGACCCGCGCTACCGCGACACCGTGCGCGATAGCGCCCGCCTAAGGCGCTGACTTGCGCAGCGCGTTCAGCAGCTTCTGGCCGGCGCGGGGCGTCTCCTCCCAGCCCAGGCGACGCTTTTCGGCGAGGATCGCCGCCCGTGTGCGCGAACCGATGGCGCCGTCGATGGGGCCGATGTCATGCCCGCGTGCGGTCAGCAGGGTCTGCAGTTCACGCCGGCCGGCGCGGTCGAGCGGCAGGTCGTCAGTCGGCCACGGCGTGACGAAATCCCCGCCGCCACGCAGTTTGTCGGCCAGATGGGCGATCGCCAGTCCATAGCTCATGGACGCGTTGTAGGCATAGATCGCGTCGAAGTTCCTCATGACCAGGAAGGCCGGCCCGCCACCGTCGGCCGGCTGCACGAGCCCGGCGCGCGCCTGCCCCGCCTCCAGCGGTGTGCCGTCGGCCCGAACCAGGCCGCGAGCGCGCCATTCGTCAAGGGGGCGTTTGGTCCGCCGCCCCTCACCGGCGAGGTCGAAGCCTGCCGGCAGCGTCACCTCGAAGCCCCATGGCTGGTCCGGCTGCCAGCCGGCTTCCTTCAGGAAGTTGGCCGTCGACGCCAGCGCGTCGGGAATGCTGTCCACCAGGTCGCGGCGCCCGTCACCATCGAAGTCCACCGCCAGCCGCAGATAGGTGGACGGCATGAACTGGGTGTGGCCGAAGGCACCCGCCCACGAGCCCCTCAGCTTCGCCGCGGCAAGACTGCCCTCGTCGATGATACCGAGCGCGGCGATGAACTCGCCGCTGAAGTAGCTCTGGCGGCGACCGAAGCATGACAGCGTGCCCAGCGATTCGAGCAGCGCCCGACTGCCGAAGTTCTTGCCGAAGTCGCTCTCCACGCCCCACACCGCGACCACCGTCGCCGGGTCAACGCCGTAGCGGCGCTCGATCTCGGCCAGCGTGTCGGCGTGCTGCTGCAACTTGGCACGGCCGTCCTCGACCCGCTGCTCATCCACCAGCGCGGCGAGGTAGTCCCATACGGGACTGCGAAACTCCGGCTGGTAATCCAGGCGCTCGAGAACCGTGAAGTCGGGTTCAAGGCCACCGAGTTCCCTGTCGAGGGTCGCCGGCGCGATGCCCTTGTCGATGGCCTGGACGCGAAGGCCGGCGAGACAGCGACGGAATTCGGCGACGTCCTGCGCCGCCGCCGGGAACGACAGCGCGGCCAGCAGCGCCAGACAGAGGGGCCGCATCAGGCCAGGGCCCGTCCGATCACCTCGGCCACATCGCCCGACAGGTCGGGGTGACCGGCGACGCGCTCCAGGGCGACCCGGGCCGGCGCCTGCAGCGTCGGCGCCAGGTTACGCCAGCGGTCGAGGCTGCGGGCCATGCGGGCCGCGACCTGCGGGTTGCGACCATCGAGTTCGATGACCCGATCGGCCCAGAACTGGTAGCCGGCACCGTCCGGTCGGTGAAACTCGGCCGGATTGGCGCGGAAGAACGCGCCGAGCAGCGAGTAGATCCGGTTCGGGTTGCCGAAGTCGAACGCCGCGTCGGCATACAGGGCGGCGACCCGCTCCAGGGCTGGCTCGTCGTCAGCGTGCCAGCGCCAGGCCGAGGCTTGTATCGCCAGCCATTTGTCGAGCACCAGTGCATCGCCGTCGAAGTTCTGGCGGAACGCCGACAGGGCCTCGTCACGCAGTGTCGCCGGCCCGGCCATCAATGCGCCGAGCGCGGCCATCCGGTCGGTCATGTTGGCCGCAGCGGCATGTTGCGCGCGGGCCGTATCGCAGGCCCCCGGCAGGCCGGCGGCGCAGCGCAGGCGAAGGGCCAGGGCCGCCAGCGCGCGACGACCGGCGTCGGTCGGGTGATAGCGGTAGGGTCCATCGACCGCGCAGCGGGCGAGCGTCGCGGCGAGGGGTTCGGCGAAGCGCGCGCCAAGGGTGCGCATGAGCGTCTGCAAGGCGGCCCGCAGGGCCTGGGGCTCTGCGGGGGACATGCGCTCCAGCAGGTAGTTCTCGCCCGGCAATGACAGGGCCTGGGCGACGAAGCCCGGGTCGAGGTCGGTGTCGCCCAGCAGGGCGCCCCAGGCGGAGAGGAAGTCTTCGGGCGGCGCACCGGCCGGGGCTGCGGCGAGGCCCAGGATCACCCGCTCCATGAAGCGCTGTGACGCGTCCCACCGATTGAACGGGTCGCTGTCGTGGGCCATGCGGAAGGCCAGCTGGGCGTCGCTCTCGTCGAGTTCGAGGATCACCGGCGCGGACGCGCCGCGCAGCAGCGAGGGCACCGGCGGGACGTCGACGTCCACGAAGGTGAAGGTCGCGGCCTCGGCCTTCAGCGCCAGCACCCGGGTCGTGCCGGCATCGTGCGCCTCGCCTTCGAGTCGCAGCGGCAGGTCGGTTCCATCCGGTCCGATCAGGCCGACCGCGACAGGGATATGCAGGGCCTGCTTGTCGGCCTGGTCGGTGGTCGCCGGCGTGTGCTGCGCGAGTTGCAGGGTGTAGGTGCGCGCAGCCGCGTCGTGGTGGCCCTCGGCGCGCAGCCGCGGCGTGCCGGACTGACCGTACCAGCCCATGAACAGGTCCAGGTCGACGCCGGTGGCCTCGGACATGGCATCCACGAAGTCGTCGCAGGTCACCGCCTGGCCGTCGAAGTACGAGAAGTAGAGATCCATGCCGCTACGAAAGCCCTCGCGACCGAGCAGGGTCTGCAGCATGCGGATCACCTCGGCGCCTTTCTCGTAGACCGTCGCGGTATAGAAGTTGTTGATTTCCTGGTAGCTGTCGGGCCGGATCGGGTGGGCCATCGGCCCCGCGTCCTCGGCGAACTGGACGGAACGCAACACCCGGACATCGTCGATGCGCTTCACCGCCCGCGCCGACTCGCCGCCGGCCGCGGCCAGCATGTCGGCCGAGAACTCCTGGTCGCGGAAGACCGTCAGGCCCTCCTTCAGGGTCAGCTGGAACCAGTCGCGGCAGGTCACCCGGTTGCCGGTCCAGTTGTGGAAGTACTCGTGGGCGACAACGCTCTCGACGTTCTCGTAGTCGGTGTCGGTGGCCGTGTCCGGCGCAGCCAGCACATACTTGGCGTTGAAGATGTTGAGGCCCTTGTTCTCCATCGCCCCCATGTTGAAGTCCGACGCGACGACGATCATGTAGCGGTCGAGGTCGAGCTCCAGGCCGAAGCGGGTCTCATCCCAGCGCAGCGCATGCTCGAGGGAATCCATCGCGTGGGCGGCCCGGTCGAGCATGCCGTCCTCGACCCACACCTGCAGCAGGACCTCGCGCCCCGAGGCCGTGGTGACGGTCCGGTCGAGGGCAACGTAGGCCCCGGCCACCAGCGCGAAGAGGTAGCTCGGCTTGGGGAACGGGTCGTCCCAGCGGGCGAAGTGACGACCGCCCGGCAGGCTCCCCTTCTCGACCAGGTTGCCGTTCGAGAGCAGCACCGGGTAGGTCGCGGCGTCGGCCTCGAGGGTGACCGTGAAGCGGGCCATCACGTCGGGTCGGTCGGGGAACCAGGAGATGCGGCGAAAGCCCTCCGCCTCGCACTGGGTGAACAGGCCGCCCGCGGACTCGTAAAGGCCCGACAGCGCGGTGTTGGCGCGCGGCGAGATGCGGGTGACGACCTCGACTTCGGCGGTGTCGCCATCGAGGGTCAGGCGCAGCACGCCCGGGGACTGATGTACCCGGCCCTCGGCCGGCGCCACCCCGTCCACCGTCAGGGCCAGGAGCTCTACGCCGTCACCGTCGAGGACCAGCGGGCCGGGTTCCGCCTCGGGGTTGCGCCGGCACTGCATCCGGCTGCGCACCACGGTCTGTTCGGCGTCGAGCACGAAACTCAATTCGACCGATTCCACCCCCCACGACAGGGGCCGGTAGTCGGCGCGTTGAACGGGGCTTCGGGAAGACGGGGACGACATCAGGAACTCCAGTGTGGAAGGCGCTATCGGAGGGCACGGGGGCACGCATGCGCACCCGCCCGGGCAGTGTACGGCCTCGTCGGCCCGCTCGGCAAAACGGTGCACGGCGCGAAGGGCATTCAGAATGGTCCGACGGGGCTCGACGCCGTCGCCCAGAGGGCGCCCCAGGCGACGGAATCCCGGACGTAGAAGACGCTTTCCCCATGCAGGAAGGCGCGGTGGCGGAAGCCCGGCGAGCCGCCGTCATCGGGCGCCACCGCCCCCGCCGCTTGCAGGGACGCCGTGGCCGGATCGCCGGTTCCGACGATCTCGAAAAGGTACAGGGCCGAGCGCGGCGGCGCCCCGGCGGCTACCGGATCGGAGACGACCGCCGGGATCGCGAGCCGGTCGATGCCATTGCCGCCACCATCCGCAAGGTAGGTGAAGGCATGCCGGTCATGGCGCGCATCGCTGTACGACCCGGCGCCCCCGAGCACCTCACTGCCCCGCGAGCGAGGGTTGGCGGGGTCCGAAACGTCGAACAGTTCCAGCTTGACCCCTCCCGTGTCGGCGGCCCCCAGCCCCAGCAGCAGGCCCGCCCCGACCGGATGCAGCAGGTCGGAGAAGCCCGTCACCTCGAGCTGGCCGGTGGCCAGCGGATCGGCGGGGTCGGCCATGTCGAACACATAGAGCGGGTCGCGCTGCAGGAACGTGACCGCGTAGGCCCGGTCCTCGACGAACCGCACCCCGTAGAGCGCCTCGCCCGGCTTGCCGATGGCCGCCGGCCGGCGCGTGTTGGGCAACTCGCCGATCACCTCGAGGGCACCACCCGCCGCAGTCTCGCGAAGGGTCAGCAGGTGGTGGTCGAGGGGGTCCCCCGCGGTCGCGGTATAGGTCGTCGCGAAAACCCGCAGCACCCCGTCCCGCTCGCTCAGCCGGAAGTCGCTCTGCCCGCCGGTCCAGACCTGGCCGGCGATCTCGACCGAGCCGCGGTAATCCGCCGCCGTACCGTCGAGGGCAAACTTGTGAATGCGCGTGCGACCCGACGTGGCCGACCCCGGAAAGATCAGTTGCGTCAGGTAGATCGCGTCCTCCGACGCGTACAGGCCATAGGCCTCCTCGTTGTAGCAGAGGCTGCGATAGGCCTCCGGCCGATCCAGCGGAATCGCCGTGATGGTGGTCAGCACCGCATGGGGCGAGCGGGCGGCGTCGGTCGCGATGAAGCAGTCGTCGGCGTCGACCAGGGGGCGGGTCGTGCCATCGAGGGTCAGGGTCGGCAGCAGATCCCCGATCTCCAGCGCGGCCAGGGCGGCCTCGTTGCGGGCCGCCTGGGCGGCATCCTGGACGGGCAGCTCGAGCACCGGCAGGCCGGGCGTGAAACGGCTCACGAGATAGACGGTGTCGCCGATCCGGCGGCTGTCCACAAAGACCCCATCGAGGCTTGCCGAAGCCTCAAGCGCCGGCGCCTCCGGACGCGACACGTCGTAAATCCGGAAGCCGGCCTGCTCCGGCGCCCAGATCGCGATATCGCTCCAGAAGCCGCCGTAGCTGCCGTAGAAGGCCGCCCCGGTGAGCGCAAACAGGCGCGCGCCGGCCACATACAGGCCCTGCACGGACACCCCGTCCTCGAGCGGAATCGAGCCCACTTCCGCGGCACTGGCCGTCGCGGGATCCGTCCTCAGGATCCGGATGGCCCTCGACCCGCCGGTGTCGGGCGGTTCCGGCGGCAGCAGCGCATCGACGACGAAACAGCAGCTGACAAAGCGCTGGGGGGCGATGTAGAGGTGCTCGCCGTCGTAACGCACCGCGTCCATCTCGTCGACCCGGGGCTCGACCGTGTAGGTGCCGGAAAAGCCGCCCGCCGCGTCGCCCGCCACCGGTGCCAGCGACAGCTCGACGCGGGCCGTCGGCGTCGCCAGGGCCTGCTTGAGGGACTGTTCGAGTTCCGCGCCGCTGGCAGCCTTGAGCAGAGACGACGTCACAACCGGGTCGCCTCCGCCTCCGTCCCCGGCCTCGCCGCCACCCGACCCGCCGCCGCAGGCCGCGAGGCACAGGGCAACGCACGCGCCCCCCCACCCGTACATGCGCATCCTCGTCTCCTCTCGCCACCACCCCCTCAGCATAGCTAGAGCCGCCGCGGGGGTCGATCGGCCCGGATCCACGCGCTGATGCCGTCGACCAAGGCCGAGAGCAGCAGCATCGCGATGATGACGGTGCAGGCCTGGGCTTCGTGAAACAGCGACAGCTCGTAGTAGAGCATGGAGCCCAGCCCGCCGGCGCCGACAAAACCAAGGATCGCCGCCATCCGGATGTTCATCTCCCAGCGATACAGGCCGTAGGCGATCCACTGGGCGCTGACCAGGGGCAAGGTGCCGTAGAGGAAGGCGGCCACCGGACCGGCGCCCGCCTCCCGCAGACTGGATTCCGGCGCCGGTGGTGCATTCTCGAGGGCCTCGGCGAAAAGGCGGCCCAGCACACCGGCGGTATGCAGCGCCAGCGCGAGCACACCGGCAAAGGGGCCCAGTCCGGCCGCGAGGACCATCAGCGTAGCCCACACCAGTTCCGGCACCGAACGCAGTCCGTTGAGCACGAAACGGGTCGCGATGCGGGCGATGAGGCCGGCGCGCCCGGCCGCCGCCAGCGCCAGAACGGCCCCGCCAGCCACGGCGAGCAGGGTTCCGATGACCGAGATCGCGAGCGTTTCGAGTGCAGCCCACCCGACCTTGCCGAGAAAGGCCGCCTCATGATCGGGGGGGAAGAAGCCCGCCAGGAAGGCCGCCATCCCCCCCCAGGCACCGGGCGCCAGCAACTCGCCCAGGGGCAGCTCGAGGTAGGCGAAGCTCGCCACCACGGCCGCCAGGACGGCCCCCAGCACCATCAGGCACGGCACGCAGACAGGAACCCGCGCCGGGATGCTCACGACAGGGCGCTCCGCAGACGGGCGGAGAGCTGATCCGCCCCGAGCACCAGCAGCAAGAAGGTGGCGAGGATGGTCGCCGCCTCGCTGCCGTTGAGCATCTTCATGGACTGGTCCATCAACTGGCCGAGCCCGCCGGCACCGACGAAACCCATCACCACCGAGGCCCGGATCGCGCACTCCCAGCGATAGACCGTGTAGGACACCAGCTCCTGGGCACAGGACGGCACGAGCCCATAGGCCAGGGCCGGCAGTCGCCCGCTGCCCGCCTCGAGCAGGGCGCGCACCGGGCGCTGGTCGGCCGACTCGAGGATCTCCGAATAGACCTTGCCGAGCATGCCGCCGTAGGTCACGCCGAGGGCCAGCACGCCGGCCGCCGGCCCCAGGCCGAAGACCCGCACGAAAACCAGCGCCCAGACCAGCTCGGGTACGCCGCGCAGCACCAGGAGAACACCGCGGACCACCCCGCGCAGGGCGGCGGCCCACCAGGCGCTGCGACGGCCTGCCAGCCGGCCGATCGACAAGGCCCGGGTCAGCACCAGCGCCATCGGCACCGCCAGCAGCCAGGCGAGCGCAATTCCGGCGGTCGCCATGGCCAGCGTTTCGAGGGTGGCTGTCGCCAGCAGCGAGAGAAAGTCGGGGGACGACGCCGGCGGCCAGAAGGCTCCCAGGAAATGCCCCATGGGCTCAAGGTTGCGCGGGTCCAGCAGCAACAGGGGGCGGAAGTCGGTCATCACCAGCGCCGGCCACAACAGCACCAGCGCTGCGAGCGTCCAGCCCAGGCGCGACCGGGCGGCCGGGTCGCGCGGGTGGCTCACCGGCAGGCGAGCGGCTGCGCCGTCCAGGCCGACGGCGTGGCGCGGGCTGTCGCGATCTGCCTTGCTGCCTCGCGCTGCCGCCCACTCGTTGCCGCATAGAGCGCGTCCAGCTCGACAGAGCCGACCTCGGCGACAGGCAGGTCAAAGGCGAGCCCGCCATCCCGCACCCCGACCACCCGGTCGAAATGCCGCAAGGCCAGATCCACCGCATGCAGGCTGGCCACCAGGGCGATATCGCGCGCGCGCGCCTCGTCGGCCAGCAGGCTGACCGTCAGTTCGGCCAGGGCCGGATCCATCGCCGAGACCGGCTCGTCGGCGAGGAGCAATTCGGGCCGCTGGTACAGCACCCGGGCCAGGGCGACCCGCTGGAGCTGCCCGCCGGACAGTCGGTCGCAGCGCTCGAAGAGGCGGTCCTCGAGCTCCAGGCGGGCCAGCTCCCGCGCCGCCCCGGCGGTATCCACCGGCAGCAGGAGCGAGGCCAGTCCGCGCCATGGCGACCATTGCCCGAGGCGACCGGCAAGCACCGCGTGAACGACGCGCTGTCGGGGCGGAATCGGCGGTGCCTGGTGCAGATGTCCGATGCCGCTTCGCAGCCGCCGAAGGGCCCGCGCGCCCACCTGCCACGGCTGCTGGCCGAGCACCTCGCAGTGCCCACTTGCCGGCGCCAGGGAGAGGCCGAGCACGCGCAACAGGGTCGTCTTGCCGGCACCGGACGGACCGATCACCGCGACCCGTTCACCCCGCCGGACCGACAGGTCGATCCCCTTGAGCGCGGCGAAGCCGTTGGCATGGACCGCGGAGACCCCTTGCAGGCGGACTGCCACCCCGGACATGGCGTTGCCCCTATTTCAGCAGACCGGCGCTCTGCGCCGCTGCCTCGATGCCGGCGTAGTTCTCGACACGGGTCGGAATGAAGCGCGAGGCCCGCTGCAGGTCGAGAATGGCCTTGTCTTCCGGCTTCGCCGGATCGAGCGCGACAAAGGCATCGGCAATACGCTGGGCCAGCGCCTTGTCGAGTCCGCCCCGCACGGTCCAGTTGTAGTCGTAGTAATCCGGCGTGGTGTAGAAAACGCGAACCTTGGAGGTATCCACCTTGCCCTGGGAAACGAGCTTGTCCCAGACCGAGGCGTTGAGGGCGCCGGCATCCACCTTGCCGCCCTGCACGAAGGCCGCGGTGGCATCGTGGGCGCCGGAGAAGGCCACGGTCGAGAAATCCCGGTCCGGGTCGATCCCGGCCTCGGCCAGGAAGTGACGCGGCATCAGGTGGCCGGAGGTCGACGACGGCGATCCGAACGCGAAGGTGACGCCCTTCAGATCCGCCAGCGTCTTCACGTCGCCGCGGGCGGTGATGAACCTGGAGGTGAAGTGAGCGTCTTCTTCCCGCTGCACCAGGGGCACCGCGGTACCGCCGGTGCGGATGTGGGCCTGGACGAAGGTGAAGCCTCCCAGCCAGGCCAGGTCGACCTTGTCACTGGCCAGCGCCTCGACCACCGCGGCGTAATCGGTGACCGGCACGAAGCGCACCTCCATGCCGAGCTTCGACGCCAGGTAGGCGCCGAGGGGCTTGAACTTGCGCTGGAGCTCGGTGGGCGATTCGTCGGGAATGGCCGAGACCCGCAGCACATCGGCTGCGAGGGCGGGAGAGGAGAGGCACAGGCCGGCCAGGACGGCGGCCGAAGCGCGCAGCACGAGGCGGCGCATCGAGTCGAATCGCATTGAGGAAGCTCCGATTGTCAGAACCGCCGCGGAGCGGGGCAACCCACCGCGGCTTACACGGACGCCCACGGGCGTCGCTGGAATCGGGGCACGCAGGCCCCGCAAACAGAGCGGTACACAGACCGCCGGGCCGAACTATAGCCGTCGGGCGCCCCGCCAGCAAGGCAGAACCCTGTGATCGATCAGTGTTTTACCGGCGGCATCAGGACGATGCGACTGCCGACCAGGCGGTCGTGCAGGAACTGGCGATCCCGGTCAAAGAAGGCCCAGACGATGCCAACGAGCGTCAGCAGGGAAAACCAGGCGAGGGTGTAGCGCGCGAGCCCCTTCCCCCGGGACACCTCGCGACCGGTCTCGGCATCGACGAGCTTGAGGCGCCAGGTCTGCATCGCCAGGGTCTGACCGCCCCGCCGCCAGTACCAGATGAAGTAGCCGGCCAGCACCGCATAGATATAGAGCCACTCCAGCCA
The DNA here is from genome assembly GCA_020445665.1 of Rhodocyclaceae bacterium. GTDB lineage: Bacteria > Pseudomonadota > Gammaproteobacteria > Burkholderiales > Rhodocyclaceae > Cognatazoarcus. The sequence continues at coordinate 23,472 of JAGRGD010000210.1, forward strand.
GCCGGGCGGCGTCAGGTTCCAGACCACGCCGATGATCAGCAGCGGCACCATGAAGGTCAGGCCGAGCACGCCGAGCAGCAGCAGCACTTCGTAGAGCAGCGAGGCAAGGCGTCGGCGCAGCCCGGCCAGTTCGACCGTGACCCGCCCCAGATCGGGTGTTTCCATCATCGCGATTGGCCGGCGCGGATCTTCGCGCGTTCGTCGGGCGGGAGATTCTGATACGCCTCCCAGCGCTCACGCAAGGCTTCCCGCCGCTCGGCCGGGATCGACAGCCACTCCCGGTAGCGCTCCCGCGCCTGTTCGCGCTCGCCCGGGGAGAGTTTGGCCCACTCGCGCATCCGCGACAGCAGGTTCTGCTGTTCGGCCGGGGTCATGGTGTCGTAGCCCTCGGCGATGGCGACCCATTTGCGCCGCCGGTCCGGGTCCATCCGCTTCCAGTCCGCCTCGATCGGCCCCAGTACGCCCTGCATGCGCGGCGGCAGTTCGTCCCAGCGGGGTGGCTCGGACTGGGCAACGGCCTGGGCCGCAACCAGGGGCAGTCCGCAGATCAGGAGCGCGGTTGCGATTCGAGCCATGCACGGAATCCTTCATCGAGATAGGCGTCGATGGGGAGATCATCGACCAGGAGGGAGCGGTCGAGCTGGCCGGTCTGCGTCAGTTCTCGCTCGGCCTGCCACTCGGCCCCGCCGAGCAGCAGGCCGGCGACCAGCGCCAGGGAAAACGCGGTGCGCGTTGCGGGCAGCCAGGACTCGCGGATGACATCGCCCACGTGGCCCGGACCATGGCGGACGTGGCCGAGGGCAGATGCGCGGGCCTCTGCAAGCCGCCTGGCCTGCGTCGGGCTGAGTCCGCCCAGGTCGAGACGGCGCGCCATGCGGCGTGCCAGCCGGTCTTCTTCGCTCAGTCTCATGGTTCGATCCCTTTCGCCCGCAGGGCCTGGGCCAGTGTCCGGGTGGCCCGCGAGCAATGCGTCTTGACGCTGCCCTCGGAGCACCCCATCGCCGCAGCGGTCTCGGCCGTATCCATATCCTCCCAGTAACGCATCAGGAAGGCTTCCCGTTGACGGTCGGGCAGACGGGATATTTCACGCTCGATGATCGACAGCAACTGCGCGCGCTCCGCCTGGTGGTGCGGCGCCTCGCGCTCGTTGCCGCCGTCGGCGGCCACCAGGATGTCGAGCGGGTCGCCCGCGTCTTCCGCGTCACCGCCGAGTCCCAGCGACGACATCAGGCTGATCCAGGTATCGCGCACCTTGCGCCGACGGGCGGCGTCGCGAATGGCATTTTGCAGGATGCGCTGGAAGAGGGGCGGCCACTCGCCCTCCGGCCGCTCGGCGTAACGCACGCACAGCCGGGTCATGGCCTCCTGGACCACGTCGAGGGCGAGCCCCTCGTCGCGCAGCGCGAACAGGGCATGGCGAAAGGCGCGCCGCTCCGCGCCCGCGAGGAAGCGGCTCAGCGCCAGGCTGGCAGACAGCGCAAATTCCTTTGGAAACCAGTCATATGGCGGACGGGGTTCGCCTTGACCAAAACCGGGGCGGCCGGTAAGGTTGCGCGTTTCCCCAAATGATTCAGGTGGTGCGGAGATGGTCTTGACCGGTGCGGAGATTGTAGTCAGGTGCCTCCAGGAAGAAAAGGTCGAGCATGTCTTCGGTTACCCCGGCGGCGCCGTCCTCTTCCTGTATGACGAGCTTTTCAAGCAGGACAAGGTCCGCCACGTGCTGGTCCGCCACGAGCAGGCCGCCGTCCATGCCGCTGACGGTTACGCCCGCTGCACCGACAAGGTCGGCGTCGCGCTGGTGACGTCCGGCCCCGGCGCCACCAATGCGGTGACCGGCATCGCCACTGCCTACTGCGACTCGATCCCGATGGTGGTCATCTCCGGCCAGGTGCCGACCGCCGCGATCGGCCAGGATGCCTTCCAGGAAGTGGACACCGTGGGCATCACCCGCCCGTGCGTGAAGCACAACTTCCTGGTCAAGGACGTGCGCGACATCGCCACGACGATCAAGAAGGCCTTCTATCTCGCCGCCTCGGGCCGCCCCGGCCCGGTGCTGGTGGACATCCCGAAGGACATCTGTACCCACAAGTGCGAGTTCGAGTATCCGCAGGAAATTGCGATGCGCTCGTACAACCCGGTGGTCAAGGGCCACCAGGGCCAGATCAAGAAGGCGCTGCAACTGCTGCTCGAGGCCAAGCGGCCGATGATCTACAGCGGCGGCGGCGTGGTCCTCTCAGACGCAGCCGAACAGCTCACCAAACTGGCCCGCCTGCTGGGCTTCCCGGTCACCAATACCCTGATGGGGCTGGGCGGCTACCCGGCCTCGGATCGCCAGTTCGTCGGCATGCTGGGCATGCATGGCACCTACGAAGCCAACATGGCGATGCACTACAGCGACGTGCTGCTGGCGGTCGGCGCGCGCTTCGACGACCGCGTCATCGGCGATCCGAACCACTTCGGCCAGGAGCCGCGCAAGATCATCCACATCGACATCGACCCGTCGTCGATCTCGAAGCGGGTCAAGGTGGATGTGCCGATCGTCGGCAACGTCGCCGACGTGCTCGACGAGATGATCCGCCTGCTCGAGTCGGGCAGCGCCCGGCCGGAGCAGGCGTCGGTGGACACCTGGTGGAAGCAGATCGACGAATGGCGCCGCCGCGAGTGCATGAAGTACCGCAACTCC
>JAGRGD010000211.1 GCA_020445665.1 Rhodocyclaceae bacterium
CACCGAGGCCGGGCCGTAGGTCTCGGTCAGGCCATAGACGTGGGTGATGTCGAAGCCCATCTGTTCGGCGCCCTCGATGATCGCGGCCGGGGGCGCGGCGCCGGCGATCAGGCCGCTGACCGTATGCTCGATGCCTTCGCGCAACTGGGCCGGGGCGTTGATCAGCATGCCGTAGACGATCGGTGCGCCGCACAGGTGGGTGACCTTGTACTTGCGGATCAGCTCGAAGATCAGGGCCGGATCGACCTTGCGCAGGCAGACATTGACGCCGGCATTGGCCGCCAGGGTCCAGGGGAAGCACCAGCCGTTGCAGTGGAACATCGGCAGGGTCCAGAGGTAGACCGTGTGCGCCGGCATGCCCCAGCTGATGATGTTCGAGGCGGCGTTCAGATACGCGCCGCGGTGGTGGTAGACCACGCCCTTCGGGTTGCCGGTGGTGCCGGAGGTGTAGTTGAGCGAGATCGCGTCCCACTCGTCGGCCGGCAGCTGCCAGGCGAATTCGGGGCTGCCGGTGTCGAGGAAGGCCTCGTACTCGATCTCGCCGAGCTGTTCGGTGCCCGGGAACTCCGGGTCCAGCGCGTCGATCACGATCGGCTTCGGCCCCTCGATCCTGTCGAGGGCGGCGGCGATGGTGGGGGCGAACTCGGGGTCGGTGATCAGCACCTTGGCCTCGCCATGGCCCAGCATGAAGGCGATGGCCTCAGCGTCGAGGCGGGTGTTGAGGGTGTTGAGCACGGCGCCGATCATCGGCACGCCGAAGTGCGCCTCGAACATCGCCGGCACGTTCGACAGCATCACTGCCACCGTATCGCCGCGGCCGATGCCGCGGGCGGCCAGCGCGCTCGCCAGGCGGCGGCAGCGGGCGTAGGTCTCGGCCCAGGTGAAGCGGCGCTCACCGTGGATCACGCTTGGCCGGTCGGGATACACCTCGGCGGAACGCGCCAGGTAGCTCAGCGGCGACAGGGCGACGTAGTTGGCGGGGTTGCGGTCCAGCCCCTGGTCGTAGATATCACTCGGCAATTCTTCTCTCCTCTCCACGGCCCGGTGTGGTCACCGGGCCCGCACATGCCTGAAGGCCGCCTCGTCGCGTCCGCCGAAGGCGGTGTCGCGATACCGGCTGGCCGGATCAACGGGAAGGAGAGAAGCGCAGCGAACTGCCGCCGAGACGCGCTCGGCGTGCGGGACGCGCCGACGGATCGCCGACGCACACCCCCCTCCTTTTCTGGGTACTGCCTGTTTTTTCGGCAAGCATAGTGATGGCGCCCCCCCGTTCCAGCCCCCCAAACGGGTGGAATAGCGACACTCACCCGGATGGCATGGCGCTGGTTCGGGTCGGCTTCGCGCGCGGCGGGCGCGACGCGCACGGACCACGACGGCAAAAAAAGGCGGCGCCATGGGGCGCCGCCGAACTCCAGGATCGGAGGAGAGGATCCGCTCGCGTGCCGCGGCTATGCCCCGCGGAAAAGAAGAGGGTCGGGATGTCCGTGCAGGCTAGAGCGCCCGCGTCCCCGCGTCAGCTCCCCATTTCGGGGGCATGCTGCAATGCAGGAGGGGGATTTCTCCCACCCTGTAGACTCATCCCCGACAACGCTGCTGCGATGCACACAACCCTGCCTGCGACGCCACCGGCGACGACAGCGATCAGCGCGTCACCACCCGCACGCCGTCGCGCAGGCGGTCGTCCGGGTGGCGGATGACCGCCTCGCCGGCCTCGATGCCGCCCAGCACCTGCGCAGCCAGGCCGTTCTTGCGACCGATGTCGACCGCCCGCCGGATGGCGATGCCGTCGTCGACCACGAACACGGCCCAGCCGTCGCCATCGCGGAACAGGCTGCTGGCGGGTACCTGCAGCACGTCGTCGGCCTGCCAGACGATGAAGCTCGCCTCGACCCGGTAGCCGTCGCCGAGGCGCTGCCAGTCCTCCCGCGGGGAGGTGAAATCGACGATGACCCAGACGCGCTGCTCCTCGACGCCGAGCGCCGAGACCTTGGTGAAGCCCACCGGCTCGACCCGGCGCACCACGCCTTCCAGGGCCTCGTCGCTGCCCCAGCGCCGGAACACCACCGGCGTGCCCGGGGCCACCCGGACCGCGTCGGCCGACAGCAGGTCCACCTCCACCTCCAGCTTGGCGGGGTCGCCGATCTCGAGCAGCGGCTGGCCGCTGTCGACGGGCCCCTCGCTCTTGCGCGGGATGCCGAGTACGCGCCCCGCGACCGGCGAGCGGACCTCGAGCGGCGCCCCGCTGCCGCCATCGCCGGCGAAGTGCAGAAAGGCCCGCGCCGCCTCGAGTTCGTGGCGCGTGGTGCGCACCGCGAACTGCGCCGAGCGCAGTTCGGCGTCGGCGCGGTCGGCCTCGGCCCGCGCGCGATCGACCGCGTCCTGGGTGACGTGGCCGGTGGCGCGCAGCTCGCGCATCCGGTCCAGGTTCTTGTGGGCCAGCCCGGCGCCGGCCAGCGCCGCCTTCTCGTTCTCCGCCACCGCGCTGAGGGTGTCGCGCGCCGCCGCCACCCGCTGCTCGGCCTCGGTCCGCCGCCGCACGTCGAGCACCTCGGCACGCAGCGGCTCGAGCCGCACCACCGTGGCCCCGCTGTCCACCGCGTCGCCGACCTCCAGCGCGATGCGGCGGGCATAGCCGGCGACCGGCGCCGTGATGACGTAGCGATCGACCACCCGTGTCCGCCCTTCCTGCTCGATCGTGACGGCCAGCGGCGCGCGCACGACCTCGCCCGGGTCGACGTCGATCGCCTGCGGGCGGAAGCCCGTGTAGAGCCCCCACCCCACCAGGAGGGAGAGCACGCCGGCGGCAACGCCCCGGCGCCATGCCACGCTGTGTTTCATCGCTTCACTCCGCTGCCTTCAGCACCGCCACCAGGTCCAGCCGGTCCAGCCGGCCCCGCACCGCGAAGCCGGACAGCACCGCCGAGACCAGGACCACGGTCGCCGCGAAGGCATAGGTCTGGGGCACCAGCACCACCGGCACCCGGTAAAGATCGCTCTGCATCGACAGCGCGATGACGTAGCACAGGCCCTCGCCGAGCCAGAGCCCGAAGGGGATGGCGAACAGGGTCAGCAGCCCCAGCTCGCCGAGCAGGATGTAGGCGATCTCGCTCCGCGTGAAGCCGAGCACGCGCAGGCTGGCCAGCTCGCGCGCGCTCTCGGCCAGCGAGATCTGGGCGTTGTTGTAGATCACACCGAAGGCGATGATGATCGCGAAGACCGTCGCCACGTAGGTGAAGAACAGCATCGACTCGTCCATCGTGCGGTGGAAGTTGCGGATCTCCTGTCGACGCTCGGCGACCCCGGCGATACGCGGCATCTCCCGCAGCTCGCGCAGCAGGGGCGACAGCGCGCCATCCTCGATACCGAGGTAGGCGCCGGAGATCGTCGGTCCCTCGCGCATGAAGCGGTTGAGCGCGGACAGCGTCATGTAGCCCGAGACGCCCAGGTACTCGTTGACCAGCCCGGCGACGACCACTTCGCGCGTCGGGCGGGTGCCCTCCAGCACCTCGACCACGATGCGGTCCCCCACCCGGACGTCGAGCAGGCCTGCGAGATAGTCGGTGAGCAGGATGCCGTCGGCCGGCAGCGCCACCGGCCTGAGGTCGGTGTCGAGCAGGCGCTGGATGTCGCCGCCCGGCTCGAAGCCCCGCACCACGCTGCGGTAGTCGAGGTGGCCGTGGCGATAGCGCACCGGCACCGCCCGGAAGGGTTCCACGTGACGGACACCGGGCAAGGCGACGAGGTCGAAGGCGGACCGGTAGGCGGTGGGTTCGGTGAAGGTCACCGACAGGTCCTCCCGCTGCATCAGCCCGAACTGCACATGCATCATGTAGCCCACCGTGTCCCGCTGGAACAGGCCGGTCAGGATCATTCCGCAGGCCAGCGCGATGCCGAGCACGGCCAGCAGCGACTTGAACGCCCGGCGCCGGATGTGCCGGAGGATCATCCGCGCGGGCTGCGACAGCCAGCGCTTGAGGCCGAGGCGCTCGAGCCGGGTTTCGCGGTAGGCCGGCGGCGGCTCCGGACGCATGGCCACCGCCGGGCGCAGCCTGGCCGCACGCCAGACCGAGAGCCAGGTGCCGGCACCGGCGGCGATCAGGCTGGCAACGGTGGCTTCGGCCACCACCGCCGGGGGCAGCCTGAAGTCGAGATAGGGGAAGTGATAGAAGTCGGTGAAGATCGCCGCGAGTTCGTGGCCGAGCCAGCTGCCCAGCGCGATGCCCCCGAGGACGCCGGCGCCGACGATCACCGCCACCGACTTCAGGTAGTGGACAAGCACCTGGCCGTTGCCGTAGCCGAAGGCCTTGAGGGTGGCGATCTGCTCCCGCTGCATGGCCACCTGGCGCCCAATCACGACGTTCAGCAGGAAGGCCGCGACGCCGAGGAACATCGCCGGGAACAGGCGGCCGAGGGTCGTGAGCTGTTCCATTTCCTGGCTCAGGAAGCGGTGCGAGGTCTGGTCCTCGCGCCCGTAGGCCCCCAGCCCACCGTAGGGACGGAGCAGATCGTCGACCCGGTCGATCACATCCTCGACGTCGACGCCGCGGTAGAGGCTCAGGGCCAGGTCGTTGAACGCGTCGTGCAGATTGTAGGCCTGGCCCAGCGCGCGCCGTCCCATCCACAGGATGCCGTAGCGCTTGCTGTCGGGCATCATCGAGCCCGGCCGCATCTGCTGGATGAACTCCGGTGACAGGGCCGTGCCGACCAGCGTCAGGGTCTGCCGGCGACCGTTGAGGATGGCGTCGAAGCGGTCGCCCGGCACGAGCCCGTGCGCCGCGGCGAAGGTCTCGCTGGCGACCACCTCGTCGGCCCGCCCCACTGCCGGCAGGCTTCCGGCCCGCAGGTGCAGGTCGTTCAGCCCCGGCCTGCCGTCGTCGGGCAATGACACTACCGCGGCGGCCACCGGCTCGGGGAACCCCGGCATGTCGAGCCTCACCTGCACCGCCACCCGCGTCTGCACCCGCGCGACGCCCGGGATCTCGGCGATCCGCCGGCCCAGGCTCTCGGGCGCGCGCTCGAGGGTCGCGAACGCATCGGCGAAGCGATAGTCCCGGTAATAGGCCACCTGGGTGGTGCTGAGCGCGTCGAGGGTGGACAGGAACATCACGTAGTTGCCGACACCGCAGGTCACCACCAGCGCGATCGCCAGCGCCTGGCCCTTCATCCGCCACAGGTCGCGCCAGAGCTTGCGGTCGAGGGCGCTCATGGCGTCTACCAGGTGAGTTCCGCCGCCGACTTCCTGTCGGCGTTGGTGTCCACGCTCAGGACTCGGCCGTCGCCGAAGCGCACGATCCGGTCGGCCATCTCCGCGATCACCGAATTGTGGGTGATCACCACGGTGCTCGTACCCAGCTCGCGATTGACCCGGGCGATCACGTCGAGGACGAGGACCCCGGTCGGCGCATCGAGGGCGCCGGTCGGCTCGTCGCACAGCAGCACCTGCGGGCGCTTCGACACCGCCCGCGCGATCGCCACGCGCTGCTGTTCGCCGCCCGAGAGCTGGGTCGGGAAGTGATCCATCCGCTCCCCGAGGCCGACCATCGCCAGGGCTGCCTCCGGCGTCATCGGGTCCCTCGCGATCTCGGTGACCAGGGCCACGTTCTCCCGCGCCGTCAGGCTCGGGATCAGGTTGTAGAACTGGAAGACGAAGCCGACGTGTTCCCGGCGATAGCGGGTCATCGCGGCGTCGTCGAAGAGCGCCAGATCCCGATCCCGATAGCGCACCTGACCGCCGCTCGGCACGTCGAGCCCGCCCAGGATGTTGAGCAGCGTCGATTTGCCGCTGCCGGAGGGCCCCAGCAGCACCGCCAGCTCGCCTTCGTGGAGGTCGAGGTTCACACCCCGCAGCGCCTCGACCAGGACCTCGCCCATCTGGTAGGTCTTGGAGAGTTCACGGATCTCGAAGATCGAGCGCGGCGCGGCAGGCTGGACGCTGGCGTAGTCGGTCATGGGCACCCTCCGACCCGCTCGCGGCCGGCGCCGCTCGAGCACGGCGCGGCCTTCGGCCCAGCGGCCAATCCCGCCCGCCGACACCGCCATCGATACCTCGAGACTGCTTCCGAATCACCTTGCATGGCCCCGTCCCTCGCGAGACGGCCCGGCCGACGGCGGCTTCCCCCGGCCCCGGGCCCGCATCTGTCATTATCGGACCCGCTCCGGTCGCGGACTTGATAATCATCAAGGACGGGGGCGACGGCAGAAAGCCACACGCGGGATGCCCGGTCTTGAGTGGCGCCCCGCGCCAGCCGCGCCAGATGACTGCAGGGCCTTCAGGTCCGCGGCGACGGGCCAGGGCAGACTGCCAAACTACCAGTCACCATCTCGCCGCCACTGCCCACCCACGGCGCAAGCAAGCGACCCGGGGCATCCGAGCAGATTCCACAACTCCGTTGCGAAATTCCGCGACCAGGCTGATGGTCGTTCACTGGACAACCCGTTTGATCATCGGCCGTGTTCCACCCATACCCTTCGGGATACGACGGAGCGGCTCACGCAAGCGCTGACCATCCATTGGTTCAGGTCATCGATGCCCACGTCGCCTTGCCAACCCTACTCCGTATCCACCATCAGCTCGATCAGGCTCGGGCGGCCCGACGCGATGGCCGCCTCGAGGGCCGGACGGATCGCGTCGACGGTGTCGATGCGACTCGCCGCCATGCCCATCGAGGTGGCCAGGGCCTGGAAGTCGATGGGCGGGTCGGTGATGTCCATGCCGATGAAGCGGCCCGTCTGCGCCGACGTGTAGTGGGGCTGCGAGCGCATGAAGTTCTTGAGGATGTTGTATTCGCGGTTGTTCACCACTACGAAGGTCACCGGCAGCTTCTCGTTCACCGCGGTCCACAGGGCCTGGGGCGAGTACATCGCGGCGCCGTCGCCCACCAGGGACACCACCGGGTTGCGGCCGATGCCCAGCGAGAAACCGATCGCGGCCGGCATGCCCCAGCCCAGCGCGCCGCCGCGCAGGAAGGAGTACTGCCGGGTCGAGTGGTTGTTGAGGAACTTGCGCAGGTGACTCGCCGTGGCCAGCGCCTCGTCGACGATCGGCGTGTCGCCCACGGCCAGCGCCAGCTCCCGCGCCGCCACCAGCGGGTGGATGCGCGGCCGCCCGAGCAGCGCATCGGCCTCGGCCATCAGCGCATCACGCCGCGCCGCCGAGGCCACGCGGGCCCGTTGCCGCTGGGCCTCGAACACCGGCTGGCGGCTGCCGAGCCGGATCCGCAGCCCCTCGTTGAGCTGCTTCAGGGAGAGCTGGATGTCGCCCACCACCGACAGCCGGGTCGGATAGGTGCGCCCCAGGTCGCGCCCGTCGACCGAGAGCTGGTAGAGCTCGCAGCCTGCCGGCAGGGCCGAGGCGTCGCTATAGAGGATGGTGATGAAGGACTTCCCGCCCAGCGCAAAGATCGCATCGAAATCGTGGAGCGCGTCGGCAATGGCCACCGCCTTGGTGGGCAGGTTGCCCTGCCACAGGTAGTGGCCGGTCGGGTACGGGATGTGCGCCGGCCACGACGAACCGAACACCGGCGCGGCCAGCGTCTCGGCCAGCTCGACGACCTCGCGATGGGCGTCGTTCCAGGAGATCTCGTCGCCGGCGATGATCGCCACCCGCCCCGGCGCGTATTCCGCCAGCGCGCTGGCCAGCTCCGGCAGCGAACCGGCGATGGGCCGCCGGTCCACCCTCGACACCCTGGGGATCTCGACCCCGCTCTCGGTCTCCATCACGTTCATCGGCAGCGACAGGAAGACCGGCCCGGGCGGTGTCGCGGCGGCGTCCTGGAAGGCGCGCCGGATCAGCACCGGGATCTGCTCGGGCGAGGTGATCTCCTGTGCCCACTTGGACACAGGCGTCGCAATGGCCACCAGGTCGCCCTGCAGGAGCGGATCGGCGATGGCGTGGCGGGAGTCCTGCTGGCCGGCCGTCACCACCAGCGGCGTGGCCGAGGTGCGGGCATTGAGGAGATTGCCCAGTCCGTGGCCCAGGCCGCCCGCGGTGTGGAGGTTGATCACCCCGGGCTTGCCCGAGGCCTGGGCGTAGCCGTCGGCCATCGCCACCACGCAGGCCTCCTGCAGGCCCCACACGTAGTGGATGCGCTCGCGCCCGATCAGCGCATCGATCAGCGGCAGCTCGGTGGTCCCGGGGTTGCCGAAAATGTACTCGACGCCCTCGCTCTCGAGGGCCTCGAGCAGGACGTGGGCCCCCAACCGCCGGTTCTGGGTCGCCATGCGCTGCACTCTCCTGTGTCCGATCCATGTCTCGCGCCGTCGCGACGCGCATCGACTCGACTATAGACGGCAATCGCGCGGCCAAGGGCTGGGGAAAACCCCTGCCCTGGCCAGGCGCATCCGACGAATCCGTGCGCTATGTTTAGAGGAATGCACTGGCGGCAGTCCGAACCGCCACACGGGAGGGAGTTTCGATGGCGAGACGGCAAGCCGGCACGGCACAGACGGTTTCCGGCAGCGCATGCGCGGCCATGGTGGCGGCAGTCCTCTGGCTGAGCGGGTGCGGCGGCGGTTCAGGCGAGTCGGCCCCGGATGGCGGGTCCGCCACCGCCTCCGAGACCATCGAGGTCGGCGCCGAACAACCCGCCATCGCCGGCACTACGCTCAGCGTGCCATCCGGCGCTGGTGTCAGTGCGGGATCCCTCTCGGTCGAGACCCAGCCAGCCGGCGAACGCGCGGCCACCGCCCAGGCCGCGGTGGAGGCCGAGCCCGCCATCCACATGGCCGTTGTCGAATATGCCCTCGACACCATCGACGAGGGTGGAATCCATCCGCTCTACGGTCCGGTGCTCGCCCTGGGGCAGGCCGAGTTCGCCGGTCCCGGCATCGAACTGGGACCGTCCGGCACCCGATTCGCCCAGCCGGTCACCCTCACGGTGCCCCTGTCTGCGCTCGGCGTCACCGACCCGGCTGGCGGCCTGCCCCTGCTCCGCAGCGAGAGCGGTGCCTGGGAGGTCCCGGCGACCTTCTCGGTGGATGCTGCCGGCGGCACCGCAAGCGTCGAGGTGACCCACTTCTCGCTGCTCCAGTGGCTGCGCAATGCCTTCGTCGCCCCACAGCAGACCGTGGCGATCTACGCCACCGGGGCGGTCCAGGCCACCCTCGCCCGCCTGCGCCAGGACAACCTGCAACGCTTCGCCCAGGCCACCTACTGCTCGGGCGCGGCCCCCAGCACCGACCTCGACGGCATCCCGTCCCTGCCGGACCTGCTCGACTACCTCGGCTTCGAGCGCGGCGCGGTGCGCAGCGGCCAGGAGGATGCCCTGAAGGGCTGGATCCAGGCGCAGCACACCGAGGCCCGCGCGGGACGCGGGGCGTTCAACTCGATCACCCTCGAGGGCCTGTACGAGCACGCCCTCCAACTCAATGGCGGCGACGTCTTCAAGGCCCTCGTCACGGCCCACAACACCTTGCGCGACAACCGCAACCTCGGCTCCGTGCAGGACATGGTCGAAAACTACCGCGGCGACGGTGGCGACGAGCGCGGTGCCCGCTACCACTTCTTCGGCATGGCACTCTATTCCTACGCCTACGAACATTTCCAGGCGAAGGCAGAGCGCCTCGGCTACGCCGGCGCCCAGCTGCTGATCGGTTCCACGATGAAGCCCGAAACGGTCGCGACCATCGAGGAAGGCATCGTGTCCGGCGACATCGTCAGCGACATCACCGAATATGCAGTGGATCTCCAGGGCGCCAAGCTCGGTCGTGCGCTGTTCAGCCAGATTGAAGGGCAGACGCCCGAAGCGCTTGCCAGCGCCTTCGGCATTGACGCCGAACAGTGCGGGAGCATCGTCTTCACGGGCGTCTTCTCGGGGCTGAACTTCGACGGCAGCGTCGCGCTGTCCCCGGATGAAGCCGACATCCAGCTCTCGGGCGACCCGGAACAGCCGACGATCTCGTGGAACGGCCCACCCGCCACCGCGCTCGCGGTGCTCGACCTCACCGACATCTCGGGTCCGGGCGTCAATCCGGTGCAACTTTTCTGCATCCGCGCTCGGGAAGATGCCGTGAGCGGCACGGACATCCCGTTCGCCTCGCCGGTCGCCTACGGCAATGCGAACACCACGGCGTTTGCACCGTGCTCCGACGCACCAGCGATCGCAGCGCCCTTACAGAGCGGGCGCACCTACCAAGTGAGCCTCGGCACGGAGCAGGCAAGCGCGACAATCGTCTTCGTGCTGGATTGATGCCCGGCACACGCGGCACCGGCCGGGCTCCCCTCCAGGGCCAGCCAGCGACATGCCTCAAGGAGGTTACGGCTGGGGAATGCTTCATGAGCCAGCCCCGAGACCGCTTCAGGCGCTCGGTCAACTGGTCCAACTTCTCGGCAAGCGGCAAGGGAATATGGGCCGTCACTAACTTCATTCCGGGTTCCGACGTACCGAGCCATCCAAACAGTCTTGCTCAAAATCAATGATGGTCGGCGCTGCAAACCAAATCATCAACGAGGTTGCAGATGTCGAGCTTCAAGGGCCAACGAAATCGGGCTGTTCCCGGCATGCGAGGGACACCAGACAGGCTCCGCCCCAAGGGCCATTGGGCCCCACGACAAGCCACACATAGCCTTTCAGCATCTATCGGCTTCAGTCGCCTGCCGGCAGTGTCTGACTTCAGCTTCCGGGCCACCGCGGCATGCCGTTTCGAAGCGACCAAAAGCGACCGAACAGGCTCTGGAACCGCCCTCACCTGTCTCGGATCGACGCTTGCAACGATAGCGCCCGTTAGCTACTGAGAATCACCGTAGGTTAGCGCCCCCTACCCCACTCAATTATCAATAGCCAACTTAACCTACTGTTTATGAATGGCTACTGAATCCGCAGAGCCAAGTTTACCGTCATTCCTACCGTCAAGCGTGTCGGGTGCCCCGATTTTGCGATCGACATCTATCGCTACCTATCAGTGGGCGCGCCCGGTGGCAAAATCCGAGCATTCAGTACCTATCGGTAGGAACGGAGTATCGTTCCATCCCGCCCCAATGGACCGGGTCCAGCGCGAATCTGCGCCATTGCACCCAAGGTTTACCGTCAAAACGCCAAACTCGCGCCAGAATGGCCCGAAACTTTTACCGTCAGATTCGCGGCAAAGCCTTGTGTGGTGCGGAATTCGATGATTCGCTGGAAGCGAGCTGCCTGACCGGCCAGTTCGCTGACGCCCGCGCCAGGGCATTGCGGCCGCTCCCGTCTAGGCCGCGCAGCTGCGAGGCGATCATCGACTCTCCCTCGTATGCCAGAGGCAGAGCCCTCCTCTTGATAACGCCTGAGCCACTCATACGCGATACGCACGCTGACTCCTGCGGCTTGGGCGGCTTCTCGCGCACGCAGTCCGTCTTCAACAACGCGCCGCATAAGAAGCTCTCGACCATAGACGGTCAATCGGGCATTTTGTGGCTGTTCATTCGGGGGCCTCGGCAGATCGGTTTGGTTCGCACCTCCAATCTGCCGGGGATACCCCGAGTGAACAACCTACCGAGAGATCACACCTAGTCCGTTGCCATCCAGCTCGCCGGGCGTTTGTCCAGGAACGCGCCGAGCCCCTCCTTCGCTTCGGTCGTTGCCCGCAGGGTGGCAATACGACGGGCGGTATCCTCAAGCACGGCCGGGCCGATGGGCTGGGGCGTGACGGAGACGATCAAGGCCTTGGCGGCCGCCTGGGCCTTTGGACCGCCTTCCAGCAGCGCCGCGACGAGCACGTCGATACGGGTGTCGACCTCGGCGTCGTCCGCGCCCACCTCATGGACCAGGCCAAGCGCCTCAGCGCGGGCCGCCGACATGCGCTCGGCGCTCTGGAAGTAGCGGCTGGCCTGGCGCGGGCCGATGGCGCGGATGACGTAGGGGCTGATTGCCGACGGGATGATCCCGAACTTCACCTCGGAGGTGGCGAACACGGCGCGCTCCGCGGCGACGCAGATGTCGCAGGCGGCGGCGAGGCCGGTGCCGCCACCGAGGGCCGCGCCCTGCACGCGGGCAATGGTCGGGCGCGGCAGCTGGGCGAGCTTCTGCAGCATGCCGGCGAGGCGGCGGGCGTCTTCGAGGTTCTCGGCTTCACTGTAGCCGGCGGCTTCCTTCATCCAGTTGAGGTCGGCGCCGGCCGAGAAGCTCTTGCCGCGGCCGCCGAGCACCACGACGCGCACCGAGTCGTCGGCCGCGAGCTGGTCCCAGGCCTGGTCCAGCTCGGCGATCAGCGCGGCGTTGAAGGCGTTGTGGACCTGGGGGCGGTTCATCCAGACGTGGGCCACCGGGCCCCGTCGCTCGATTTCGATGGTTTCAAACATGGGTCGCAGACTCCAGGCGACGCGCCGCACCGGCTCAGGCCACCAGCGGCCGGCCGGCGAGGCGGCGGCGCTGGAGCCAGGGCGAAGTGCGATAGCGGGTTTCGCGGTAATGGGCGTAGAGGTTGTCGAGCACGGTCGCGACGCGGTCGAGGCCGATCTCGTCGGCCCAGGCCAGCGGCCCCTTCGGGTAGTTGGTGCCGCGCTGCATGGCGAGGTCGACGTCGGCCGGCGTGGCCACCTCGTGGAGCACCGCGTCGGCGCCCTCATTGGCGAGCATCGCCACCGTACGCATGGCCAGCAGGCCGGCCACGTCGTCGAGCGGAATGACCTGCAGGCCGGCGGCCTGCAGGGTGCCGACCGCAGCGGTCCAGGCGGCATCGGATGCCCGATCGCTGCGGGCTGCGGCGATGGTCATGGCGGTGGCGAAGTCCTTCACCAGATCGAACAGCACCAGGTCGTCATGGCCCTCGTCGACGCTGCGCCGGGTCGCTGTGCGCCCGTCGGTGAGCGCCAGGCGGGTCGCGCCGATCGTCAGGCACGGGGCGCAATCGGCGTCGCAGCCGACACGCTGCACGTCCACGCCTGCAGCCTCGAGGCGTGCGGCCAGCGCGGCCAGTTCGGCGGATTCGCCGCACACGTGCGCTGTCGTCGGTGCCGGGAATGTCGGCGCGAACTCGGGTAGCGGCCGCTCGGCGCCGTCGCCATAGCGGTAGAAGCCCTGCCCGCTCTTGCGGCCCAGCCGCCCGGCCAGCACCAGTTCCTGCTGGATCAGCGAGGGGATGAAGCGGTCGTCGGCATAGTAGGCGTCGAACACCGAGCGGGTCACGGCGTAGTTCACGTCGTGGCCGATCAGGTCGGTCAGCTCGAAGGGGCCCATCGGGAAGCCGGCCCCGTCGCGCATCACGGCGTCGAGGCTGGCCGGGCTGGCAGCGCCCTCGCCCAGCACCTTGAGGCCCTCGGCGTAGAACGGCCGCGCCACCCGGTTCACGATGAAGCCCGGCGTCGAGCGGGTATGGACCGGGTCCTTGCCCCAGGCCACAGCCGTCGCGTAGAGCGTCGCGGCGATCTCGCGGGTGGTGGCGAGGCCGGAGACGATCTCCACCAGCCGCATGCGCGGCGCCGGGTTGAAGAAGTGCAGGCCGGCCAGCCGCTCGGGCGACTTCAGCGCCGCACCGATCGCGGTGATCGACAGGGACGAAGTATTGCTGGCCAGGATGGCGCCCGGTGCGATGCGCTCCAGATCGGCGAAGAGCGTCTGCTTGACGTCCAGCCGCTCGACGATGGCCTCGACGATCAGGGCGGCGTCCGACAGGGCGTCGAGCGCCTCGGCCGGTTGGACCCGGGCCAGGATCGCGTCGCGCCCGGCGGCGTCGAGCTTGCCCCTCGAGACGAGGAAGTCGAGGTCGCGGGCGATGCCGGCGATGCCGCGCGCGATGGCCTCGGCGTTCATGTCGAAGAGCCGCACCGGGTGGCCGGCGCGGGCCGCCACGTGGGCGATGCCGCTGCCCATGGCGCCGGCGCCGATCACGGCTATGGTCTGGGAAGTCGCGAGGGGTGTCATCGGTTCAGGTCGTCCATCTCAGTGGCCGGTAAAACGGGGGGCGCGCTTTTCGCCGAAGGCAGCCACCCCTTCCCGGTAGTCCTCGGAACGCCCCAGCTCGCGCATGAAGTCGCGCTCCAGGTCGAGCTGGGTCTCGAGGTCGTTGTTGATGCTGGCCCACAGGGCCTGCTTGGTGCGGGCGTAGCCGCGGGTCGGGCCGCTGGCGAGGCGGATCGCCACCTCGCGCACGGTCGGCATCAGCGCGTCGTCGTCGACGCATTGCCAGATCAGGCCCCACTCTGCTGCCTGGGTGGCCGGCAGGCGCTCGCCGAGCAGGGCCAGGCCCATCGCCCGGGCCGAACCCACCAGCCGCGGCAGGATCCAGCTGCCGCCGGTGTCCGGCACCAGCCCGAGCTTCGAGAAGGCCTGGATGAAGCTGGCCGAGCGGGCCGCGAAGACCAGGTCGCAGGCCAGCGCGAGGCTGGCCCCCGCCCCGGCGGCGACGCCATTGACCGCGGCGATCACCGGCATCTCGAGCCCGCGCAGGGCGAGCACCAGGGGTTTGTAGTTCTCCTCGATCGAGGCGCCCAGGTCGGGCGGCGAGCCGTCGGCGGCAGGCTTGCGGTCGCCCAGGTCCTGTCCGGCGCAGAAGGCGCGCCCGGCCCCGGTCAGGACCAGCGCCCGCACCGAGCCGTCGTCGCGCCCGCGCCGCACCACCGCGAGGGCCTCGCGCAGCTCGGCGTGCATCTGCCGGGTGAAGGCGTTGAGGCGCTCGGGGCGGTTGAGGGTCAGCGTCGCGACGCCCTCGTCCACGGCGAGCCGCGCGGTGCCGTTTTCAGCGCTCACGCCCGCTCACTCCGGCTGGTAGAGCATGAAGCCGGACTTGGGGGTGCCGCACTCCGGGCAGACCCAGTCGTCCGGGATGTCTGCCCACGGGGTGCCGGGGGGGATGCCCTCGTCGGGCAGGCCTTCGGCTTCGTTGTAGGGGAAGTAGCAGGCGCCGCATTGATAGGTAGCCATGATGTCCTCGGGTGTCGTCTCTGTCGTGGTTGGGGTCCGCCCTCTCACGGGGCGGGTTGGATGATCAGCTTGCCGCTGGCACGGCGTTGGGCGAGGGCATCGAGCGCCTCGCCGGCCCTTTCCAGCGGGTAGCGCGCGGAGATCGGCGGTGTCAGGCTGCCGTCGGCCCAGGCAGCGGCGATGGCCGCCATGTGCGCGCGCGCCGCCTCGGGCTCGCGGCGCAGGAATTCGTCCCAGAACACGCCGGAGGCGTGGCAGCCCTTCAGCAGCAGCAGGTTGGCCGGCAGCTTCGGGATCTGCCCGGCGGCAAAGCCGATCACCAGCAGCCGGCCGCGCCAGGCTGTGGCGCGCAGGGCCTTCTCGGTGAAGTCGCCGCCGACCACATCCACCACCACGTCCGCCCCGCGGCCTCCGGTGGCCGCCTTGACGGCGTCCTTGAGGTCCTCGGCGACGTAGTCGATGGTGTCGTCCGCCCCGGCCTCGCGACACAGGGCCAGCCGCTCCGGGCTGCCGGCAGCAGCGATCACCCGCGCGCCGGCGCGCTTGGCAATCTGCACCGCGGCGAGCCCGACGCCACCGGCGGCACCGAGCACCAGCACGGTCTCGCCCGGGGCGAGGCGGGCCAGATCCTGCAGCGCGAACCAGGCGGTGCCGTAGGTCACCACACCCGCCGCCGCGGATTCGAAGCCGACAGCATCGGGCAGCGGCCAGGTCATCGAGGCCCGCGACAGGGTCAGCTCGGCGTAGCCGCCGTAGCTGGTGAAGGCCATGACCCGCTGCCCCACCCGCAGGTGGGTGACTCCCGGTCCGACCGCGTCCACCACGCCGGCGATCTCGCCGCCGGGGGCAAAGGGGCGAACGGGACGGACCTGATATTTGCCCTGCACGATCAGCGTGTCGTAGAAGTTCACGCCGGCCGCCGCCACCCGCACCCGCACCTGGCCCTCGCCGGGCTCCGGTGCCGGCAGTTCACCGGGCGCGTGTTGCTCGAGGGGACCGAAGTCGTCGCAGACGTAGGCTTTCATGGGCGTATCCTCGGCGGCATCAGAGCGGTGACGGGGGGAAGCTCGGGGCGCGGCGTTCCTGCACCGCGGCCAGTCCCTCGCGCATCTCCGGGCTGCCGAAGCCCAGCATTTCCAGCGCCAGGGAGCTGTCGAAGGCCGGCCCGGCCATCCGCAGCCAGTGATTGAGGCTGTGCTTGGTCCAGCGCAGGGCGGTCTGGGGTCCGGCGGCCAGTTTCGCGGCCAGCTCGCGGCAGGTGGGCAGCAGGTCCTCGCCGTCCACCACCTTGGCCACCAGGCCGATGCGCTCGGCCTCTTCGCCGGAGATCTCGTCTGAGAGCAGCAGGTGCAGCTTGGCCTTGGCCATGCCGCACAGCTGCGGCCAGATGATCGCGGCGTGGTCGCCGGCGGCGACGCCGAGCCGGGTGTGGCCGTCGATCAGCCGCGCCTTGCGCGCGGCCACCGGAATGTCGGCCATCAGCGCGACCGCGAGGCCGCCGCCAACGGCCGGGCCGTCGATCGCGGAGATGATGATCTTCGAGCAGTCCACCATGTTCATGACCAGCTCGCGGGCCTCGCGCCAGACGCGGGCGCGGTCCTCGAAGCGGTCGGCCATGGCGCTCACCAGGTCCAGGGTGCCGCCGGCGGAGAACCCCTTGGCCTGGCCGCGCACGATGACCACCGAGATCTCCGGGTCCTTGTCGATGTCGCGCCAGATGGCGGCGAGTTCGCCGTGGCCGGTGGCATCGGCGGCCGGCAACTTGCCGTCTTCGCCCATGATCAGCTCGGCGATGCCGGGCGCCGTGCGCTCGATGCGCAGGCTCTGATAGTGGCCATAGTCCATGCTCAGGCGCCTCCGCCGGGGGTCTCGAGGAAGCGCTCGAAGCGGGCGCGCCACTCGGGCTCGATCTGCACCGCCTTTGGCCCGGACACGTCGGCCCAGACCAGGGTCTGGCGGGCCATGAAGCGCAACTGCTCGCGGTGCCGCGCCTCGATGCGGATCCGCAGCGAGCTGCCGCCCAGCTTCTCCACCACCAGCGAGAAGCGCAGCGTCTCGCCATGCACGCTGGGGGCCAGGAAGTCAGCCTCCAGGTGGCGCATCGGCACGCCGCGGGAGAGCGTTGCGTGCAGATCGTAGAAATCGACGCCGTGGGCCTGGGCGAACCAGTCCTCGACCGTCTCGTTGCACAGCACCAGGTACTGGGGATAGAACACGATCCCGGCCGGGTCGCACTGGTGAAAGCGGATCAGCTTGTCCGTCTCGAAGGTCATGACAGGTCTTCCATGTGCAGCGAAGGCACGCCGTCGAGGATGTGCTCGACAAAGTTGCGGATGGCGTCGGTCACCGCCTCGGGCTGGTCCTTGTGGGGCGAGTGGCGGCAGTCGGCGAGCTTGACCAGTTCCACATCGGGCGCCCGCGCCGCGATGCGGTCGATCTGGTCCATGGTGCCGTATTCGTCGTCCTCACCCTGCATGGCCAGCACCGGACAGGTGATGGTGGGCAGGACGTCTTCGATGTTCCAGGCGCGAAAATCCGGATGCAGCCAGATGTCGTTCCAGCCCCGGAAGACCGCCTCCACATCCCGGTGATAGCGGCCCAGGCGCTGGCGCAGGTCGGTGGTCTGCCAGGCCACCTCGGCCTGCTCGATGCTGCTGACCGAGATGTTTTCGACCAGCACGTGGGGCGCCATCACGATCACGCCCGACAGGGGCGTCGGCGTGCCGCCGGCGCAGATCAGCGAGATCGACCCACCATCGCTGTGCCCGATCAGGAAGGGCCGGTCGAGGCCCAGCGCATCGATCAGGGCGGGCAGCACCTCGAGCCCCTCTCGATGCATGTAGTCGGTCCGGCGCGGCAGCTCGGCGGGGTCGGACTGACCGTAGCCGGCGCGCGAATACACCACCGCCTCGCAGCCGGTGGCGTCGGCCACCCGCTGCGGAAAGTCGCGCCACATGCGCACCGATCCGAGGCCCTCGTGGAGGAATACCAGCGGACGGGCGCCCTCCCGCGGATGGGCGGAAGCGAGGCGCACCACCTCGAGCTTGCAGCCGTCGATATCGACCCAGGTCATTCAGACTCCAAGATGTTGCTGAATCAGTTCGGGCCGGGCGCGGAAATCCTCGCTGGCCCCGTCATACACCACCTGCCCCTTCACCAGGATCATCGTGCGATCGGTGATCGAGCTGACGGCGGCGTGGTTCTTGTCCACCACCACGGTGGCGATGCCGGAGAGCCGGATCTCTCGCACGATGCGCCAGATCTCCCGCGCGATCAGCGGCGCCAGGCCCTCGGTGGCCTCGTCGAGGATCAGCAGGTCCGGGTTGGTCATCAGCGCGCGGCCGATGGTCAGCATCTGCTGCTCGCCGCCGGAGAGCTGCCCGCCCCCGTTGCCCAGCCGCTCCGACAGGCGCGGGAAGGTCTCCATGACCCGCTCGAAGGTCCAGTTGCGCTGGCCATCGACACCGGCGCGGGCCGCCATCTCCAGGTTCTCCCTGACCGACAGGTTGGGGAAGATGCCGCGCCCTTCCGGCACGTAGGCGATGCCCCGCCGCGCGATGGCGTGGGTGGCCGCGCCGCGCATCTCCTGGCCGCGCACCTGGACCGAGCCCTCCGCCGCCCGCACCAGGCCCATCATGCTGCGGATCAGCGTGGTCTTGCCCATCCCGTTGCGCCCCATCAGGCCGAGGGCCTCGCCCTTCTTCACGGAAAAATCGACCCCGTGCAGGATGTGGCTGGCGCCATAGTAGGTATGCAGGCCGCGGGCGACCAGCAGGTCCTCGCGCATCGCGATGTCAGACATGGAAGGCCTCCTCGCCCAGATAGGCTTGCTGCACCTCGATGTTGGCGCGGATCTCGGCCGGCGAGCCGGAGGCCAGCAGCTGGCCGTTGACCAGCACCGTAATCGTGTCGGCCACTGCGAACACGGCGTCCATGTCGTGCTCCACGAGCAAGATGGCGCGGGTCCGGCGCAGCCGGTCGAGCAGTTCGACCATCTTCGAGGCCTCTTCCGACCCCATCCCGGCGAGCGGCTCGTCGAGCAGCAGCACGTCGGCGTCGGTGGCGAGCACCATCGCGATCTCCAGCTGGCGCTGTTCACCGTGGCTCATGGTGCCGGCGATCCGGTCCTCGCGCCCTTCGAGACCCGCCTCGGCGATCACCGCGCGGGCCTTCTCGAGGGTGTCTTCGAGGGACAGCGCGTTGGTGAACAGGCGCCAGGCGCGCTGGCGGCGGGACTGGGCCGCGAGGCGGCAGTTCTCGAACACCGTGAAGCCGGGGAAGATGTTGGTCCGCTGATAGCTGCGACCGATCCCGATGCGCGAGCGCTGAGGCGCCGACAGGCCGGTGATCTCGCGCCCCTTGTAATGGATGTGGCCGTCGCTCACCGCGAGATCGCCCGAGAGCATGTTGATGCAGGTGGACTTGCCCGCCCCGTTCGGCCCCAGCAGGGCGTGCAGCTTGCCGCGCTCGAGGGTGATCGAGACATTCTCGTTGGCAGTCAGGCCGCCGAAGCGGCGGGTCACGCCGCGGGCCTCCAGCAGCGCCTCAGTCATGGTGATCTCCCCGGGCGAACAGGCCCCTCAGGCGCGCCGGCAGGGCGATCAGCCCACCGGGCAGGAACAGCACCACCGCCAGGATCACCAACCCCATCAGCAGCTGCCAGTGCTTGGTCAGCAGCGAGAAGCCCTCTTCAAGCGCCACCATCGAGCCGGCGCCGAGCATCGCCCCGATCGGGCTGCCCATGCCGCCGAGGATAACCATCATCAGCACGTGGCCGGACTCGTGCCACGACAGCAGCTCCGGCGTCACGAAGCCGAACAGCACCGCATAGAGAAAGCCCGCCAGCCCGGCTAGCGCGCCGGCCAGCACGAAGGCGCCCAGCTTGTAGTGGAAGGTCGAGTAGCCCATCGAGCGCATGCGGTGCTCGTTGCTCTTGATGCCCACCAGCACGCGCCCGAAGGGCGAGCGCAGGACAAAGCCGAGCAGCACGTACACCGCGACCAGGGCGGCCAGGATGAAGTAGTAGAGCTGGTGGCCCTCGGCCAGGTCGAAGGGCATCCACTCCCCCACCCGCGGCTCGGGCCGGAAGTTGAGGTAGATCCCGTCTGAGCCGCCGCCCAGGGCGGTGTCGTGGAAGAGGTAGAAGGCCATCTGGGTGAAGGCCAGTGTCACCATGATGAAATAGATGCCCTTAGTGCGCAGCACCAGCAGGCCGATCGCGAGCGCCGCGAGGCCGGCGGCGAGCACCGAGGCGGGCAGCACCAGCCACAGGTTGGCCGGATCGTATTCGGGCGAGATTAGCGCCACGGTGTAGGCCGCGATACCGAAGAAGGCGGCGTGGCCGAGGCTGACGAGGCCGCCGAAGCCGACCAGCAGGTCGAGGCTCATGGCGAAGATGGCGAGGATCAGCACCTTGGCCACCAGCTCGATGTAGAACTCGGAGCCGACCAGCGGGTAGCCCGCCAGCGCGGAGACGCCGAGCAGCTTGAGGATCAGGGCGGTACGGTCGGAGAAGATCATGGCTCAGCCCTTCCCCAGCAGGCCTTCCGGCCGCCACAGCAGCACCGCGGCCATCACCAGATAGACCATCACCCCGGCGAAGTCCGGCAGGATCACCTTGCCGAACGTGTCGGCGAAGCCGATCAGCAGCGCGCCGATCAGCGCCCCCCAGACCGAGCCGATACCGCCGACGACCACCACCACGAAGGACAGGATCAGCACCTGCCCGCCCATGTTCGGCGCCACAGACGAGATCGGCGCGGCGAGCATGCCGCCCAGCGCCGCCATCACCACGCCGAGGGCGAAGACCACCCGGTAGATCAGCTTGATGTTGATGCCCAGCGACTGGACCATGTCCCGGTCGTGGCTGCCGGCGCGGATCATCATGCCGAGCCGGGTGCGCTGGATCAGGAAGTACAAGCCGATCGCCAGCCCCACGCACACCACCGAGATGGCGAGCCGGTAAACCGGGTAGCTGAGGGTGTCGTCGAGCGGGATCGAGCCCGCCAGGAAGTCCGGCATCGGCACGCCGTGCACATCGTCGCCCACCAGGATGCTGCGCAGCTCCTCGAAGATGAGGATCAGGCCATAGGTGAGCAGCACCTGCTCGAGGTGGTCGCGCTTGTACAGATGCACGAACAGCAGCGCTTCGAGCGCGGCCCCGATCGCCATCGCCAGCGGCACGCCGAGGACGATCGCCCACAGCAGGTTGCCGGTGGCACTGGTGAGGCCGAAGGCGAGGTAGGCGCCGGCCATGTAGAAGCTGCCGTGGGCCAGGTTGATGATGCCCATGATGCCGAACACCAGGGTCAGTCCGCTGGCCACGAGGAACAGCAGCAAACCGTACTGGACCGCGTTCAGCGTCTGGACCAGGAACGAGAAAATATCCATGAGGGCTCCCCTCCGGGCGCCCACGATGGGCGCCCGGATACGAAGGATCGGGGTCAGGCGGGAAAGGTGTGGCTTACTTCATGCGGCAGCCGCGGGCCGGATCGGCCAGGGCCTTGGCCGCCACCGACACCACCGGGTTTGCCGAACCCTTGCCCTCGCGCAGGTAGATGTCCTGCACCGGGTTGTGCGCGGCCGACATGCTGAAGGTGCCCCGCGGGCTGTCGATCTGCGCAGCCTCCATGGCGGCGATCATGCCCTTGCGGTCGTCGACCTTGCCGCTCACCGCCGAGAGTCCGGCCGCCAGCAGCTGGGCTGCGTCATAGCCCTGCACCGCATAGACGTCGGGGGCCATGCCGTAGGCCTTCTGATAGCCGGCGCGGAAGGCCTTGTCCTTGGCGTTGTCGAGGCCGTCGGCGTAGTGCAGCGTGGTCTGCAGGCCCTCGCCGGCGCCGCCCATGGCGTCGAGCGTGCCGTCTGTGAGGAAGCCCGAGCCATACAGCGGGATCGAGTCCTTCAGGCCAGCGGCCGCATAATCCTTGGCCAGCTTGACGGCGCCGCCGCCGGCGAAGAAAACGAACACCGCGTCCGGCTTGAGGGAGGCGATCTCGGTCAGGTAGGGCTGGAACTCGGTGTTGGGGAACGGCAGCGTCAGCTCCTTGACGATCTCGCCGCCGCCGGCGGTGAAGGACTCCTTAAAGCCCTCGATGGCCTGCAGGCCGGCGGAGTACTTCCAGGTCAGCGTCACGACCTTCTTCACGCCCTTGTCGAGCAGCACCGGGCCCATGGCGTAGGACGGCTGCCAGTTGGTGAAGGAGGTGCGGAAGATGTTCGGGGCACAGAGCGGGCCGGTCAGCTCGTCGGCACCGGCGTTGGGCACGATCATCAGCGTCTTGGTGCCGCGGGCGACCTTGGCCATGGCCATGGCGACGCCCGAATGCACGGTGCCCACCAGCACGTCCACCTCGTCGCGCTTGACGAGCTTGTTGGCGTTCTCGGTGGCCTTGGCCGGGTCGGATTCGTCGTCCACCACCGCGTACTCGACCGCCACGCCGCCAATCTTGCCGCCGTTCTCGTCCACGTACAGCTTGAAGCCGTTGGTGATGGCGTTACCCAGCTTGGCGTAGGTGCCGGTCGCCGGCAGCATCAGCCCCACCTTGAGCGTGTCGGCCGCGTGAGCGGCCGGCGTGACCAGGCCCAGCAGCGCGGCCCCGGCGAGCAGGCCGGTCAGTCGGTTGATCGTCTTTTCCATGTTGTTTGTCTCCTCTGCTTCCTTCGTGGGTTGGGCAAGCGGCGCTCGCCCGAAAAACGGGTCGGCACGATCAGATCGCGCCAGGTTTCGTTACCGGGATCCCGCTACCATTGACCGCCGCGGTTGGCCGCAAAGGCGGTATCGATCGATGCCCAGTCTTCCGGCGTCAGATTCGCCTCGGCGAGGGGGAGCACCACCTCCTCCTCGGTGCTCATGTGCTGCCACATGAACTCGGCGTAGGCGTCCAGCGCGCTCGCGAAGCCGGCCAGGTCAGCCCCCGCGCGGGCCGCGTCGAGGGCGGCGCGCAGGCCGCCCAGCAACTCGGCACAGCGGGCATGCTCGCCTTCGAGGGCGTCCAGCACCGCCGCCGCTTCGTCGGAGCGCATCCGCAGAAAGCGGAACAGGTACTCGTCCTCCTTCGGGTGATGCAGCCGGTCGGGGAAGGCTTCGATGTAGTCCAGCATGGCGCCGAACAGGTGCAGGTCCGGCTCGGCGCTGCTGCTGCGGGCTGCGGCGACGTTGGCCTGCAGCCCTTTGATCACCGCGCCCATGGACCGGTGCTCGTCCTTGATGATGTCGATTGCCTGGGTCATTGCTTTCTCCGCTTCGGGCTCAGCCACGGGTCAGGGCGCGCAGCTTGAAGCGCTGGATCTTGCCGGTGGCCGTCTTCGGCAACTCCTCGACGAACTCGAACCAGCGTGGGTATTTGTAGGGGGCGAGCAGGCTCTTGACGTGGGCCTTGAGGTCGGCGGCGAGCGCGTCATCGGCCCTGACGCCGGGCTTCAGAACCACGAAGGCCTTCGGCTTGATCAGCTTGTCGTCGTCCTCCTGACCGACCACGGCGGCCTCCAGCACCGCCTCGTGGGTGATCAGGACCGACTCCACCTCGATCGGCGACACATAGATGCCGCTGACCTTGAGCATGTCGTCGCTGCGGCCGGAATAGACGTAGTAGCCCTCCGGCGTGACGCTGTACTTGTCGCCGCTGCGGGTCCACTCGCCGAGGAAGGTGTGGCGGGTCTTGGCGCGGTTGTTCCAGTAGCCGGCCGCGCTGGACGGTCCGCGGATCTGGAGTTCGCCCACCTCGCCGGGCGCCACCTCGTGGCCGTCCTCGTCCATCAGCCGGACCTCGTAGCCCGGCACCGGCGTGCCGGTGGTGCCATAGCGGACCTGGCCGGCCCGGTTGGAGAGAAAGATGTGCAGCATCTCGGTCGAGCCGATGCCGTCGAGGATCTCGACGCCGAAGTGTTCGGTCCAGCGCTTGCCGATCTCTTCAGGCAAGGCCTCGCCGGCTGACGCACAGACCCGCAGCGCGACCTGCTCGCGGGCCGGCAGGTCAGAACTCGCCAACATGCCGGCGAAGAGGGTCGGTACGCCATAGAAGATGCTCGGCCGATGCTCGATCAGGCGCTGGCCCACCGCGGCCGGCGTCGGCCGCTCGGCCATCAGCACCGCCGTCGCGCCGACCGACAGGGGAAAGGTCAGGCCGTTGCCCAGGCCGTAGGCGAAGAACAGCTTGGCCGCCGAGAACACCACATCGTCCTCGCGGATGCCGAGGATCGGCCGGCCATACAGCTCGGCGGTCTGGATCAGGCTGGCATGGACGTGGATGGTGCCCTTGGGCGACCCGGTCGAGCCCGACGAATAGAGCCAGAAACAGACGTCATCGCAGGTCGTGTCCGCCAACTCGCAGGGCCCGGCGTGCTCCTCGAGGAGCGAGGCGAGCGCGTCCGGCCCGGGCGCGCCACCGGAGACGACGAGCCGCTCGAGCGTCGGTACCTTGTCGAGCAACGGCAGGAACAGCGGCAGCAGCGCCGCCGACACCACGGCGACGCGGGCACGGCTGTCGCGCACCATGTATTCGTAGTCACCCTGGGTCAGCAGGGTGTTCACCGCGATCGGCACGATGCCCGCCTTGATCGCGCCGAGGAAGACGGTCGGAAAATCGATGCCGTCATGGATGCACATCAGCACCCGCTGCTCGCGCTGCACGCCGAGGGCACGCAGCGCGTTGCCACAGGCGTCGGTGCGGCGGTCGAGTTCGGCGTAGGTGCAGCGGCCGCGGTCGTCGATGAAGGCCGTCTTGTCGCCACGGCCGGCGTCGAGATTGCGCCCGATCAGGTCGGCCGCGGCATTGTAGTGGCGCGGAATGTCGATGGTTGGCGGACTCGTGCGGTGGTCCGCCCGGCTCAGTTCCGGCATCTTTGTCTCCTGGTCTCTCTTGTCCTGGTGCGTGCGGCCTGCGTCGGGCCGCCGTCGGTGTATCAGGTCGGCCTACTGGCCGGTAAAGCGGATCTCGCCGCCAGGCAGGAGGTAGAGCACATGGGCCCGGCCTCCGGAAACGGTCGGCCGGTGCGCGCTGCCCGGCCCATAGACGAACCAGCCGGCGCCCGCGCCGTCGAAGCGGGCGTCGCCCTCGAGGGGCATGATCATGTCGACCTCGCCCTGGGGGTGCTCATGGTGCGGCCCGACGACGTCGGCCATCTCAACCACATCGATCGAGAAGCCATGCAGCTGCGGGCCCGGCTTGGCGACCCGGCCAAAGCGGATGCCGCCCTGCTCGTGCTTGCACATCCAGCCCTCGGACACGCCCTCGCGGCAGGCCGCCGCGATGCGCTGGAAGACCTCGCCATCGGCCGGAAAGCGGCGGTTCAGCTCGGCCTCCAGGGCCTTGTCTACCGGCAGGCCCTCGATGGCCCCGGTGACCTCGGCGACGAGCGCCACGAAATGTTCAACATGCATCTTCGAACTCCTCGAATCAGGCCGACAGCAGGGCGGCGTCGGCACAACCCGCTGCCAGCGCGGCGATCCGCTCGGGCGAACCCTGTACAACGTGCCGACGCAGATAGAGACCCAGCGCCCGCATGCCCCCCAGCTCTTCCCCACCGCCGGCGCGACCTGGTCCGCCGTGCAGGCAGGTCGGCATCACGTTGCCGTGGCCGGTGTGGTCGCCGCCGACCGCTGCATCGACCAGCATCAGCCGGCCGTGCAGGTCGGCGATGTCCGCCACCAGCGCGTCGGTGAAGGCGGCATCCGAGGAATAGACGGAGGCCACCAGCGAGCCCTCTCCCCGGCGCACCATGCGCGCCAGCGACGCGGCATCGGCGTAGGGGATCACCGTCGCCACCGGGCCGAAGACCTCGACCCGATGGGCCACCTCGGCCCGCTCGCCATCAGCGCAGAACAGCAGCGTCGGCGGCACGAAGGCGCCCTCGCCCGCGCTGGCGCCCACCGGCTCGAAGTTTTCCCCGCCGCCACAGACCAGTTCGCACTCGGTGCGCAGGGCCGCGATCCCCTCGAGCGCCGCCGCCTGCTGGGCGCGGCTGACCAGGGGCCCCATCCGCACCCCCTCGGCGGCCGGATTGCCGACCGTGACCTTGCCGAGCTTCGTGGCAACCGCGTCGGCCAGGGCATGCGCGTGCGCCGCCGGCACGAAGACGCGGCGGATCGCGGTGCACTTCTGCCCGCTCTTGATCGTCATCTCGCGGACCACTTCGCGCACCGCCAGATCGAACTCGGCACTGCCCGGCCCCGCATCGGGACCGAGGACGGCCGAGTTCACGCTGTCGGCCTCGACATTTACCCGCACCGCGCGCTCGACGATTGCCGGGTGGGTGCGGATGCGTCGCGCGGTATCGGCCGAACCGGTGAAGGACACGACGTCGCCCTCGCGGACGTGGTCGAGCAAGTCGCGCGCACCGCCGCAAACGACGGACAGGGCGCCGGCGGGCAGGATGTCGGCTTCGACCACGTCCGCGACCATGCGCTGGGCCAGCCACGCGGTCGGGGTCGCCGGCTTGATCAGCACCGGCATGCCGGCGAGCAGCGCGGGCGCCGCCTTCTCCCACAACGCCCAGGCCGGGAAATTGAACGCATTGATGAAGATCGCCACGCCCCGCTGGGGCGCCAGGAAATGGCGACCGACAAAGTTGCCGCCTTTGGACAGGGGCACCTCGCCACCCTCGACCCAGCCCCGGGTATCCCCCAGGTTTCTGGCCGCACGGACGTAGGACTTGAGCGTGAAGATCGCGCCATCCACGTCGAATCCGGCATCGGCTTCGGTTGCGCCGGAATTGCGGCGCGAGATGTCGAAGTAAGCCTCGCGCCCGGCCGAGAGCAGATCGGCGATGCGCGCCAGCATCCCGGCTCTTTCGGCATGGCTCAGCTGGCGCAGCGCGACACCGCCGACCTGACGCGCGTGGTCCAGCGCGGCGGCGAGGTCCAGCCCGTCCGAACCGACGCTCGCCAGACGCGCGCCGGTCACGGGATCGACAAGCGGAACGCCCTCGCCTTTCGACTCGATCCAGCGATCACAGATGTAATTGGGTAGGCGCATGGGGGTGCTCGTCTCCTGTTCTCTGGCCGGGCCGTTCCGCGAAGGGTGGGCCTGGGTATTCGGCAAGCTGTCTGACGGGGCCGACTGGCCGCGTGGTGGATATAGAATACATGCAGGCGCTGGCGTGTCAAGCACTTTACTGCATGTTTTAAGTGAACGTCGCCGGACATTCAGCCAAATATTGCTTTATGTTGCACAGCAGTCAGGTGATTGGGCGCACAGAACTGCACTAAATTGCATTTTCTTGTTGACGGCCATTCTTTTACGCATTATTGTTCATCACATCGAGGCACTTTATTTCATGTCCAAGCAAACTCTGACCCTTCCTGACGACCAGATCGATGCCCGCGACGACGCGGCCGAGGCCCTGACGCCCGACCAGACGTTCCTGCGCGAGCTCGGCAAACGGGTGCGCGAGATCCGCGACCGCCGCGGCATGACGCGCAAGCTCGTGGCCTCACAGGCGCAGGTGTCCGAGCGCCACCTGGCGCATCTGGAAAGTGGTGAAGGCAATGTCTCGATCGTCCTGCTTCGGCATATCGCCACGGCTCTGGGCGTGTCCCTGGTCGAGCTGCTGACCAGCGAGGGTGAAGACACCGTCGAGCGCCGCCTGATCCGGCGCTTCCTGGAGCGCCTGCCCCAGCACCGTCTGGAAGAAGTGGTGTTCCGGCTGATGCGTGACTTCGGCCACGAGGAGGCGGTGCGCCGCAAGCGCGTGGCCCTGATCGGCCTGCGCGGCGCCGGCAAGACGACCCTGGGCGTGCGCCTGGCGAGCGAGATCGGCGTGCCCTTCCTCGAACTGGACAAGGAGATCGAGCGCGAGACCGGCATGCCGATCAGCGAAATCTTCTCGCTCTACGGCCAGTCCGGCTACCGGCGCATCGAGCAGCAGGTGCTCGAGCGCGTGCTGCGCGACAACGCCGAAGGCGTGATCTCCGTTGGCGGCGGCATCGTGTCGCGCCCCGACACCTATGACTACCTGCTCTCCTGCTGCTTCACCGTCTGGATCAAGGCGCAGCCGGAAGAGCACATGGCCCGCGTGATTGCGCAGGGCGACTTGCGACCCATGGCCGGCAATGACGAGGCCATGGACGACCTGAAACGGATCCTGGATGCCCGGGAACCCATGTACAGCCGCGCCGACGAGACGATCGACACCTCGGGAGAGGACGTCGAGACGAGCTTCTCGCGGTTGCGGCAACTCGTATCGAGTTAGACCCCTCACGGAGGAGACAACAGTGGAAGCAACAGCCGCAAACATCCAGGCCCCGACGGCCGACGATCGGGTGGATTATCAGGTCCAGCCCGCCCAGTACAAGCACTGGCGCATGAGCTTCGATGGCGAAGTCGCCACGCTGACGCTGGACATCAACGAAGACGGTGGCATCCGTCCCGGCTACAAGCTGAAGCTGAACTCCTACGACCTCGGCGTGGACATCGAGCTTCACGACGCGCTGCAGCGGATCCGCTTCGAGCATCCGGAAGTGCGCACCGTGGTGTTCACCAGCGGGAAGCCGAAGATCTTCTGCTCCGGCGCCAACATCTACATGCTGGGCCTCTCCTCCCACGCCTGGAAGGTCAACTTCTGCAAGTTCACCAACGAGACCCGCAACGGCATCGAGGACGCCAGCCAGCACTCCGGCCTGAAGTTCATCGCCGCCTGCAACGGCACCACCGCCGGCGGCGGCTACGAGCTGGCCCTGGCCTGCGACGAGATCGTGCTGGTGGACGACCGCAACTCCTCGGTGAGCCTGCCCGAGGTGCCCCTGCTCGGCGTGCTGCCGGGTACCGGCGGCCTGACCCGCGTCACCGACAAACGCAAGGTGCGTCGCGACCACGCCGATATCTTCTGCACCATCTCCGAGGGCGTGCGCGGCAAGCGCGCGGTGGAGTGGAAGCTGGTGGACGATGTGGTGCGCGCCCAGCAGTTCGACGACCACATCCGTGAGCGCGCCGCCGCGCTGGCCGCCGGCAGCCACCGCCCGGCCGACGCCCAGGGCGTCGCGCTGACCCCGCTCGAGCGCGCGATCGACGCCGCCGGCTATCACTACACGTTCGTCGATGCCGCCATCGACGCCGAGAAGCGCACCGCCACGCTGACCGTCAAGGCCCCTGCCGCCGTCACCGCCCGCACCCCGGACGAGATGCTCGCCCAGGGCGCCAACTGGTGGCCACTGCAGATGGCCCGCGAGCTGGACGACGCGATCCTCAACCTGCGCACCAACCACAACGACGTCGGCCTGTGGGTGCTGCGCACCGAGGGTGACGCCCGCGTGGTGCTCGACAGCGACGCCACCCTCGACGCCCACCAGGACCACTGGCTGGTGCGCGAGACGGTCGGCATGCTGCGCCGGACCATCGCCCGCCTGGACGTCTCCTCGCGCAGCCTCTACGCCCTGATCGAGCCGGGCAGCTGCTTCGCCGGCACCCTGCTGGAGCTGGCCCTGGCCGCCGACCGCAGCTACATGCTGGACGACGAGAACGAAGCCAACCGCATCGCCCTCTCGGCGATGAACACCGGCACCCTGCCGATGGTCAATGGCCTCTCCCGCATCGCCTCGCGCTTCTACAACGACGAGACCCCGACCCAGGCCGCCTACGCCAACCTCGGCGAGCCCCTCTCGCCGGCCAGGGCGATGGAGCTGGGCCTGGTCACCGAGATCCCTGACGAGCTCGACTGGGCCGACGAGGTGCGCATCGCCCAGGAAGAGCGCGTGGCCCTGTCGCCCGACGCCCTGACCGGCCTCGAGGCCAACCTGCGCTTCGGCATCTTCGAGACCATGAACACCCGCGTCTTCGGCCGCCTCTCGGCCTGGCAGAACTGGATCTTCATCCGGCCCAACGCGGTCGGCGAGTCGGGCGCGCTGAAGCTCTTCGGCTCCGGCAGGAAGCCCCAGTTCGACTGGAAACGCGTGTGATCTGAGGGGCTGCCCGGCGGCGCCCCGACCCCGAATCCTCGTCCAACCGGAACCCGGCCGACCCTCTGCCGAAGCCGTCGGCGCGCCCTTCCGGTTCTGGAGGTCCTTGGCAAGCAGCACGTGACGCGCCCCCGACGAGGGGCCGCACGAAGACACGATCTGGAGATATGACAATGGCAATCAACTACAGCGAGCGGATCCCGAACAACGTCGACCTCTCGAACAACCGCACCCTTCAGCGGGCGCTCGAGAACTGGCAGCCCGCCTTCCTGGACTGGTGGGGCGAGATGGGTCCGGACGGCTCCACCGACTACGACGTCTACCTGCGCACCGCGGTCAGCGTCGAGGCCGACGGCTGGGCTCACTTCGGTCACGTCAAGATGCCCGACTACCGCTGGGGCATATTCCTGACCCCGCCCGAGCAGGAGCGCAAGGTCAACTTCGGCGACCACAAGGGCGAGGCCGCCTGGCAGGAGGTGCCGGGCGAGTACCGCTCGACCCTGCGCCGCATCATCGTCACCCAGGGCGACACCGAGCCGGCCTCCGTCGAGCAGCAGCGCCACCTGGGCATGACCTGCCCCTCCCTCTACGACCTGCGCAACCTGTTCCAGGTGAACGTCGAGGAAGGCCGCCACCTGTGGGCCATGGTGTACCTGCTCCACGCCCACTTCGGCCGCGACGGGCGCGAGGAAGGCGAGGCCCTGCTCGAGCGCCGCTCCGGTGACGACGACAACCCCCGGATCCTGACCGCCTTCAACGAGAAGACCCCGGACTGGCTGTCCTTCTTCATGTTCACGTTCTTCACCGACCGGGACGGCAAGTACCAGCTCGCCTCGCTGGCCGAGTCGGCCTTCGACCCGCTGTCGCGCACCTGCAAGTTCATGCTCACCGAGGAGGCGCACCACCTGTTCGTCGGCGAGTCCGGCGTGGGCCGCGCCATCCAGCGCACCTGCGAAGTGATGAACGAGCTGAAGACCGACGACCCGGCCAAGCTCCGCGCTGCCGGCGTGATCGACCTGCCGACCCTGCAGAAGTACGTGAACTTCCACTTCAGCGTCACCAGCGACCTCTACGGCGCCGAGATCTCCTCCAACGCCGCCACCTACTACACGACGGGCCTCAAGGGCCGCTTCGAAGAGACCAAGATCGACGACGACCACCTGCTGGGCGACGCCGAATACGAGGTGATGGACGTGGCCGGCGACAAGATCCTGACCCGCCAGGTCGCCGCCCTGACGGCCCTCAACGAGCGCCTGCGCGACGACTGGGTGGTCGACGTGCAGGCCGGCGTCGATCGCTGGAACCGCATCCCGCGCAAGCTGGGCATCGACTTCAAGATCACCCTGCCGCACAAGGGCTTCAACCGGAAGATCGGCATGTTCGCCGACGTCCATGTCGCCCCGGACGGCCGGATGATCTCCGAAGCCGAATGGACCCACCAGCACAAGCACTGGCTGCCCACCGAGGAAGACCGCCTCTTCGTCCATTCGCTGATGGGCCGCTGCATCGAGCCGGGCAAGTTCGCCAACTGGATCGCCCCCCCGGCCCGCGGCATCAACAACCAGCCGGTCAACTTCGACTACGTGCGCTTCAACTAGGCACCCCGAAGCCCCCCTTCAAGGGGGGCGAAGCGGGGTTTCCGCGAAGCACTGCTTCGCGCCCGCTGAGCGGACTGGCTGTGCAAAGCCAGTCCTGGACGGCCAGGAGGAGGTGCAGCACCAGCGCACCCCTCCCGGAAAACCGGC
>JAGRGD010000212.1 GCA_020445665.1 Rhodocyclaceae bacterium
CCCGGGGCAAGACGATGATCCGCGCCTGCCAGGAGGTCGGCCCGGCGCTGTTCTTCTCGCTGCTGATCATCACCGTGTCGTTCCTGCCGGTGTTCACGCTGGAGGGGCAGGAGGGGCGCCTGTTCAGCCCGCTGGCCTTCACCAAGACCTTCGCCATGGCCGGCGCGGCGCTGCTGTCGGTGACCCTGGTGCCGGTGCTGATGCTGTTCTTCGTCCGCGGACGGATCATGCCGGAGCAGAAGAACCCGGTGAACCGGCTGCTGATCTGGCTCTACCGGCCGATCATCCGCGTGGTGCTGCGCGCCAAGTGGCTGACCCTGCTGCTCGCGGTGGTGGCGATGGCGGCCACCGTGATGCCGGCGCGGGAGCTGGGCTCCGAGTTCATGCCGACCCTCAACGAGGGCGCGATCTTCTACATGCCGGCGTCCCTGCCCGGGATGTCGGTCACCGAGGCCTCGCGGATGCTGGCGACGACCAACCGGGTGATCAAGACCTTCCCGGAGGTCGAGTCGGTGTATGGCAAGGCGGGGCGAGCCGAGTCGGCGACCGACCCGGCGCCGCTGGAGATGTTCGAGACGGTCATCAACCTCAAGCCGAAGCGCGAATGGCGCGAGGGGGTGACCATCGACTCGCTGATCGGCGAGCTGGACGCGGCGCTGAAGTTTCCGGGCCTCGCCAACTCATGGACGATGCCGATCAAGGCCCGCATCGACATGCTCTCCACCGGCATCCGCACGCCGGTCGGGGTCAAGGTCTTCGGCTCCGACCTGAAGGTCATCGAGCGGCTGGCGCGGGAGATCGAGCAGGTGGTCAAGCAGGTGCCGGGCACCTCCAGCGCCTACGCCGACCGGGTCACCGGCGGCTACTACCTGGACATCGCGCCCCGTCGCGACCAGCTGGCCCGCTACGGCGTCACCGTGGGCGACTTCCAGCAGGTGATCGCTACCGCCCTGGGGGGCGAGACGGTCACTACCGCGGTCGAGGGGCTGGAGCGCTACGGCGTGTCGGTGCGCTACCCGCGGGAGATGCGCTCGGACCCGGCGCGGATCGCCAGCGAGGTCTTCGTGCCGACGGTGAGCGGCATGATCCCGCTGGGGCAGCTCGCCGACATCCGCATCCGCAACGGCGCGCCGGCGATCAAGACCGAGAACGCGCTGCTGACCGCCTACGTGTTCGTGGACATCCGCGACCGGGACGTGGGCTCCTACGTGGCCGAGGCGCGCCGCGCGGTGGCCGAGCAGGTGGCCTTCCCGCCGGGCTACTACGCGGCCTGGTCGGGCCAGTACGAGTACATGGAGCGGGCCAAGGAGAAGCTGACGGTGGTGGTGCCGGTAACCCTGGCGATCATCTTCGTGCTGCTCTACCTCAACTTCCGCCGCCTGACCGAGACCCTGATCGTGATGCTGTCGGTGCCCTTCGCGCTGGTGGGCGGCATCTGGCTGATGTGGTGGCTGGGCTACAACCTCAGCGTGGCGGTGGCGGTGGGCTTCATCGCGCTGGCGGGCGTCGCGGCCGAGACCGGGGTGGTGATGCTGATCTACCTCGACCACGCCTGGCAGGAGAAGAAGGACGCGCTCGCGGCCGAGGGGCGCGAGCCGACCTCGGCGGACCTGGTGGACGCGATCATGGAAGGCGCGGTCGAGCGGGTGCGGCCCAAGATGATGACCGTCGTGGCGATCATGGCCGGCCTGCTGCCGATCATGTGGAGCAGCGGCACCGGCTCCGAGGTGATGAGCCGCATCGCGGCGCCGATGGTCGGCGGCATGATCTCGTCCACGGTGCTGACCCTGGCGGTGATCCCGGCCCTCTATGCGCTGGTCAAGCAGTGGCGCCTGCGCGGCGGGCTGGAGCGCCCGGCGGTGGCCGTGCCGGAGCCTGCCTGAGGGCCTTGCTTCAGCCGTCCCTCGGCTGCAGAAAGGTCTCGAGCCGGGCCAGCTCGGCGTCGAGTTCGCGCCGGAACAGGGGGTCGTCCGGCGCCGTGCCGCCGACATACCCGAACTCGGCCCGCACGCGCCCGTCGCCCGCCGTGACGTTGGCCCAGCCGATCACCGCGTCGCGCCACAGCATCGGCAGGGCGTAGTAGCCCAGCTTGCGCTTCGCCGCCGGCGTGTAGGCCTCGAAGCGGTACGCCCAGCCCCAGAAGCGTTCGAAGCGGCGCCGGTCCCACACCACCGGATCGAAGGGTGCCAGCAGGCGGACCGCGTCGTCGGGCGTGCCGCGGCGCAGGCGTTCTTCGGCCGGCCAGACCCAGTCGATGCCCTCGATCCGCGCATGGGAGAGCCGCTTGCGCGCGCGCTCGAGGGCGGCGCGGCGGTCGTCCACCCACTGGGGGGCCCCGAAGCGCAGCTGGGTGAGCAGCTGCCCCAGGGTGGCGGCCGGCAAGGGCGCGTACTTGGCGACGATGACGTCGATCAGCGTATCGAAGGCGGCCCGGGGATCGGCCGGCGGCGGCGTGGCCTCGCGCACCGCGTAGAGACGGATGCCGGCCTCTCGTCGCGCCACCCGCAGCAGGCCGCGGTAGTGCATGTCGTCGAGCAGCTGGGTCGAGGCCCGGGCGGTGCCGCCGAACCAGGTGGTCGCCGCGCCGTGGGCAAAGTGGGCGTCCACCTCGCGCGGGTGCACGGCGCCGCGCCCGGACATCCAGCCCAGCACCGCGACGGCCTGGGCCTCGCGCGCCGGCGTCCAGGCCCGGCGCGGCGTGCGCGGGTGCATCAGCGCCTGGGTGGCGCGGGGCAGGAAGCCGTAGTTGACGAAGTGGTCCTCCTCCAGCGCCATCCGCGGGTAGCGCCGCTCCAGGTCGCCGGCGCGGTAGTCCTTCACCCGCAGCCTCAGGGTCAGGTCCTGGGCGCGCCCCGGGGCCCGCAGCGGGTCGGCCTGGACGAAACCGAGCCGGTCGATCGCGCGCTTGAGCGAGGTGGGGGCGAACAGGCTGCGCGCAATGGCGTGGCGGCGCAGCTGGGTGAGCGTGATGGGCATGGCCGTGGCAGCCTACCGTCTCACGCCCTGCGGCGGAAGGTGTTCCGGGCCGTCGGCGGCGGCTAGGGTCTGGCCGAGTGGGGCATACTGGGTCGTCGCCCGGCCCTGGTCCGGGCACCGAAAGGCCCGCCGTGATCGAACCCATCCTGCTCGCCGCCGCACCCATCGGCACCCACCGGGGGGGACAGGCGCTGTCGAATGCCAGCGGCTTCTTCTTCGCGCGCGACGAGCGCCTGTTCCTCGTCACCAGCCGCCATGTGCTGCGGGACGATGCCAGCCAGCATCTGCCGGACCGGCTCACCATCGACGTCCACACCGATCCTGACAATATGGCCGAGTGCGCCGGTTTCTCGGTGCCCCTCTACCGGCAGGGCAATCCCTTGTGGCGCCAGGGGGGAGATCGCGCCGGCGACGTGGATGTCGCGGCCATCGAACTGGATCGGGACGCCCTGCCCGAGGGCACCCCCATGCAGGCCTTCACGCCGGCCCATCTGGTGGCCGACCTGGACGCCGTCGAGGTGGGCACGCCGCTGTTGATCGTCGGCTTTCCGCTGGGTTTCGGCGACGAATGGCATCACCTGCCGGTGGCGCGTCAGGCGATCGTCGCGTCCTCCTTCGGCCTGCGGTTTCAGGGCAAGGGCTATTTTCTGACCGACGCCCGCACCCACCGGGGCAGCAGCGGCGCGCCGGTGGTCATGCGCGCGGCCCCCGCCGCCGGCCGGCCCCAGGCGCTCCCCTGGCTTCTGCTCGGCATTCACTCCGCGCGACTCGA
Source organism: Rhodocyclaceae bacterium (assembly GCA_020445665.1). GTDB lineage: Bacteria > Pseudomonadota > Gammaproteobacteria > Burkholderiales > Rhodocyclaceae > Cognatazoarcus. Next base: position 3,749 of record JAGRGD010000212.1, read on the forward strand.
CATGGGCGGCCGCGATCTGGGTGCGGACGAGGCGCTTGGCCTGAACTGCGCCTGGTATGCGGACATCCTGATGACCCTGACCGAAGCCTGAACCGGTCGCAAGCGCGAGGCGTTGGCCAAGCCGCCCTCCGGCAGCCCTGCCGACTACCGTTCCCGCGACTGCCGTTCGATTCGCTCGATCGCCTGCTGCCACCAGTATTCGAGGGCGGCGTAATAGCCTTCCCAGACACAGCCGTTGCAGCCCCGGCCGCAGCAGCTCTCCGGCGGTGTTGGCGGGTCGCGGAAGGTCTCGCCGGCCCGGTTGAGGCGCGCCTGCAGGGTGGCCGTCATTTCCGCGGCTTCGGCCACGTTGGCGGGCCGCTTCACCGCTCGTCCTCCGGGCGCGCCCGGCGCGCGGACTTGATGTGGGCGCGCTGGCGCTTGCCCTCGAGCCGGCGCTCGATGGCGCCGCGACCCGGCCGGGTGGGGCGGCGCACGCGGGGGACGTGGCAGGCGGCGTCGATGAGCGCCTCCAGCCGGCGGCGGGCGTCAGCCCGGTTGAGGGCCTGGCTGCGGTACTGCATGGCCTTGATCGTGATGACCCCGTCCGAGCCGATGCGACGGTCCGGCAGGGCCAGCAGCCGCAGGCGCACGGGCTCGGGCAGGCTTGAGCGGTGCACATCGAAGAGCAGCTGCACCGCGGTCGACGCCTTGTTCACGTGCTGGCCACCGGCGCCCTGCGCGCGCAGGGCGACGAATCGAAGCTCGTCGTCACGGATGGTGGGGCGGGGCATGGCGTTGAGGCGGGTTTCGGGGCCCGTGCATGATACCGCGCTGCGGAGGCGCGCCGTTGCGCGGTAAGCTTGGCCTCCGGCACGGCGCGTCGCGGTGCCCCGAGAGGAGAGACCATGAGCGGATACCAGCCCCTGTTCCAGGCGGCAGACCAGTTCATCAGCCTGGCTAACGAACTGGCCAAGAACGACCCGGATGGCAACGTCGGCGCCGCGCTGCGCTTTGCGGCGGCCCGCTACAGCGCCTTCGAGGCGTCCAACGCGACGGCCGATCTCGCCGCCGACAAGGCCAGCCTGAGCGAACAGATCGCTACGGATTTCCGAACGATGCTCGACCACAACGTGGACGACTACATCCGCCACCTCGCCGAGCGCCGCTGAGCGCCGCTCAGGCGACGAACTTGAGTGGCGTCTGCAGGGCGTCGCCCTCCAGCGGACGCGAGAACAGGTAGCCCTGCATCAGCCGGCAGCCCCGCGCCTCGAGGAACTGGCGCTGGGCCGCGGTCTCGACCCCCTCGGCGACCACCTCGATGCCGAGGTCGCTGGCCATCGACAGGGTCGCCGAGGCGATGGCTGCGTCCTCCGCGTCGCCAGGCAGGTCGGAGACGAATGACCGGTCGAGCTTGAGGGCCTGGATCGGCAGACGCTTGAGGTAGGTCAGGCTCGAATAGCCGGTGCCGAAATCGTCCAGGGCCAGGCGGAAGCCCAGTGCGCGCACCGTGTCGAGGCGCTCCAGCAGTTCCGGCGTGGGATCCATTAGCGTGCTCTCGGTGATCTCCAGTTCGATCTCCTCGGGCCGCGCGCCGGTGGCCTCGAGGGCCCGGTGCACCCGCTCGACGAAGTCATTGCGCCGGAACTGGATGGCCGAGATGTTGATGGCCATCATCGTGCCCGGCTGGATCTCGCGCATGCGAACCTGCTGCCGGAAGGCCTCGACCATGACCCAGTCGCCGATCGGCACGATCAGACCCGAGAGTTCGGCCAGCGGAATGAAGCGGTCTGGCGAGACCAGGCCGATTTCCGGGTGGCGCCAGCGCAGCAGCGCCTCATAGCAGACGACGCCGCCGTGGGAGACATCCACCTGCGGCTGATAGACGAGGAACAGCTGGTCTTCGGCAATCGCCCGGTGCAGGGCGTGGTCGAGCTGCAGCCGCTCGAGGGCGCGGGCGTTCATCTCGGGCTGGTAGCTCTGGTAGGCGTTGCGGCCGGCGCCCTTGGCGTCGTACATCGCCATGTCGGCGTTCTTGAGCAAGGTGTCGATGTCGGCGCCATCATCGGGAAATACCGCGATGCCGATGCTCATCGACACCGGCAGCTCGTGACCGTCCACCGACACCGGGCGCTCGCGCAGCGCCAGCAGCTTCTCGGCCACGATGCGGGCCTCGTCGCGGTTGGGCAGGCGCTGCAGCAGCGCGACGAACTCGTCGCCGCCCAGGCGCGCGAGCATGTCGCCTTCGCGCAGGACCGACTCGAGCCGCTGGGCCAGCACGGTCAGCAGGTGGTCGCCCACCTGGTGGCCGAGGGAGTCGTTGATGGTCTTGAAGTTGTCCAGGTCGATGAACAGCACCGCGAGGATGTCGCCATGGCGCCGCGCGTTGGCGATCGCGTTGCGCACATGGGTTGTCCAGTAGTTGCGGTTCGGCAGGCCGGTCAAGGCGTCGTAGTCGGCCAGCCGGCGGATGCGGGCTTCGGTGTCGCGGGCGGCCGTCACGTCCTGGACCGTGCCGCGCAGATGCTGGCGGCCGTCGCCGCTGCGGCTGCCCTCGATCAGGATGTGGACCGTGCGCAGGTGACCCTGGCGGTCGCGCACCTGGCAATCCAGGTTCTGACGGGAGTGGGGCTGGTGGGCCAGGGCGCCCAGGGCCATCTCGATGGCCCCGTTGAAGCGGCTGTGATAGGTCTCTTCGACGCTGGCGACCAGGTCGCCGAGAAGGACGTCGGTCCGAGCCGACAGGCCGAGGATGCGCCGGCATTCGTCGGAGCACAGCACGCTCGAGCCGTCGGCCGACAGCTGCCAGCTGCCCAGCCCGGCAATGCGCTGGGCTTCCGCCAGCGCCCCTTGCTGTTCGAGCAGGCGCCTTGAGGCTGCGGCCAGCTCCGAGGTCCGCAGGTCGACGAGCTCCTGGATGCGGCGGGTGCGGCCGGTGGTGAGCAGCAGGAAGGCGCCGAGCAGGCCGATGGAGAGGAAGCCGGCCAGCACGGTCGCCCAGGTACCGGTGCCGGGGTTGCTATAGGCGACCCCGTCGCGGGTGCGGAGCCGGATCTCCCAGGGGCGTCCGGCCACGGTCGCCGGAATGCGGACCGAGGGGCCATGCGCCAACCAGTCGGCGTCGCCGCAGGCCGGGTCGGTGGACAGGCGCATGGGCGGGCCGGCCTCGCCCACATCGACAACGCAGAGCTCGATGCCGAGCGTGCCGATGCCGCTCGCGCTGGAGCCGATGACGTCCCCCATGCGCAGTGCGGACGAGACGATGCCGAGCGTCTCGAGGCGGCCATCGACGACCTTTCGCACGCCCTGGTAGAGCACGACACCCATCTGCTCCCCTTGCTCCTGGGTCAGCCGGAATGGCTTGCTGGCATGAGGCTGGCCATCTGCGAGCGTGGCGCGGATCGCGTCGCCGGTGTTCGGAATCGAGAGGGGGTTGAGGCCGAACACGACCGCGTTCGGCGCGAAGGGCTCGACAAAGGTGATCGGCACGTAGAAGCCATCGGCCGGGCGCCCGGCCACACCGGTGCCGCCGCCCGGAAGCCGATCAAGGATCTCGAACTCGGGGAAGCCCTCGGTCCGCACCTGCGCGACGAAGCGATCCCGCTCGTCCTCCCTCACCAGGGGGTTCCAGGTGAAGTTCAGCATGCCCGGGTGGTTGGCGAACCAGGGCGTGACGTAGTCGCGCCACTCGCGGCGATCGACGAACTGGGACACGGAAACCAGCCGCTGGGCGCTGAGCAGCATATCGGTCTGGGCACGCATCCGACCCTCGATCTGATGCGCGATGCCGACCGAATTGCGGGAGAACTCGGTCTCGGCATGCAGGATCTCGCTGGCCCGCAGATGCCACAGGGTCACCATCAGGACCCCCATCGCGACGCCGATCGGAACCACCAGGTTGAAGCGCCGCGAGCGCCAGTCCTCGCGCGGTTCGCCGATGAAGGCCAGCGTGATCGGCAGCGCGATCACGATGCCGAGGGCGTCGCCCAGCCACCAGATCAGCCAGTGGCTCGCGAGATCCTGCACCGGGAGTACGCCGGAAAGGGTCAGCAAGGGAGCCGCGACCGAGGCGCCGGCCAGGCCGCTGACGGGGGCGATCACGGTGAGCAGCTGAACGATGTCGAGCGGCGTGTCGAGGGGGGTCGGATAGCCGATCTTGCGGCGGACCAGCCAGGCGCCGGCGCTCGCCTCGAGGATTGCGGCGGCCGGCCCGATCAGCAGCGCAGCCGGGGACGGGCCGGATTCCCCGGCGACCAGCACCTGGACAATCGCGGAGCCGATCCCGACCCCGGGCAAGACCCCGCGGCCGAACACCAGCACCGCGCCGAGGGCGAGGCCGGCGGGCGGGAAGATCGGGAGTGAATAGCCCGGGGGTAGCGCCGCCGACACCGCGATCCAGCCCAGCAGGCCGTACACCGCGGCGACGAGGAGGTTGCTCAGGAACTGGCGTTGTGTGGGCAAGGCAAGGTCCGCTCGTGCAGAAGACTCTCACCCGGTATTAGCGGCATCCGGCGTTTATTCTTGAAATCGGGAAGGGGCTTCGCTGCCCCTCTCGACGGACGGGGGCCGTCAGGCCGCGTTGCGCCGGTCCGCGCGGATCAACTCGGCGCCGCGGGCCGCGATCATGACCGTGGGGGAACTGGTGTTGCCCGAGGTGATGGTCGGCATGACCGAGGCATCGACCACCCGCAATCCGGCGACGCCGCGTACCCGCAGGCGGCTGTCGGTAACCGCGGTGGCATCGTCCGGCCGCCCCATCTTGCAGGTGCCGATGGGGTGGAAGATGGTCGTGCCGATGTTGCCGGCCGCGAAGGCCAGCGCCTCGTCGGTGTCGAACTTCGGGCCGGGCAGGTACTCGACCGGCTTGTAGGGGGCCAGCGCCGCCTGTTCGGCAATGCGCCGGGTCAGCTTCAGCGCCCTGGCGGCCTTTTCCCGGTCGGCTTCGTGGGACAGGTAGTTGGGGGCGATCTTCGGCGCACTGTCCGGCGCCCGGTCGCGGATCAGGATGCTGCCGCGCGACTGGGGCCGCAGGTCGCAGACGCTGGCGGTGAAGGCCGGGAAGGTGTGCAGCGGGTCGCCGAACTTGTCGAGCGACAGGGGCTGCACGTGGTATTCCAGGTCGGGCGTCGCCACGTCGGGGCTCGAGTGGGCGAACAAGCCCAGCTGGCTCGGTGCCATGGTCAGCGGGCCCCGCTTGAAGAGGGCATAGTCGAGGGCCATCTTCATCTTGCCGATCAGGCTGTTGGCCTGCTGGTTGAGGGTCTTGATGCCCTCCACCTTGAAGATGGTGCGCAGCTGCAGGTGATCCTGCAGGTTGCTGCCGACCCCGGCCAGCGCATGGGCCACCGGAATCCCCAGGGACTGGAGGAAGGCCGGGTCGCCGATGCCGGAGCGCTGGAGGATCGCCGGCGAGCCGATCGAGCCGGCCGCCAGCACCGTCTCGATGCGGGCGCGGGCGACGCACTCCTCGCCGCCCAGGCGGAAGACGATCCCGAGCGCGCGCTTCTCCGACTCGCCCATCAGCACGCGGTCCGACAGGGCGCCGGTGACGATGGTCAGGTTGGGGCGCTGGCGTACCGGGTCGAGGAAGCCGCGCACCGCGCTCCAGCGGGTGCCGCGCTTCTGGTTGACCTCGAACTGGCTGACGCCGATGTTGTTGCCCCGGTTGAAGTCCGGCGTGGCCGGCACGCCGGCCTGTACGGCCGCTTCGGCGAAGCGGTCGAGGATCTCCCAGCACAGGCGTTGCTGCTCGACCCGCCACTCGCCGCCACTGCCGTGGTGTTCGTCCTTGCCGCGCCAGTTGTCCTCGACGCCGGTGAAGTGGGGCAGCACCGAATCCCAGTTCCAGCCGGCATCGCCGGTCAGCTCGGCCCACTCGTTGTAGTCGCGCGCCTGGCCGCGCAGGTAGAGCATGGCGTTGATCAGGGTCGAGCCGCCGAGGCCCTTGCCCCGGGCGTAGATGATGCTGCGCCCGTTGAGGCCCGCTTCCGGCTCGGTCTTGTAGCACCAGTCGGTGCGCGGGTTGTTGATGCAGTAGAGGTAGCCGACCGGGATTTTGGTCCAGATCCATTTCTCGTCGTTGCCGGCCTCGAGGAGCAGGACGCTGACGTCCGGGTCGGCCGAGAGCCGGTTGGCCAGCACGCAGCCGGCGGCGCCGCCGCCGACGATGACATAGTCGAATTCGCCGAAGTCTTTCATGGGAGTCTGGTGAGCCTGGAGTTCGTGCGGGGGGAGCCCCGGGGACGCGAGGGTCCCGGGGGTGTGTCTCTCTGTTCTGGGGTGGGGGTGCCGCCGGGGCTCAGTTCACCGGCATGACGAACTCGGGCCCCTTGGAGCCGCTGTCCGGCCAGCGCTGCATGATGCTCTTGTAGCGGGTGTAGAAGCGCACGCCTTCCTCGCCATAGGAATGATGGTCGCCGAACAGGCTGGCCTTCCAGCCGCCGAAGGAGTGCCAGGCCATTGGCACCGGGATCGGCACGTTGATGCCGACCATGCCGATCTGGATGCGGTTGGCGAACTCCTGCGCCGTGCGGCCGTCGCGGGTGTAGCAGGCCACGCCGTTGCCGAAGCCGTGGTTGTTGATCAGCTCGACCGCCTCGGCGAAGGTATCGACGCGCACCACGCACAGCACCGGGCCAAAGATCTCCTCGTCGTAGATCTTCATGCCGGGCTTGACGTGATCGAACAGCGTCGCGCCGACGAAGAAGCCGTCTTCGCGGCCGGGCACCTTGAGGCCGCGGCCATCCATCAGCAGGGTCGCGCCTTCTTCGACGCCGGACCCGATATAGCCCTCGATGCGGGCCTTGGCCTCGGCGGTGACGATCGGGCCCATGTCGGCGCCATCGGCTTCGCCGTCGTTGATGTTGAGCGCCATCGCCCGGGTCTGCACCTTATCGATCAGCTCGTCGGCGATGTGGCCGACCGCGACCGCCACCGAGATCGCCATGCAGCGCTCGCCGGCCGAGCCGTAGGCGGCGCCGATCAGCGCGTCGGCGGCCTGGTCGAGATCCGCGTCGGGCATCACCACCATGTGGTTCTTGGCGCCGCCCAGGGCCTGGGCGCGCTTGCCGTTGCGGGCGGCCGTCTCGTAGATGTAGCGGGCAATCGGCGTCGAGCCGACGAAGCTCACGGCCTGGACGTCAGGGTGGTTCAGCAGCGCATCGACCGCCACCTTGTCGCCCTGCACGACGTTGAAGACGCCGTCGGGCAGGCCCGCGTCACGGAACAGCTCGGCGGTCAGCAGCGAGGGGGACGGGTCGCGATCGGAGGGCTTGAGGATGAAGCTGTTGCCGCAGGCGATCGCTACCGGCGCCATCCACATGGGCACCATGAACGGAAAGTTGAAGGGCGTGATGCCGGCCGTGACACCGAGCGACTGGCGCTGGGCCCAGTTGGCGATGCCGCCGCCGACGTTCTCCGAATACTGGCCCTTCAGCAGCTGCGGCGCGCCGCAGGCGAACTCGATCACCTCGAGGCCGCGGTTGACCTCGCCGAGCGCGTCGGCGGTGACCTTGCCGTGCTCCAGCGTGAGCAGCCGGGCGAGCTCGCGCTGGTTCTTGTCGACG
>JAGRGD010000213.1 GCA_020445665.1 Rhodocyclaceae bacterium
CCAAACGGCTGCCGGAAACGGCCAATCCGGAGCACGCCGACGGGCGTCTCCGCAAACTGCATCCACACGTCGGTGAAGCGGGCCTGCGACTGCGCGAAGTCGTATTCCATCATGTACGACGTGGCGTCGGTCACTTGTCCAGAAGCGGACAGACGGGAGCGGCGGAAGCCGAGGCCGTCGTCGATGTCGCCGAGCGTTGCGGTGCTTGCGGCGTCCTGGCTATAGAACCCCATGTCGAGGTGGAAGAAGCCGTTGACCTTGACCGTGGGGTACGCGGGCTTCTTGGGCGCCGGGGGCCAGCACTCACACGGCGCGTCGCCCAGGTTGAGGCAACCGCATGCCTCGACGCCGGGCGCGGCGCTCGCCGGTTCGGCTGCTAGCTGCGCCTCGACGGCCTCCAGCCGCCTCACCAGCGCGTCGTACGGTTGCTCTGGCTGGCCCCAGGGAGCCTCAGCGTACGCGGCGGTCGTTGCGAGCGCTGCCAGCACCGGCAGCGCTGCGATTCTCCGATCTAGCATGGTTCCACCATGGCCTGAGAGCAATCCGGTTTCGTCCAGCCAAGGGCCCACCGGGCATGCGCAGGCGACCGGCCACCTAGGCCGGATTATCGTCACAAGTCGTCTATCTTCTGGACCCCCGATTTTCGCACCGCGGGTCGCTTGCTAGCAGCCGCGACTATGTCGCCGCCTTCGGCTGCTTCCGCGCGGCGAAGTCGTGCTTCGAGAGCTGCGTGTGATCCTCCAGGCCGCGGACCTCCAGCCGCAGGCCTTCGCGCTGGAAATCTCCCTGCAGCTCGTGCAGCTTCTCCATCACGCTGTGGTCGACCAGCCTGGTTTGAGACAGGTCGAGGATCACGTTCTTGCCCTCGACCAAGCCAAGCTGCACCAGCTTGCGGCGGAACAGGATCCAGTTGGAGAACACGGCTGAGTAGCGGGCGTGGACGGTTGCGACGTCGTCCTCAACGTCGACATCCAGGTACGACTTGAACAGCGACCGGATTGGCACTCCGTTGATGATGTGGATCAGCAGCTTCACGCCGATGCCGATCAGGATGCCGATCAGCAGGTCGGTTGCGAGCACGCCGACCAGGGTCGAGACGAATATGATCAGCTGCTCCGGCCCGATCGCATACACGTGCAGGAACTCCTTCGGGTGGGTCAGGCGGAAGCCGGTGTAGATCAGCATCGCGGCCAGCGCCGCCAGCGGGATGCGGTGCAGCAGCGTGGGGATGAGCGCGACGCACAGGAGCAGGAACACGCCGTGCCACATGTCCGCGAAGCGAGTGCGGGCGCCGTTGTCGATGTTCGCCTTGCTGCGCACGATCTCAGAGATCATAGGCAGGCCGCCGACCATGGCGCTGGCGAGGTTGCCAACGCCGACCGCGAGCATGTCGCGGTCGAGATTGGTCTTACGTTTCCATGGGTCAATGATGTCGACCGCCTTGGCGGAGAGCAGCGACTCGAGGCTGCCGATGATGAAGAACATGAAGACCCAGGGCAGCGCGGTAGCGAGGTGCTCGCTGTCGAAGGCGCGCCAATCGGGCGTGGTGATGTAATCGAACATGCCGAATACCCGGTCGGGCATGTTCACCAGGTAGGACTCCCCG
>JAGRGD010000024.1 GCA_020445665.1 Rhodocyclaceae bacterium
GAGCAGCAGCAGGGGCATCAGAGGTTTCATTGCATCGTCCTTGGCAGGAGTGGCGTGGCGTCCGGCGCCGCGGCGCGCCCGCGCGACGAATCTGGGATAATCCGGCCAACGGATCGACGTCGGCGGCCGGGTGGCCCGAGCGCCGCGTCAGCACGCGAGGAGGCGAGGATGGTCAGACAGGTTGAAGGGCGTGAAAGGGTTGCGGGCTGGCTGCGTGCGCTGGCGTTGTCGTCGGCCCTGGCGGCCGGCTTGGCGCAGGCCGAGGCCAATCCGGGGGAGGCGCCGATCCACCAGCTCGCCCGCGCCGGCAGTGGCGCCGACATTGAGCGCGCACTGGCCGCCGACCCCATGGCGCGCGACCTGAAGAGCGCGCTCGGCTCGACCCCGCTGCACCTGGCCGCGATGAATCCCGACACCTCCGCGCTCAAGGCGCTGGTTCGCGCCGGCGCCGACCCTAACGCCCGCAACGGCGACGGCTCGACCCCGCTGCACATGGCAGCGTACGCGAGCCGTCCGGAGCACGCCCAGCTGCTGCTCGAGGCGGGTGCCGATCCGCTGGCGAAGAACGACGGCGGGCGGGACGCTGCCGCGATGGCGCGCAAGGTCAAGTCCGACGAGGCGGCGGGCATCATCTCGCTGTGGATCCTGAAGGGCTGCAAGGCGGGCACGCCATGCTGAGCGCGCGCGCGGTGATCGTCGCTGCCGCTCTGGCGGCCGGCGGGGCGCAGGCCGGGGAGGGGACGCTGCCCGACGTCGAGCTGAACGCGCCGATCGTCTGCCTGGCGTGCATCGACTACGCCGAGCACCTGCGCCAGGCCGGCTTCACGGTCCGGGTGGCGCGCCACCCGGAGGCCGACATGCCGGCGATCAAGCGCCGCCTGAAGGTGCCGGAGGACTTCGAGGCGGTACCCACCGCGGTGGTGGACGGGTACTTCATCGAGGGGCACGTGCCGGCGCAGGACATCAAGCTGCTGCTTGAGAAGCGTCCGGCGGCGCTGGGGCTGGCGGTGCCCGGCCTGCCGCTCGGTGCGCCGGGGCGTGAGGTGTCGACGCCGACCTGCGAGACCGGCTGCACCGTGCTCGAGAAGGAGAGCGGCGGCACCCGCGTGCGGCGCGAGGCCTACAACACCTTCCTGGTCCTGCCGGAGGGCGGAAGCCGGGTCTGGTGGCGGCACTGAGGCGGGCGCCATCGCCTACAGCAGGCCGAGCGCGTCGCGGAGCATCTCGCGCGCCCACGCCTGCGCCTCGCCACGAGGCTGGTTGATCCGGCGCTGATCCACCTCCTGCACGATCTCGCCGTCGCCGCGGATGCGATAGCGTGTGGCGATCCGCGTCAGCTCGGGCGGCTCGAGGCTGTGGTGGACGAAGCACACGCTGTCCGGCAGCGTGGGCTCGGCCTCGTCACCCCGCGCCGCGGCGGCGATTGCGGCCGCGGCGATGGCCCCCTGCCGAGCCGCCATGTGGCCGGTCTTGGGGTAGTGGCCGAACAGTGGCGAGGCTTCGCCCGCCGCGTCGCCCACCACGAACACCCGCTCGTCGGCGCGGCTGCGCAGGGTCAGAGGTTCCACCGCCGCCCAGTGCCCGTCGCGCCCGTCCGCGCCCGGCGCGAGCAGGCCCAGCATGCCGGCCAGGGCACCGGCGCGCTGGGGTGCGGCGAGCAGCGCCTGGTCGAAGCGCAGCTCGTCGAAGTCGGTGAGCACGCGCCGCGATGCCGGATCGACCCGCCGGATGGCGGTGCGTGGCATGAATCGGATTGTCTCGGGGAATTGGTCCTCGAAGGCCTGGCGGAAGCCGGCGATGCCGCCGCCGGCGTCGAGCACCGTGATGGTGGTCTTCAGGCGCCGCTGGCCGAACCACCAGGCCAGCGCCAGCACCCGCTCGTAGGGCGCCGGCGGGCAGCGCGCCGGGCCGGCAGGGATGCTGACCACCACCTCGCCGCCGGCAAAGGCCTCGAGGCGGGCCTTCAGGGCGCGGGCGCCGTCCGCGTCGGCGAAGCCCGCCGAGAAGTCGCGCGCGAGGTGCGCGGCGGCCTCGGGGTCGCCATCCACCCAGGGCAGCGTGTCCTCGCGGATGCCGGGGGCCACCACCAGCCAGTCATAGCGGAGCATGCCGGCTGAGGTGGCGACGGTGCGGCGGCGGCGGTCGACCGACGTGACCTCGCTCTGGACGAAGCGGTAGCCGCCCCGACGCGCGGCCGCGGCGAGGTCGTGCTCGGGCGGGCCGTGGTCATCGCGACCGACCAGCCAGGCGGTCGACTGCGGCAGCGAGAAGAAGCGGGCCGCCCGGTCGACCACCACCACCTCGGCGTCTGGAAGCTGGCGTCGCAGTGCGCGGGCGGCGGCGAGGCCGCCCCAGCCGGCACCGAGCACGACCACACGCCGTTGCGGACCGGTCGCCAGCGCCAGCCGGGCGCGTGGCAATAGCACGGCGCCGCCGGCGGCGAGCAGGAACCGCCGACGCAGGCGATCCGTCGACGTTGCGCTCACAGCAAGGGGGCAACCGCTGCGGCCATCTCGTCGCCGCTCATGGCGCCGGTCTTGCGGCCGACAATGCGGCCGTCGGCGTCCAGGATCAGTGTGAACGGAAGGCCGGCCAGATCGTTGCCAAGGGCGCGCATCAGTGCCAGGCCGTCGCCGACGCCGGCGAACACCAGCGGATAGGCGATCTCGTAGGCGATGGCGAAATCTCGGGCGCTCTCGCCCAGTTCCTCGACTGCCACGCCGATCACGTTGAGCTTGCCGGAATGGCGAGCGGCCAGTGCGTTGAGTTCGGGGATCTCCTTGCGGCACGGGCCGCACCACCGCGCCCAGAAGTTGACCACCGTTGGCTTGCCCTTGAGTGTGGCCATCGCCTGGGGCTGTCCGGCGAGGTCCGGATAGCGGGCCTGCAGCAGCGCGCTCGCGTCGTCGCCGGCGCGGGCGGCTCCGGCCAAGCTGGCGGTGAGTGCGAATGTGGCGAGCAGACGTTTCATCGATAAACTCCTTCGTGGACCTCAGGGCAGGTCACTGCGGCGGAAGACGACGAAGCCGAAGGCCGCGGACAGGGTACCAAGGATCACCGGATAGGCGACCGCGAAGAGCTTGAAGCCGCTGGCGCCGAAGAGGTCGAGGATCACGTAGGCCGAGGGTCCGAGGACGATCAGCTGGGGGTCGAACATCGACAGCGCCGCGGTGCGGAAGACCTGCAATGGGTTGGCGAGGGCGATGGTGATGGCCACCTCGGGGGCGACCCGCGACTGGATCAGCAGGCCGAGCAGGATCAGGTCGAGGAAGACCAGCATGCCGAGCCAGGTGACGAAGGCCAGGCCCTGGGCCACGTCGGTGCTGCGGGCCAGGGTGGAGATGAGCATCGCGATGCCGAGGAAGCACCAGCCCATCGCGGCGAGGATCGCGGTGTAGTAGCCGAACATGCCCCAGGGCACTTCGATGTCCTGCACCACGGCCCAAAGGGCGGCGCCGAGCATGGCGACGAAGACGGGCAGGAAGATCGCCAGGTAGCGGCCGAGGAACTTGCCCCAGAACCAGGCGCCCAGCGGCACCGGGAAGGACAGCAGGTATTCGAAGACGCCGGCCTCCCGGTCGCCGGCCACCGAGCGCACGGTGGTGATCAGCACGAAGATCGGCAGGATCGCCATCGCCAGCTGGATGTAGGTGACCAGCAGGCGCGACAGGCCGATGAAGCCGAGTACCCGGCTCTCGGTGATGCCGAAGGCGAAGAGCAGCGCGACGATGCCGCCGAAGACCAGCGAGTAGACCAGGAACCAGCGGGCGCGCAGGGATTCGATCAGGTCGAGTTTGGCGGTGAGCCAGAGGGATTGGAGCATGATGATCCTAGAGACCGTCGTTGGGCGCGCCTGAGCGTGCATGTTCCGGGTTGCGTGGCAAGGCGCAACGACGCGCAGCTTGCACGCTGCAAGGCGGCGCAACGCCGTCACGTGGCGCGAAACGTGTGCGATCGGGTGCGTCGCGTTGGGCGGCTCTCGCGCCGTGTGTTCTGAGGGAAATGTTTGTCATCGTGTGGGTCTCCGATCCCGGATCGAGCGGTCAATGGCGGTCTCCGGGATCACCTGCCTCGTGCGAGGATGGCAGCGCGGGCGTCGGCCAGCGTCAGGTGGGAATCGACGGCCGCGAGGGTGCCGCCGTAGCCATAGCCCATGGGGGTCGTGCGCCCGGCCACGTAGCGGGCGGCGCGGGCGTCGACCCATTCGCGGCTGCGGAAGTCGGTGATCCAGAACCCCGCCTCCTTGCCGGAGAGGCCGTGCTGCTCGCTCCAGAAGAGGGCGCAGCCCAGGTCGTCGAAGCGGTGGGGCTTGCCGTCGGCGTCGCGGATCTGGGCCGCGTGGAAGCGGTCGGAGAGGACCATGCCGCAGCGCTCGCAGGTGTCCCGGTCCCAGACGACCTCGACCGGGCCATGGCCGGCGTCGCGGCCGCTGCAGGCGGCGAGGGTGAGGCTGGCGCCGGCCAGCCAGGGCCAGGTGGCGAGGCCGGCGAAGGGGCGGAAGGCCTGGCGGCGGTTCATTGCAGCACCAGTTCGGCTTCGACCTCGTGCATCTCGATCTTCGACAGCAGGCCTACGTAGCGGCTCAGCATGCCGAGGAAGCGCAGGCGGTCGGCGCCGGCCACCTGGCCATGCCAGGCGAGGCCCTCGCCCCGGTCCACAAAGGACCAGCCGGCCAGCGCGCGGGCGATGGCCGGGTCGGGGCGGCGCAGGGTCAGGTGGGTCTCGAGCAGAGCGGTGAGGCTGGCGTCGTCGGCGACCCGGTCGTCGAGCACCACCTTGCCCATGTCCATCTCGATCACCCGGTTCACCAGCGCGGCGACCTCGTCGAGGCGGTGGCTGGAGATCAGCATCGAGGTGCTGTCCTTGCGCTCGGCGAGCAGCGTGAAAAAGATGTGGCGGGCGTCCGGGTCGAGGTTGGCGGCCGGCTCGTCGAGCACCAGCACCTGGGTGTCGCGACCGAGCGCGATGGCGATCAGCAGCTTCTGCTTCATGCCGCCGGAGAGGCGGTTGAAGGGGCGCTGGCGCAGGCTCGGCATGTCGAGGCCGAGGCGGGTGGCGATGGCGTCGATGCGCGCCGGGTCGCTGCGGCACACCGCGGCCGCAAAGTGCACCAGCTGGCCCACCGGCATCCGCAGCGGCGGCGGCAGCTGCGGCACGAAGCCGATCTTGCCGAGCACGTCGGCGCGGCTGCGGCGGGGCGAGCCGCCGTCGATGGTGACCTCGCCGTCGAAGGTGTATTCGCCGAGCAGGCAGCGGATCAGGGTGGTCTTGCCGGCGCCGTTGGAGCCGATCAGCGCGATCCGGTGGCCGGTCTCGATCTCGAGGGAGACGTCGTCGAGCACGGTGTGGCGGCGGAAGCGCTTGGTGAGGCCTTCGAACCGGATCATGCGGCGCTCCGGGTGGGCAGCGGTGGGTTGGGCACGATGGGGTCACTCCTTCAGGCGCTGACATGCCGTTCAGTTGATGCGAAGCCGCCTGCCGCGCCGGACGGGTGCTGCGGGCTCCCTCCCCTTCAAGGGGAGGGCCGGGGTGGGGATGGGGTCTGACTCGGGGCCGTGAAACCCCATCCCCCTCCTGACCTCCCCCTTGAAGGGGGAGGAAGCCGTGCTCAACCGAACGTCATGGCCCTTGGCGCTGTCCGTCGCCGCCCTCAGAGCAGCTCGTTCAAGCCCTTCACTTCGAACTTCAGCGCGCCGCTCGGGCAGGTATCGACGCACAGGCCGCAACGGGTGCAGTCCGGTCCGACCGGGACTTTCACCTCCGGCGAGCGTCCCTTGATGACCATGTCGAGCACATGCGGTACGAGACAGACCTTACGGCAGTCGCCTTCGTGGAAACATTGACGGAGGTCATAAACCACCCGTACCGGGGAGATGGTGCCGACCATGCCGTAGGTGAGGCCGATCGGGCACACGTAGCGGCACCAGGCACGGCGCGAATAGACCACCTCGAAGACCAGCAGCAGGGCCACCCAGCCCAGCGCCAGGCTGGGGCCGTAGATCAGCGCGCGCGAGAGGATACTGGTGGGTGAGAGGGTCTCGAAGACGGTGTAGCCGGTCACCACGGCGAGCAGCGAGAAGATCACCCAGAAGACGGTGCGGGCGCCCCGGTGGAAGCTGTGGTCGCTGACCCACTTCCTGTCGACCAGCTTGAGGTGCAGCGCCTCGAAGAGCTCGGCCACCAGGTGGTAGGGGCAGACCCATGAACAGAACGTGCGCCCCCCCAGCATCACCCACAGCAGGAACACCGTGGCGGTGCCGATGAAGAGGTTCACGATGATGTGCTTGTGGGCCAGCATCACCTGCAGCGCGGAGTTGAGGTCGATCAGGTGAAAGCCGACGAAGCGCGAGGCGGTCAGCGCGCCCTCGAGCATCTGGATATCGAGCCAGAACGAGAACGTGAATAGCAGGTTGGCGAAGATCAGCACCGCCCAGCGGCGGTTGCGCCAGGTGTGCTTCTCCAGCTGGTGGTCGCGCACGTGCTGCTTCATGGCCTCGAAGTCGGCCTTGGTCATGCGCTTCATCTGGTGGATCTCGCGGGCCGCCTCCGAGACCACCTCGGGTTTCGCGGGCGCGCGGCCCAGCATGATGCGGATCTGGTCGAGGAAACGGCCTTTCATGACTCGCCCTCCCAGGTCTTGCGGGCCTCGATGACGATGGCGGCCGGCTCGGCGGGGCAGATCATCTCGCACACGCCGCAGCCCACGCACTGCTCCTGCACCACCGGCCGGGCACGACGGGTGCCGTCCTGCGACGGGACTTCCTCGAGGCGGATCGCGTCGGCGATCGGGCACTCGGTGACGCACAGGTCGCACAGGGTGCGCTCGTAGGGGTGGTCGGCGATCGGGATCGGCTGCCAGCGATCCACGTCCATGTAGCGCATCTCGCCCTCGAAGGTGGTGCCCCGCGCCGGACCGCTGAAGCCCTTGCCCTGCATCGCCAGGCAGGCCTCGGGACGGGCCAGCCGGGCGAGGCCGATGCGCTCGGCGAGGTTGATGGTCGGCTCCGGGTCCTGGGCCTTGGCTTTGAGCGTGGGCGCGTGCTCGAGGGGGGCGCCCTCGCGCACCGGCAGGAACGCGGGCTTCTCGTAGGTGAGCGCGCCGGTGGGGCAGGCGAGGATGCACTGCACCGCGTCGCAGGAGAAGTCGCAGGCCTGATCGCGGGCTTCGATGAAGGGCACGCCGATGCCGAAGCCGTCGGTCAGGTCACCGAGCCGGATGGCCTGCACCGGGCACACCTGCACGCACTGGCCGCACTTGATGCAGGACGAGAGAAAGTCCTTCTCGTCGAGGGCGCCGGGCGGCCGCAGCCGCTTGTCGCCGGCCTGCACCACCGGCAGGAAGCCGAGCAGGCCGGCGCCGATCATGCCGCAGGAGAGGACCGCGGTGCGGATGAACTCGCGCCGCGCCTGCTGGGCACGGTGGGCGGACTGGGGGCGCTTGCCCGTCGCGGGGCGGGGACGGGTGTCGGAGTCGTCGCTCATGTGCTCGATCCGTTCTTTCTGCGGTACTGGGGCGCTTCGTCGCGCAAGAGCAGCACCGGGCTGGTGAAGGGGGCGAGGCGTTCGAGGAAGTCGAGGGCCTCGAGCATTGGCGCGTTCTTGAAGAAGCGCGCGTAGGGTTGCTCCATCCAGATCTGGTCGGCGAAGGCGAACAGCTCGTGGGGCGTATCGCCGACCCCGTCGGCGTTACGGTCGAAGCCTTGGTAATCGTCCCAGTGGTTGCCGCGCCACAGGCTCTTGGTGGCGCTGCCGGCGCCGCCGACGGCGATCTGGGCGAGGTTGCCGTCGAAGTCGTTGCCGGTGACCTCGGTGCCGCCGATGTCGGAGGTGAAGGAGATGCCGATGCCGTTGTAGGCGAAGCGGTTGCCGCGCACGATGATCTTGCTGTCCGGCTCGAAGGGGGAAATGTCCGAGCCGATGCCGACCGCGCAATAGATGATCTCGTTGTTCTCGATGATCACGTCGGAGGCCTCCTTGAGGCCCACCGCCATGCCCGCCGCGCCGGAGGCGTGGGAGATCAGGTTGTTGCGGATGGTGGAGTAGCCGGCGTACATGACGTACACCCCGACCGAGTTGTCGTAGAAGCGGTTGTCTTCCACCAGGTTCTCGTTGGCGAACATGAAGTGCAGCGAGTAGCGGCTGCGGCGCGCCTCGTTGCGGGCGAAGACGTTGCGGTTGGAATACCAGGCCACCATGTCGCGGGCGTCGGCGATGCGGTTGTCGACGATCTGGTTGTCGTGGCTCGACCACAGCCGGATGCTGTCACCGCGCAGGCCCAGGTCGAAGGGCTTGGAGCGGATCGAGGCGTGGGCGATCCGGTTGCGCTCGGCGGCCTTGAGGTCGATGCCGAAGAGGCAGTCGTCCACGGTCAGGTGCTCCACCACGTTGTCGTTGCCGCGCAGGTTGAGGCAGGCGTCGTCCGAGTCGTGGTTGTCGCCCGAGGCGGTGAGGTGCAGACCGCGCAGGGTCGCGCCGTCGGCCTGCAGGGTCATCACCGTGCCCTTGCCGCCGCCGTCGATGACGACGCCCTCGCCCTCGATCGTGATGCCTTTGTGGATCACGACCGGCCCGGCGTAGCGGCCGGGGGGCGGGGTCAGCGTGCCGCCCTCGGGGGTGGCGTCCACCAGGATCTGGAACCACGGCAGGTCGGTCCGGTTCGGTGCCTGCGGGCGGGGCACGCGCTGGCGTGCGTCGCCCCAGGTGTCCGCCGCAGCGCTGGGGGCGGCTTCGCGCCCCATGGTGCTGCCGGGGAAGGCGCTGCGGTCGGCCGTCGGGGCCTCGCCGTTGTCGGCGGTGTTCGGCAGGTGGAGCGGCGCGTCGTCCTTCGGCGTGATGTCCATGCCGCTCTCCTGCAACATCTTCAGCACGCCGTCGAGGTCGGCCCGGGCGGTCATCGGGAGGAGGGGGACGATCGCCAGCGCCAGGCGCGCGGCGATGCGCCGGGGCGATGTCACTCGGCCGTCCCTTCCCGCATCTGCTTGCGGCGGATGAGCAGGGCCAGGAGCAGGCTCAGCATCGTCAGCACCACCAGCAGGTAGCCCCAGTAGGGGTAGGAGTAGGTGGAGAACTGGGCCACCTTACCCTCGCCGAACACGGTGGGCATGAAGGGCTTGACCGTGAAGGCGCCCCAGGGGTGCAGGTTGTGGCCGAAGAACCACAGCCAGCCGGCGTAGTCGAGGACGAAGTAGATCGGCAGCAGGGCTGGCACCAGGGCCAGCAGCAGGGAGAACTTCGGCAGCTTCGCGACCCCCGCGAGCACGACGCCCATCGCAAGGACCAGCGCCACGACGACGCCGGTGGTGACGGTCCGCAGGGTGTCGCCCCAGGCGCTGATGCGCTCGGGCTCGCGGAAGAACGCGCCGGCAGCGGTCTTGTAACCCTCGACGAAGGCGTCGAGGCTGCCCATGACGTAGAGCTCTCCTACCATCCACGCGGTCACGATCGCGAAGCCCGCGCCGAGCACCTTCAGGCGCAGGGTCCGTCGGGTGGTCAGGAAGCCGAGCAGGAGCACCGAGAAGAAGCCGAACACGTAGCGCGACACCTGCCGCTCGACGGGTGCGCCGATGCCGATCGGGTGCATGCCCACGTAGTGGTTGATGGTGTTCATCTCATGCACGCAGTCGAGCGCCTCGGCCTTGCCCTCGCTGATCTGCTGCTGCTTCTTGGCGGCCAGCACCGGGTTGTAGCGCTCGGTCTGGGAGCCCAGGTCTTCCTGCATCGTCTCGTTGGCGAGCTGGCTGGACTTGGGCGGCGTGCTGCAGCCGTTATGCACGCCGGTGAAATGGAAGTGGATCCGGATGCCGTCGGGGAAGGCGTCCTTGGGGTAGTTCGGTGCGGTCAGCGACACCCACCAGGCGGGCGTGAAGTAGGCGGCGACCATCAGCACCAGTGCCAGTACGGTCAGCAGCTGGACGAGTCGGGTCTGCTTCGTTGCGCTGGCGGTCTCGGGTGTCGGGGCTTGCATCGTCGTTCCGTCCTGTCGGTCTGGGCTCGGAGGTGACCCGGCGACAAGGGGATGAGCCGCCGGGTCAGGGGGTGCGGGGCCCGCCAAGGGGGGGAGGCCCCGCGGGGAACCGCGGTGTCAGTCCTGGCACATCTGGCCGGGCATCTTGAGGCTGGCCTGATAGGCGGAGATCGCCACCAGTTGCTGGTCCGTATAGGGCTTGATCACCTTGACCATGTCCGGGTTGGCGTTGCGGCGCTTGCCGTCGCGGATCTCAGTCATCTGGCGCAGCAGGTACTTGTAGTGCTGGCCGGCGATCACCGGATAGAACTTGTCCTTGTCACCTTCGCCGTTGGCGCCGTGGCACTCCTGGCACTGCTTCTGGTAGAGGTCGCGGCCCAGCGCGATCTGGATCATCTTGTCGGCGTCGTCGTACTGGCCGTGCTGGTTCGGGATGCACAGGCTCTCGATGTAGGCGGCGACGTCGGCCAGCTCCTGGGGATCGATCAGGGTGGCGGCGAACGGGTACATGGTGGGGTTGTCGCGCAGGCCGGCGCGGATGTCGGCTATCTGCTTGATCAGCACCGTGGTGTGCTGGCCGGCGAGTTGCGGGAAGGTGCCGTCCGGGCGGCCGGCGCCGGAGGGCAGGTGGCAGGCGCCGCACACCTCGTAGGCCTCCTCGCCGTTCTCGAGGTTGCCGGTCAGCTTCAGGGCTTCGATCTTCTCGCCTTCCTGGGCATTCCATTTGTAGCCTTCTGCTTCGATGCCTTCGGACTTTGGCGCCGGCTTGCCGGCGGTGGCGGGCCCGATGGCAAGCAGGGCCAGGGCGGCGGCGATCAGTAGCTGTTTCATCGTTTCATCCCCCATGGGTCAGAATCAGTTGTTGCTAATTTAGCGGTGGGTGGCCGGGCTGCCCTTGACTGCCATCAAGGGCGCCCGGAGATCACGTCAGGGCGCGAGGGTGGCGATGTACTCGGCCAGCACCTTGATCTCGTCGTCGGAGACAAGGTGCATCACACCCTTCATGGCGGCGGTGTTGGCGTTGTTGCGGGCGCCGCTCTTGATGTCGAGCATCTGGCGCTCGAGATAGGCCGCGTTCTGGCCAGCGATCTTGGGGTAGTCCGGCATCAGCGGCTTGTTGCCCTGGGGGCCGTGACAGGCATTGCAGGTCTTCTCCTTGTAGAGCGCAGCGCCATCCGCGGCGACCGCGGGCAAGGCGACCAGCGAGGCCACGAGGGCCAAAGAGACTACTTTCATCATGGTTATTCCCGTCCCTAAAAAAAGCGGGGAGCACGCCATGCGCTCCCCCGAAAAGCACACCTGTTTTCAAACAATCCCGCGTTACTTGATCGGCTTGGCGCCGTTCTGCTCGAGATAGGTCTTGGCGCGCAGGCCGAGGTCGGCGGCCTTCACCTGGTACTGCCAGACCTGCTCGGCCCACAGGTTCGCCTGCTCCCAATCCTGCTTGGCCGCGGCCGCGTCGGACTTGGCCTTGGCTTCCTTGGTGCGGTTGAGCTGGTCGACCGCGTCGTCCATCATCGCGACCACATCCGGGAAGTCCTTGTAGTTGACCCCGACGATGTAGCCGACGACCGAGTCGATCACCGCCTGGGTGTCGGCCACCTTCTTGAGGGTCTTCTTGTAGTCGTCCTCGGTGTAGTCCGATGCGGCGAGCGATCCACCCTTGGCCACGTAGCCCTTCGGCTTGACCAGCAGGTAGCCCTGCATCTCGAGGTGCAGTGCCGAGCAGAATTCCGTGCAGTAGTACGGATAGACGCCTTCCTTGTCGGCCGTGAACTTCACCGACACGGTCTTGCCCGGCTCGATCGAGGCATGGGTGTTGAAGGTGGAGACGGTGAAGCCGTGGGTCTCGTCCTGGGCCCGCTCGAGGTTGGTCAGGTAGATCGTGACCTCGTCGCCCTTCTCGACCTCGATGGTCTCCGGCGTGATGTGCGAGCGGATCAGCGTCGCGTACACCTTCACCTGGTTGCCGTCACGCTCGATCCGCTCCTGGCCGGCGCGGGTCTTGCCCTCGTGCACCGAGTCGGTACGGCTGTTGGTGCCGACCTTGTAGCGGACGGCCGGCTTCAGCTTGTCGGCCGAGATGCCCACCGCGTAGTGCGGCTCGCCCAGCGGCAGCGGCATGTCGTAGAGCAGCTGCATCTTGTCGTTGCTGATGTCGATGAGCTGGTGGTTCTGCGGATGCAGCGGGCCGACCGGGTTGAAACGGTCGATGGACAGCTTGTTGAGCGCGATCAGGTACTTGCCCTGCGGATTGACCGAATCGCCTTCCATCGAGAAGAGGTGGCCGATGTTGTAATGCACCGACAGCTTGTCGAGCACCTTGCCTTCGCAGAAGTCCCACTTGGCGACCTGCGAATCCACGTACAGCGAGGTGTAGGCCACGCATTTCTTCGAGTCGTACTGGGTGTGCAAGGGGCCGAGGCCGAGCTCCACCTGGGTGTGCAGCGAGTCCTTCATCGACAGCACCGGGATGCCGTACGGGTCCTTCGACTCGTACTTGCCGGCCTTGATCAGGCCCATGATCTTCTCGAAGCTGTACACCGAGACGTGGGTGTCGAGCTTGCCGGAGACGATCATGAACTTGCCGTCCGGGGTCACGTCGACGCCGTGGGGCGACTTGGGCTCCGGGATCAGGAACAGGATGCCTTCCTTGACCGCGGTGTCGATGGTGATCAGGTTGTGACCGTTCACCTGCGTCGCCTTGCCGGCCTTGACCAGCTCGGCGGCCTTCTTCCAGTTGATCATCTGCATGTAGTCGGTGTCCTTGGCGGAGCAACCGGCTTCATACGGCGGACGACCCTTCTCGATGCCGCCCACATAGCGCTCGGAGCAGAATGAGTTGGTGAAGCTCCAGCCATCCGACGGGCCCTTGCCCGCGTCGGACAGATCCTGGGAGTAGGGGGGCAGCTCGACCGAGAAGGACTCCTCGGGCTTGATGCGGCCTTCCTGGCGATCGAACTTCCAGTAGGTCACGCCGCCGCGGTAGCTCTCGTTGAACTCCTCGAGGGGGACGAACTTCTGGTTGGCCAGCGGGGCCGGGTACTGGGCCGCCTCGATCACATAGTCGGCGTTCGGCGTCACGAAGGCGCCGCCGTGCTCGGACTTGTAGATCGGGTTCACGACGATCTGCTTGGTCTCGAAGTCACGCAGGTCCACCACCGCCAGGCGGGGGTTGGCCTTGTCGTTGATGAACAGGAACTGGCCGTCGTACTGGCCCTCCGTCTCGGAGATGGCCGGGTGGTGGGTGTCGCCCCAGGTGATGTCCTTGCCGTCGATCCGGCCCTGGGCCAGCACCGCCTTGGACTCCTCGTCGAAGCCGTAGCCCTGCCAGGGCTCCGGCGTGAACACCGCCAGATACTTCAGGATGCGCATCGACGGCACCCCGTAAACGATGATCTGGCCGCTCTGGCCGCCCGAGCTGAAGGCGATGAACTCGTCGCGCTTGCCCGACGGGGTATAGGTCTTGGCAGCCGCCAGCAGATCCTGCTGCGACAGGTTGCGGCGCTTCATCACATCCTGCAGCGACTCGGCTGCGAAGGCCGACGAGGTGACGGCGAGTCCGAGACCCGCCGCAAGCACCGCGCCGGTGACCTGCTTCAACTTGGTTTTCATCTGAGGTTCTCCCATGTGCTTGAGCCAGGCTCTGGATCATTGCCGTGCTGCATCTGCCCCTCGGGACACACGACAACTCGCCGAGCATGTTCCTCGCCGGCTCCTCAAAAAGACTTGACTCGAGTCAATTCGGCCACCGGGGTGGCACGCGTACGCTCTGGTCATCGTGTTTCGGCAACCTGGCGCGGCTTGCGATGTGGGTCATCGCGGCGTCGCGCGCTCGACATCCATGACCGTTCTCAGCTGTCCGCCGCTGGCCTTCGGACCCTCCCGGTGGGTCCGCATCGTGGTCGCCCTGACCGCGCTCTGCGTTGTCCTGACCGTGGGATGGATCTGGGCGGCCCGGCCCCTGCCGGAGGTGGTGTTGCCGACTTCGAACTGCGATCTCAACCTGGGGCCGTGCAACGAACGCCTCCCCGGCGGGGGTGAGCTGCGCTTCGAGATCGGGCCGCGTCCGATCGCCGCGGCCGCTCCCCTGGCCCTGCATCTGCGAGTCAGCGAAGGCGGCGTGCGCGACGTGTCGGTGGACCTCAACGGGGCGGTGATGAAGATGGTCCCCAATCGGGTGCCGCTCGCAGCGACCGGTGCGCTGACCTTCGCCGGTGAGGCGGCCCTGTCCCTGTGCGTGAGCGGCGACATGCTGTGGGAAGCGCGGGTCGAGTTCGTGCGGGACGGCACGCGCTATGTCCGGCCCTTCCTGTTCACCAGCCAGACCCCGGGCACCTGAGGCCCCCATAGGAGTTTCGCCATCATGCCCATCCGCTACCTCGTGATCCGACTGCTCGGCGTGGCCCTTCTCCTCGGCGCCTCCCAGGCCGGTGCCGGCTCCCTGGAGATCAGCGAGGCCTACGTTCGGGAAATGCCGCCGGTGGCCCGCAATACCGCGGCCTTCATGACCGTGTTGAACACTGGCGACGTCCTGTTCACGATTGTTGGCGCCCGCAGTGCCGCCGCGGCGAGCGCCGAGTTGCACGATCACCTGCGCGACGGCGAGGTGATGCGCATGCGGCCGGTGGCCGCGGTGCCCGTCCCGCCCCATGACCGCGTCCGCTTCGAGCCCGGTGGCCTGCATGTGATGCTGATGGATCTGGTCGCCCCGCTGGTGGCGGGGCAGGTCGTGGAAATCGAGCTTCTGCTTGCCAACGGCACCCGCCTGCCGGTCTCGTTCCCGGTGCGCTCGCTGACTGACGGGCCCGCAGCCTCAACCGGTCACGGGATGCATGAGGTCGGCAAGCACTGATCTCGCTCACCATCGGCTCCGCCACTCCGGACGATCATGCCTGCTCACGACGACCGGTCCCCCCTGCCTGATTCTCGAACTGAACATCGGCCGATGAAATCCGCGCGTTATCGACTTGCCCTGTGGCTCGCGATGCCGTCGGTGCGCCTCGGCGCGCTGGCCCCGACGGTGTCTCAGGCCCTGGCTGCCCGCGCCGGGCCTGCTGCCTTCGACATCTGTGTCAGCGGCGATGCCGGCGGCGTGCCCGGGCAGCCCGCGTCCGGGGCGACTGTCCGGACCCGCTTGCCCGCTTGAGAACGTCGTGCCGCCGCCCCCTGCATCGGGTGGCCACACGGCTCCCGGCCCCGCGCCCCGCATCGGCGCCAACGACTTCCAGGACGGCGACGGCGAGGCCGTGCATTCGGCCTGCACCCGCTGGAGCACGAATCCGGCCGTCGGCTGGCGGCGTCCCAACATCGGTCGGCACCGGGGCGCGGCACCATCGTCGGCCAGGACATCGGCGACACGGCGGGCTTCGGCGTGTTCTCGCTCAATGCCGGATATCGCCCCCGCAAGGGTGTGACGGTGACGGCGGGCGTGGACAACGTATTCGACAGGACCTACGCCGAGCACATCTCCCGCAGCAGCGCTGCGATCCCGGGCTACGAGCAGAGCCTGCGGGTGAACGAGCCGGGGCGGACCCTGTGGATCAAGCTCCAGCTGGCCCTGGAGTGAGGCGGGCGAGCGCCGCGCGGGTTTCGTCGACCAGGCGTCGGGTGACCCGCGTGGCGTCTTCGTCGCGGGCCAGCGCGTAGGCTTCGCCCGCCCACAGGGACGAGAAATCGGTCCGGCCGAGGGCTTCGGCGGCCTGCTTGAGCGGCGCCAGCGCGCGTCCGGCGGTGGGGAAGGGGGGCAGGTCGTCGGAGAGCGGCCCGTACTCGCGCATCAGCCGATTGACAAGACCGCGCGCCGGCCGGCCCGAGAACAGGTTGGTCAGCGCGGTGGGCGCCTCGGCCGCCGCCAGCGCCGCCCGGTGCAGGGGCGAGACCAGTGACTCCGGGGTGCGCAGGTAGGCGGTGCCGAGCTGCACGGCGGCGGCGCCGAGGGCCAGGGCCGCGGCGATGCCCCGCCCGTCGCCGATGCCGCCGGCGGCGATCACCGGTACATCCACCGCGTCCACGATCGCCGGCAGCAGGGCGAGGGTGCCGGCCTGGGTGGCCGGATCGACCTCTAGGAACATGCCCCGGTGACCGCCGGCCTCCACGCCCTGGGCGATCACCGCGTCGCAGCCGTGGCGGACCAGCCAGCGTGCCTCCGCCACCGAGGTGGCCGAGGCCAGCACCAGGGCGCCGGTCGCCCTGACCCGGGCGAGCAGGTCGGCCGCCGGCAGCCCGAAGTGGAAGCTCACCACCTCGGGTCGCAGCGACTCGACCAGCGCACAGGTGGTGGCGTCGAAGGGGCTGCGGTTCGCGGCGGCGGCCTCGGTCGCCGGATCGAGGCCCAGCTCGCGGTAGCAGGGCGCCAGGCGCTCGCGCCAGGCCCGCTGGCGCGGTGCGTCGTCGGCTTGCGGGGTGTGGCAGAAGAAGTTCAGGTTCAACGCCGCCGGCGTGCCGGCACGCACCGTGACCACGTCCCGTGCGATGCCCTCGGCGTCGAGCATCGCGCAGGGCAGGGCGGCGAGCCCGCCGGCGCGGGCGACCGCGATGGCCATGGCCGGGCCCCCGGCGCCGGCCATCGGCGCCAGCAGGATGGGGTGTTCGATGCCGAGGCGTTCGATCAGGCGGCGGTCGGGCCACATGGCAGGTCTCCTCAGGCGTGTTCGGGGTGGGCTGCGGTCTGGGCGTCGCGGCGCTCGACGACCTTCAGGGCGACCAGCAGCAGGCTCCCCACGACCATCACCGCCGCGGCGAGGTAGAGGCCCCCGGCGTAGCTGCCGGCCCGCTCGGCGATCCAGCCGGTGACGGCCGGGGCGATGATCTGGGCGACCCCGTAGGCGATGGTCATCCTGCCCATCATCTTGGCGGGCCGGGTCGGGAAGTATCGGCCCGCCATGGTCAGCACCAGGCTGACCAGCCCGATGAAGGTGACGCCAAAGAGCACCGCGCCGGCCAGTGCCGCGGTGAGCCCGCCGGCGAGCGGCATCAGGATGCCGGCGATCTGGACCGTCGAGGTCGCGAGCAGGGCGTTGAGCATGCCGATCCGCCGCGCCACCAGATCCCACAGGATGCAGGCAGGGGCGGCCGACAGGCCGATCACCAGGAACACCAGCGAGCCCTTGCCGGCGAGGCCGGGCAGGTGGTCGACGATCGCGACGATGAAGGTCGCGCTGACCACGTAGCCGACCCCGGCGCAGAAGTAGGCGGCCATGAAGACCCGCATGAAGAGCGGCGAGGGCGCCGCGTCGGGCATCGGGCGGCCGGCGTGGGTCAGTCCGCTGGTGTCGGGCTTCGGCAGCCAGTAAAGCGCCGGGCCGAGCAGGATCAGGCCGGCGGCGGCGAAGACATACCACTGGGCGTGCCAGTCCAGCGACTGGCGCATCAGCGACACCATCAGCGCGCAGGTGGCGATGCCGAGCCCGATGCCGACGAAGTGGATGCCCAGTTCGGGCCGGTGGTCGTGGCGGATCAGCCAGTTGAGGATCAGGCCGGTGCCGAAGAGCATCCCCGCCGCGCTCGACAGGCCCGCGATGAAGCGCCAGACGCTCCACCACAGCACCGAATCCGACAGGCCCATCGCCGCGGTGGAGAGCACCGCCACGACCATGCCGACCCGGTAGAGGCGATCCTTCAGGACCAGATCCGAGACGCTCGACGCGAAGAGTGCCCCGCACAGGTAGCCGACGTAGTTCCACGCTGCCAGCCAGCCGCCTTCGGCGGCGCCGAGGCCGGCCTGCTGCTGCATCAGCGGCAGCAGCGGGGTGTAGGCGAAGCGGGCGATGCCCATGCACAGCACCAGGCTGACGATGCCGGCGGTGAGGACCTGGAGGCGGGACGGGTGGGCGGCGGGCATGGGCGCGGGGTCGAGGTGAACACCCGCAACGGTACGGCAGTTGTGGTATCTGTACAATCGAATAAATCAGATTAAAGCGTTCTGTTTGGGAGAACTGAATATGGAGCTCGTCGCGCTGCGCACGTTCAAGGCCGTGGTCGAGGAGGGGGGCGTGCTGGCGGCCTCCCGGCGCCTCAACACGGTCCAGTCCAACGTCACCACCCGCATCCGGCGGCTGGAAGAGGAGCTGGGTGCGACGCTGTTCTTCCGCAAGGGCCGCGGGCTCGAGCTGGCGCCGCCGGGGCGCGTGCTGCTCGAGTTTGCCGATCGGATGCTGCAGCTCGAGCGCCAGACCGCAGCCGCCGTGCGCCAGGTCGGCGCCGAGACGGGGGAGCTGCGCATCGGCTCGATGGAGACCTTCGCCGCCCTGCACCTGCCCCGCGGCCTGATGCGTCTGCGCGAGCTGCATCCCGGCGTCGATCTGCGCGTCGTCACCGACACCAGCGAGGCGCTGGTGGACGGGGTGCTCGCCCATCGCCTCGACTGCGCCTTCGTCGCGGGCCCGCTGGAGGACGCGCGGCTGGTGTGCGAGACGGTGGCCGAGGAGGAGCTGGTGTGCGCCAGCGTGGGCGGGTCGTCGGGTCTGCCGCTGATCCTCTTTCGCGCCGGCTGCGCCTACCGGGCGCGGGCCATCGAGTGGCAGCGCCAGCTTGGCCAGTCGGCCACCCAGGTCATGGAGATGGGCACCCTCGAGGGCATCCTCGGCTGCGTCGGCGCCGGCGTCGGCTGGACCCTGCTGCCGCGGCGGGTGATCGAGCAGTCGCGCCATGGCGGGAAGGTGGTGCTGACCCCGGTGCCGGCCGCCCTGGCGCGGGTGCCGACGCTGATGGTGCGCCACCGGGACAGCCCGCCCCTGCGGGCTGCGGATTCGCTGGCGGCCAGCGTCGCCTGCGGCGAACCCTGAGCCGGCTTAGACGAGGCCGAGGGCGGTCACGGGCAGGAAGGTGACGATCAGCAGCACGACGAACATGGCGAGGATGAACCACTTGCCGTAGCCCATTACCTGCTCGATCCGCAGGCCGGTGGTCGAGCACACCGTGAGCAGGACCGAAGCCACGGGCGGGGTCTGCTGGCCGATGCCCAGATTCAGGCAGACGATGACGCCGAAATGGACCGGATCGATGCCCATCTGGGTGGCCAGCGGGAGCAGCATCGGCACCACCACGATGATCGCCGCCGAGGCATGCAGGAACATGCCGAGCAGCAGCAGGAAGCCGTTGATCAGCAGGAGCCGCAGCACATAGCTGTCGGTGACGCCGCCGAGGGCCTCGGCCACCTGCTGGGGCAGGCGCTCGTTGGCGAGGAACTGGCCGAGCACGGCCGAGCCGGCGATGATCATCATCACCACCGAGGTCTGGCGGACGGTCTCGAGCATCAGCTCGTAGATCCGCGCGAGGTCGAGATCCCGGTGCAGCACCGTGCCGAAGAGCAGGGCGCAGACCACCCCCACCGCCGCGGCCTCGGTCGGCGTGACGAAGCCGCCGATCAGGCCGCCGACCACGATCACCGGAATCAGCAGCGGCACCGCGGCGTGTCGCAGCGCGTGGCCGAGCCGGGGCCACTCGAAGTGCGCATCGGTGGGATAGGCCTCGCGGCGCGCGAAGAGGTAGCTGGTGATCATGAAGGCGGCGCCCAGGATCAGGCCCGGCACGATGCCCGCGATGAAGAGATCCTTGATCGAGGTGTTGGTGGTCACCCCGTAGAGCACCATCGGAATCGACGGCGGGATGATGATCCCGAGCGTGGCGCTGGTTGCCGTGATGGCCGCCGCGAAGGCCCGCGGGTAGCCCTGCTTCTCCATGCTCGGCACGAAGACCTTGCTCATCACTGCGGCGTCGGCCACCGCAGAGCCGGACATTTCGGCCATGAACATCGAGGTCACCACGTTCACATGGGCGAGGCCGCCCCGGATCCAGCCGACGAGGGCCCGCGCCAGCGTGATGATGCGGTCCGAGATCGACGTCGCCCCCATCAGCTCGCCCATGAAGATGAAGAGCGGAATGGCCAGCAGGATGACCTTGTTGACTCCGGAAAAGAGCTGGATCGGCACCATGATCAGGTCCACGCCGGCGACCAGCATCGCGATCGCGGCGGCCACCATCAGCGCGAACGCGATGGGCATCCCTAAGGCGATCAGGGCAAAGAGCAGTCCGACGACACCCCAGGCCATCAGAGGGCCCTCCCGCTGGCGCGCCAAGCCCGGACGAGGGCCACGACGCTGGCGGCGAGCATCAGGCCGGCCGCCAGCGGGACCGCGGCCATGAACCAGCCCTGGGCGATCTCCGCCGTCTCGATCTCGGTGCGGCCGGACACCCGGATCATCCGGATGCCCTCGAACACGACCATGCCGAGAAACGCGATGACCGTGGCAGCGACACCGCTGCGCGCGATCCGCCCGGCCGGCGCGGGCAGTTTCTCGACCAGCAGATCGAAGCTGATGTGGCCGCTGCGGCGCATCGCTAGATAGGCGCCGAGGAAGGTGATCCACACCAGCAGCAGGCCGGGCAGTTCGTCTGCCGTGGCCGTCAGCGGCGACAGCAGGGCGTCGCTCCAGTCATAGACCGTCCCGATCCACTCGCTGTCGCGCCCCGCCTTGCGCAGAAAGCCGAGCACGACGTAGCGGTAGAAGACGTTGAGGCACACCAGCGCGGCCGAGAGGCCGAAGCAGGCCACGCTGAGGACCCCGACGAGACGATCCAGCCAGCGCATCAGCGGGCCTGGGCGGTGCTGCGCACGAAGGTGAGGTACTCGTCGCCGAAGTCGGCCTCGTAGCGCGCGTGGGTGCGTCCGGTGGCGGCCTGGAAGGCCGGCAGGTCGACCGGGTTGATCTCGGTCCGCGCCTTCATCTCCTCGAAGTAGCGGGCCTCGAGTTCGGCGGCGACGGCGTAGGCGCGGTCGGTGATCTCGCGGCCGACGGCGACGAAGACGGCACGCTGCTCGGGCGTCAGGCTGTCATGGAAGGCCTGGGACATCATCAGGAACGACGGCGTATACACGTGGCTGGTCAGGCTCAGGTGGCCGGCCACCTCGAAGTGCTTCTGCTCGTAGAAGCCGTAGGTCGCGGCTTCGGCACCGTCCACGACGCCGGTCTGAAGCGCAGTGAAGGTTTCGCCCCAGGGCACGCTCTGGGGCGTCGCGCCCATGTCCTTGAACACCGCCTGGCGGAACTTGCCGCCGGAGATGCGGATCTTCAGCCCCTCCAGGTCCTCGGGCTTGTGAATGGCCCGGCGCCCGTTCATGACGTGGCGGAAGCCGTTCTCATAGACCCCGATCACCTTGACGCGGCCCACGTCCTCGATGCGCGCGCGGATGGCGTCCTCGAGGCCCGCCTTCATCGCCCGCTGCACGTGTGCCCGGTCGGAGAACAGCCAGGGCAGGTCGAATACACCGATCTTCTTGTCCAGCTTCAGCACGCCGGAGGCAATGTTGATCATCTCGATCGAACCCGCCTGGAGGTTGGCGAGCAGGGCGCCCTCCTTGCCCAGCTGCCCGCTCGGAAAGAGCTGGAACTCGAACTGGCCGGGCAGGCGCTTGCCGATCTCGTCGGCAAAGAGCTTCGACTGGGCATGCAGCGGCGAGAACTCCGAGACGTGGCTGGCGATGCGCACGACGGTGGGGGCCGCCTGGGCCGGGCCGGCGGCAAGGAGTGCGGCGCCGACGGTGAGGGCAAGGGTACGGAAAAGCTTCATGGTGTCTCCTGACGGTTCTGGTTGTGTGGTTCTGGTTGTGTGGTTCTGGGTTGGAGAGATCAGCGGATCTCGGTGCGATAGCGGAAGCGCTCGGCGGGTCCACGGCTTCGGCGCCATTCGAGGGCATCGCCGGCATAGTCGCGGGCGAGCCTGTCGATGACGATCAGGGGCGTGCCGCGCGCAACCCGGAGCAGCCGTGCCAGGGTGGCGTCGGCGGCCTCGGCGGTCAGGGATTCCTCGGCACGGGCCACGGTCTGCTCGCAGCTGGCGTCGTAGATCGGGTAGAGCAGGGGGCCGATGTCGGCCGGATCGATGGCCAGGAACGGCTGGAACCGGGGCAGGGGCAGCCAGATCTGTTCGGCAAGGATCGGCGCGCCGTCGATCAGTCGGAGCCGGTCCATGGCGATGCCTTCGCTGCCTTCGGAAACGCCGAGCTGGCGCGCCACCTCACTGGGCATCACGTCGACCGAGCGACGCAGGATTCGGCTCTCCGGAATGAGGCGTTCGCCGGCGGCGCCACTGAAACGGAAGAAGCGGAACAGGCTCTGGTCGAAGCTGGGGCGGCGCACGAAGGTGCCGCGGCCGTGCTGTCGCTCGAGCAGCCCTTCATCCACCAGGGCGGCGAGCGCCTGGCGCGCGGTGCCCGGCGCGACGCCGAACTGCTCGGCGATGACGTTCTCCGACGGGATACGGTCGCCGGGCTTCCAGCTCCGGTCCACGATCCGGGCGCGGAGGGCATCGGCGAGGCGCTGATAACGGGGAAGGCGGTTGTCTCCGGCGAGTGCGCTCATGGCAGGGCTCATGTTGGATTGTGCTGGTGTATAGTTCTATATAGAAGTATAAAACTAGAGACAAGTCAATCGGGAGCGATCTTGGAATACGGGGGTGCGGCAAACCTGATGGGGGTGCCTGCGGGGCGCTACGACGGCCACGTCCATGTCTTCGACCTGGCGCAGCCGATGGTGGACGGCCGCCGCTACACGCCGAGCCGCGCGGCGCTGCTCGGCTCGCTCGACGTGCTGTTGCGGGCCCACGGCATGGACGGCGCGCTGCTGGTGCAGCCCAGCTTCCTGGGCGAGGACAACGCCTATCTGCTGCAGGCCCTCGCAGCCGCGCGCGAGACCTCGGACCTGCGCTATCGCGGCGTCGCGATGACCTCCCCATCGACACCGGCGGGCACCCTGCAGCAACTGACGGACGGTGGCGTGGTCGGCATGCGCCTCAACCTCGTCGGTGCGCCGCTGCCCGATATCGACTCGCGCCCGTGGCGGGCGCACCTGCAGGCGCTGTCACGAATGGGGTGGCACGTCGAGGTGCACCTCGAGGGTGAGCGTCTCGCCGCCTTTCTGCCCGCGCTGGTGGCGCAGGTCGAGACGGTGGTCGTGGATCACTTCGGCCTGCCCGCCCCGGGCTGGTCGGACCCGGATGTGGCCCTGGCGCCGCTGCTGGACACCCCGCCCGATCGGCTGATGGTGAAACTCAGCGCGCCGTACCGCTTCGCCCCGGACACCCCGTCCGCGGCGCTTGCGCCGGCCGTCGCGCCGCTGGCCGCGCGACTGGCGCGCCATCTGGGACCGCGACGCCTGCTATGGGGCAGCGACTGGCCCTGGACGCGTTTCGAGGCGGGACGCAGCTATCGCGAGACCCTGTCGTGGGAATCGCTGTGGATGCCTCAGTCGGTCTGATCCGGTCCGGCGTCGCCGGCCGTCTCGTCTTCGGGCGGCGCGGAAGCCTCGGGTGGCGGCAGGCCAAGCGCCAGCCACGCGGTCCAGTCGAGGGGCGACCATTCCTGCGGCGGCGTCTGCGGAAACAGCGGACGCCGCGGCATGATCGGCCGCTTCGGCCGGAACGGGCGCGGCGGCATCATCGGCAGGCCCGATGGGGGAAGGCTGTTGCGGGCCCGCGGCGCCTGCTCCGGGCACCAGCCGACGATCAGGCCGTCCCGGTCCAGCAGTGCGCCGTTGTTCCAGGGGCCGAGCCAGGTCGCCGTGGCGGCGTGATACAGGTGTTCCCGGTGGATGAAGGCCAGCCACTCGATCTGTGTATCGAAGATGTTCTGGCCTTCGACCCAGCCCACGTGCTGCATCGCACGGTCAAAAATCGGAGTCATCGGATCTGCCCGGCAGGATCAAGGCGGCCAGCATACCGGCCGAAGCCGGGGCCGCGCGAGTTGACGCGCCGGCTGCCTACTTCTCGACCTTGCCCTGCATCACCATGATGGTCTGCTGCATCAATGCGCAGAGCGTTTCACGTTCGCCGTTCACCGCGAAGACCTCGGCCCGCGTCACGATCAGGGTGCGGCCCGGCCGCAACACCGAGCCGCGGGCGACCAGATGGTCGCCGTCGGCCGGCGCCACGAGGTTCATCTTGTATTCCACGGTCAGCACCGAAGCCGTGGCCGGAACGACGGTCATCGCGGCGTAGCCGGCGGCCGAGTCGGCGATCATGCCGACCACGCCGCCATGGACGAAGCCATGCTGCTGCTCGACGCCGTCCCAGTGGGGGACATGGATCTCGGTGCGCCCGTGTTCGATGACGGGCATCGTCGCGTGGATCAGGTGCATGGCGTTCTGTCGGGCGAAGCTGGCCGCCACGGCGGCGGCGAAGTCGGGATTGGCGATGGTGGTCAAGGAGAGCTCCGGTCGGGCGGCGGTGCCGCCACAGTAGGCGTTCGTTGATGTCAACGTCAACCGTCAGGCGCGCCGAGGCGTGCGACCAGATCCCAGGCCAGGGCGGCGAAGAAGAGCGCGAAGCCGAGCCGCCTGGCGTGTCTTGCGAACGCGCGGTAGCGGTGCTCGTTGTCCCGTTCGTCGTAGTGGTCGACGATGACGGACAGCGCCAGCAGGGCGCCGCAGGCGAGGGCGCCGACCATCAGGAGGGCTGGCACGTCGTGCAGGTGGGTGACGTGTCCGCGGCGCCCCGGCAGGGCCACGTCGTTGGTGGCGAGGCCGTAGCCGCCATAGCCGATCAGGCAGGCGGCCAGGATCCCGTATCCGATGCGCTCACGCAGCGGCACCTGGTTGGGCACGTGGGCCCTGCGCGATCTGCTTCGGGAAGCGGGCTTTCCCATCGATGATCCTGCTCACCGCGAAAGTGGCATTGTCGCCCAGGCAAACGGAAAAAGGCCGGACTGCAGATGCAGTCCGGCCTCTCCCGGCCCGCCGGGGGGGGGGCGGGCATGGCGCGGCGGAGGGGGGGTCAGCCGCCGCGTTCCTTCTGCAGGCGCTTGCCCACTTCGGCGTGGAGGATGCGCTGGACCAGCGTGGGGTTCATGCCGACCACGCTCTCCATCGACTCGACGTAGGTGTAGAAGTAGGACTCGGCGATCAGCGCCGCGACGACATCGGTGGCGCGCTTGAAGGCGAGATACAGGGCCAGGGCTTCGTCGGGCGGCAGGGCGGCCTGGACTTTCTCCAGGAAGAGCTGCTGGACGCGGCTCATCATGCCGAGCATGAAGGCGTTGGGCACTGCGCGCAGGATGTGCAGGATGCCGACCACCCACTGACGCTGCCAGAAGGCCTCGTCGTGCTGGCCAGAGAGCATCTGGTCGAACCACTGCATGGTGGTCGCCTCGCGGTCCGGGCGCTCGCCGTCCTTGAAGACCTTGCGGGTCGGCTCGTAGTCGAAGATCGTGTTGTAGAAGGTGGTGACGAATTCCTGGATCCACGGCTTGGTGGTCTCGGCGTACTTGGCCAGCAACTCGGCGTCGGCCGACGTGTAGCCGCACAGGACGCGCATCTCTTCGTAGACTTTGATGTTCATGGTGGGTCTCCTCGAGGGCGCTGGATCAGATCAGCTTGGTGATGGACTCGGCGGCACGCTTGACGTCGAGGAAGATCAGTCCGAGCTTGGCCGAGGGCTTGGCCATCACGGTCAGCACCGATTCGCTGCCCGCGCCGATCATCAGCACGTAGCCGGTGGCACCCTTGATCAGGACCTGCTCGAGCTTGCCGCGCGACAGTTCCTGCGCCGTGCGGTCGCCCAGGGAGAGCATGGCCGCGCTCATCGCGCCGATCCGGTCCTCGTCGAGGCCCTGGGGCAGCATCGAGGCCATCATCAGGCCGTCGATGGAAATGATGGCCGAGGCTTCGATCTCGGCCGAGGTGCCGTTGAGCTCCGCGAGCACGGACTTGAGGGTTTCTGACAGCATGGTTTGTCCTCCGATGGGAACGGGTTGAGCGCACGGGTCGATATGGATTCGACTCAGCGCTCCAGGGTGGGGGCCGGCGAGCCGTAGCGCTGGAACAGCGCCCAGACGAGCTCGACCAGCTGGGGTCGGTTGAACAGGGGTACGCCCTGGATGACCAGCACGAAGCGCTGTTCGCCGATGTACAGAGGCCAGAAGCCGATCTGGCTGTGTCCTGCCGCATTGGCCAGCGCCCAGGCGCTGCCCGACAGGTTGAGGTTCCGGTTCAGGGCGCCCTGGTGGCGCTCGTGCAGCGTGGCCAGGTCGGCCGACAGGGCGGCGAGCTCCTCGGCCACCTCATGGGCGAAGCCGCGGCAGGCGACGGAAAAGCCCTGGGCATCGGCGAGCAGGCATTTGCCACGCCCGGAGAAGACCCGCACGACGAGATCGGTCAGGTTCTCGAGCGGCACGTCCGGCGCCACCGCTTCCCGCTCGAGATACTGGATCCAGCCCAGTTCTTCGAGCTGCTTCAGAAAGCTGTCCGCGTCGCGGGGGTCGTCGAAACCGCTCAGCTGACGCAGGCTCGACTCGCTCAACGCGGGCGAGCGCGGGCAGGCGAGCAGGGCCCGGAGAAATCGGCGGAGGCGGTTGTCCGCGTTCTCGGCCACGGCGAAATAGGCGCCGGCCGGCGACGGGGCAAGAAAGCTCGGGCGGTCGTTCGAGGTCATGTCAGGCGCTGGCCACCGGGTCGATCACGCTCAGCAGGGCCTCGACCAGAAGACTGATGTCGCGGCGGTCGCGGGCGTCCACCTCGAACACCGGCACGTTAGGGAAGCCCATGGCCTCGAGGCGATGGTTGTAGGCCTCGATGGTCGGGTCGTCCTTGAGGTCGAAGCGGCTCACGCCGACCACCACCGCGGTGCTGCGGATGAACTTGCCGAAGGCCTCCATGTAGAAGCGCAGGTCGCTGAAGGGATTCTCGCGGGCGTTGTCGATCAGCAGCACCAGGCCGATGCCGCCCTCGGTCAGGATCTCCCACATGAAATCGAAGCGTTCCTGGCCGGGCGTGCCGTAAAGGTGCACCGTTCCGCCGTCCTCGAGCCGCATCGCGCCGTAATCCATCGCAACCGTGGTCTTCTCCTTGCGGTCGCGGGTCATGTCGGTGGCCTTGGCGTCGGTGCTGACCGGCGCGATGTCCGACAGCGCCGCGATGGCGGTTGTCTTGCCGGCGCCCACCGGGCCGGTAAAGATGATCTTGTACTGGCTCATGGGTGATCCTGTGCGGTGTCGGCGCGCTGGTTGCCGAGCAGTTTTCCGAGAATCCGGTTGAACAGGCCGCGTCGTTTCGGTGCCGGCGCCGCCTCGGGCGCTGCGGTGGCGGGCGTCGGCGGTGCGACAGGCACCGCTTCGCAGTGCACGGCCGCAATCGAGCGGCAGGCGCTGAAGAAGGCGAACACGTGGCGCTGCGGGATGCCGAGCAAGGTCGCGGTCTCGGGCATCGAGCGCGCCTGGCTTGCCCACAGCCCGGCGATCCGCATGGCGTCGGGGGGCAGGCCGAGTCGCGTCAGGTTGGGCCAGCGCACAAGCCGGATCGGTGCCCTGATAGGCACCCCCGTCGGGATGCGTCCACGGGCGGCCCACAGGGCCAGCTCCCAGCGCAGCGGCGCAATTGCCCGCCATGCCCGGTTGGCGTCCGCCCCGGTGTTGACGGTGACGACGCGGAAGTCGGCTTTCGAGAGGGGGATCAGGCCCAGCGAGCGCAGCGATCGCCGGTCGAGCGATGTTTCGTAGGCCTGCCCGTCCGCGCGGATGGTCATGATCCGCTCTTCGCCATGAACGATGTTTGCCGCCGCGTCCGTCGATTCGGCGATCCGGCAGGCCTCCTCGACGATGCCCTGAAGATACTTGCCGGGCTGGTAGTAGGCGCGCTCCATCATGCCGGCGTCCGCCGGATCGAGATCGGGCAGCGAGCCGACGTAGAGGTTGGACAGACGTGTGTCGGCCTGGTCCTGGACGATGGCCGAGGCGCGGCGGCCGGCCGCCTCCTTGTCGGTCCCGCTGCCGCTGGCTTTTGCGTCGTGCTGCGGGGCCCGGCCCGCAGCCAGCGCCTGCGCCAGGCCGTGGGCGAACTTCTCGAGGCTGACGGGTTTCTCGATCCATACCGACAGCGCGTCGCGGGCGAGTTCGCCTTTGAGCGACACATGGATCATCGGCCGCTTCGGGAAGAGCATCCGGTGCGCCTGCACCAGATACGGGCCCAGGTAGTTGTCGGTGTCGATTACCGCGATGTCGGCGCCGGCTTCCTCGACCAGTTCGCAGTCGAAGTTTTCGACATGCTTGAGGAACATCTCGAAGGTGGCCAGGGCGCGCCCTTCCATGCCGCCGTGGCAGAGCCGGAGCCGGTGCCGTGTGCTCATGCCGGTGTGGACTCCCTGCGGTCACGGCCAAGGAAACCCAGGCTCAGAACCGAGTCGCCGTAGCCGGCCGGCGAGCTGTCGCGCGCGTCGATGCCGCTGGTGAGGTGGTGCTTGAGGTAGTTGCGCTGGCCCTCGTTCAGGTGCGCGTGCACCTTGTCGTACAGATGGCGCTTGAGGCCGGCGCCCCGCTGGCCGAGGGCGATGAAGAGGTCGATCAGGGCGCCGAAGCAGCGCTCGCCCGATGCGCTCTGCCCCGCCAGCAGGATGCGCCGGGTATGGGCCTTGAGATCGGTCGGCTGGCTGGCGACGGACAGCTGCAGGTAGCCGAGCAGGTCGTCGGCGCCGCCGGGCACGCTGAGCGCCTTGTGGTCATCCATCCAGAATGAGGGTTCGGGGCGGGGGATATGCAAAACGACTCCTGTGGGCTGTACCGGGCCTGGGCCACGGTGGCAGTGGGTCCTCCGCTAACGGATCATTTCCCGGCCGCTTTAGCGGAATCGCAACGCCGCTCTGTGGCGATGTGTGTATTACTTAGGAATATGCCAGGGTGTTCCGTACTGCCCCGGATGACGAGGGGAGGGTCCGCTCCGACAGGCGGTGACTGGCCAGCCGGGGGGCGAAGACTCAGGCCGGAGTGGCCTCGCGGACCAGGGCGAGGATCTGCTCGCCGTAGGCCTCGAGCTTGCGGTCACCGACACCGGAAATGGAGGACAGCGCGTCCAGGCTCTCGGGCCGCGCGTGGGCGATGTCGGTCAAGGTTGCATCGTTGAAGATCACGTAGGCGGGTACGTTGCGTTCCCGCGCCATCTCACTGCGCCATTGCCGCAGGGCCTCGAACAGCGCGTCGTCGCGGGCATCGCGACCGACGAAGCGCGGCTCCTTGCGGACCCGCTTGCGGCGGGTCGGCTCGCGCATGCGGAATTCGGCCTCGCCCTTGAGCAGCGGGCGGGATGCCTCGGTCAGCAGCAGGGCGTTGAAGCGGTCGTGGTCCACGGCCAGCAGGCCGCGCGCCACCAACTGCCGGAACACACTCTTCCAGCTCTTCTCGTCCAGTTCGGCGCCGATGCCGAAGGTGCTGACCCCCTCGTGGCCCCGCTCCGAGACCTTCTCGGTCGGCTCGCCCCGCAGCACGTCGATCAGGTAGGCGGCGCCATAGCGCTGTCCGGTCCGGTACACACAGGACAGCGCCTTTCGAGCAGCGTCGGTGGCGTCCCAGGTGCTCGGCGGCTGCAGGCAGGTGTCGCAGTTGCCGCAGGGTTCGGAGGCCTCGCCGAAGTGGGCGAGCAGCATCTGGCGCCGGCAGCCGGTGGTCTCGGCCAGCGCCACCAGGGCATCGAGCCGGCCGCGGGCCTGGCGCTTGAACTCCTCGCTGCCCTCGCTCATGTCGATCATGCGCCGCTGCTGCACCACGTCGCCCGCGCCCCAAAGCATCATCACCTCGGCGGGCAGCCCGTCGCGGCCTGCACGACCGGTCTCCTGATAGTAGCCCTCGAGGGAGCGGGGCAGGTCGAGGTGGGCGACGAAGCGCACATCCGGCTTGTCGATGCCCATCCCGAAGGCGATGGTCGCCACCATCACCGTCGCCTCCTCGCGCAGGAAATGGAGCTGGTTCGCCGCCCGCGCCTCGGCCCCCATGCCGGCGTGGTAGGGCAGCGCTGGGATCCCCTGTTCCACGAGGAAGGCGGCCGTCTCGTCCACCTTGCGGCGCGAGAGGCAGTAGACGATGCCGGCCTCGCCCCGGTGCTCGTCGCGGATGAAGGAAAGCAGCTGCTTGCGCGGGTTGTCCTTGTCGGCGATCCGGTAGCGGATGTTCGGGCGGTCGAAGCTCGAGATGAAACGGCGTGCCTCGGTGAGCTGCAGGCGCTCCGCAATTTCCTCCCGGCCGCGCGCATCGGCGGTGGCGGTGAGCGCGATGCGCGGCACGCCCGGGAAGCGCTCGGCCAGCACGGCGAGCTGCAGGTATTCGGGGCGGAAATCATGGCCCCACTGGGCCACGCAGTGGGCTTCGTCGATCGCAATCAGCCCGATCCGGCCCTCCCGGTGGAGGCTCTCGAGCATCGACAGGGTGCGCCCGGCGAGCAGCCGTTCGGGCGCAACGTAGAGCAGATCGAGCGCACCGGCCCGCAGATCCATCTCGATGGCCCATGCCTCGTCCTGGTCGAGGCTGGAGTTCAGATAGGCCGCCGCGACGCCGGCCTCCCGCAGCGCGCTGACCTGATCATGCATCAGCGCGATCAGCGGCGAGACGACGATCGCCGTGCCCACGCGCAGCAGCGCCGGGATCTGGTAGCACAGGGATTTTCCGCCACCGGTGGGCATCAGCACCAGGGCGTCGCCGCCGGCCAGGACGTGCTCGACGATGGCCTCCTGCTCGCCGCGGAAGCTCGGGTAGCCGAAGACATGCTGCAGGGTTTCGCGGGCGCGGGACATGGGGCGCCATTCTATCCCGCATCGGCGATTGCCTTCCTTTCCAGGCTCCGGGCGGCCGGTCAGACGCTCAGCGGGCCTGGCTGCGCGCCCATTGCACGATCCCTCCGGTGTCCATCGCGCCGGCCTGTCGCGCCACCTCCCGCCCACCCCGGATCAGCACCAGGGTCGGGATGCTGCGAATGCCGAAGCGGGCGGCCAGGGACGGCTCGGCCTCGGTGTCCACCTTGGCGAGGCGCATACCCGGTTCGAGCAGCGCAGCCGCGGCCTCGAAGGCCGGCGCCATTGAGCGGCACGGACCACACCACGGGGCCCAGAAGTCCACCAGCAGCGGCAGTTCGCCCCGGCCGGCATGGATCTCGAAGCGGCGCGCATCGAGCGCGAGGGGCGCTGCGGCAAAGATCGGCTGGTGGCACTTGCCGCAGCTCGGCGCATCGGCCAGGCGTGCGCCGGGCAGGCGGTTGAGGGCGTCGCAGGCGGGGCAGGGGACGATCAGGCTGGCGGTGGACATCGGGCACTCCGGCAAGGGGGTGACGGGTAGATGTGGGCGCCGCCTTCCCGTTCAAGCACGGACTACAATGGAGATCATGCCAACGGGCTGACGTCGAGCCCCTCGAGGAGCGCCCTGTCCCGATGTTTTCACGCCGAATCCTGCGCACGCTGGCCCTGGTCGCCGGCGCGGCCGGCGCGCTGGCGCCGCAGGCCGGTATGGCCCAGTGCGTCGTCACCCAGCCCGCCCCGCCGACCGAGCCCGAGTCCCCCGAACATCATCCGGTCGGACGCGAGCTGCCGGCCCGGCCCGGCTTTGCCCAGCCGGACGGCTGTACCGACGCCTTCTGGTTCTTCGATCAGGATGGCGATGGTCAGGCGGACGACGCCGAGCCGCGCCTCTACGGCCCCCGGCGGGCCGTGGTGTGCGGCTCCTGCCACACCGATGCGCCACCCGATCCGGGGGGCGTCGCCTTCGAGGTATTCCTCCGCCAGGAGCCCGCGACCTTGTGCCTCGTCTGCCATTCGATATGATCGGGTGCGCCGGGATTGGCCGGTGCAGATGGCAGGAGGCGGCGTGGGCTATCGAATCGAAGAGACGGCGACGGGTGTGACGATCACCGTCGCACAGGTGGGTGACGCGCGGGATTCCCTGTTGGCAGCGTTTTCGGCCTGCCGCGACGGGCGCTGCCAGTGTCCGACCGCCGCCTATGGAGAACTCGAAGGCCTCGACGTGCAAGAGGTGGGTGACGGCCTGGTGCTCGACCTGCGCGTGCGGCCGGGCGGGCGGCTCGAGGTGGACGAGATCCGGCGCTGCCTCGATTTCACCCTGGGGCAGGCCGGTCTGGCATGAGGTGGTCGAGCCGCTGGTCCAGCCGGATCGTGGGGTGTCTGCTGGCGCTGCTGGCAGGGGGCGCCCTCGCCGGCGGCCGGGTGGCGCTGGTGATCGGCAACGCCGCCTACCCGAGCGCGCCACTGGCCAATCCGGTCAACGACGCCCGCGCGATGGCCGACCGTCTGGGCGAACTCGGGTTCGAGGTTCGTGTGCTCACCGATGCCGACCGGAGCAAGATGGAGCGGGCGATGGTCGACTTCAGCCAGCGGCTGGGCGAGGACACCACCGCGCTGTTCTACTTCGCCGGCCACGGCGTGCAATCCCGGGGGCGCAACTACCTGCTGCCCATCGGCGCCCCGATCGACTCGGAGGCGGCGCTGCGCTTCGAGGCGGTGGACGTGGGCGACCTGCTCGACGAGATCGCCCGGAGCCGCTCGCGGGTCAATTTCGTGATCCTCGACGCCTGCCGCAACAACCCCTACGAGCGCAAGGTGCGCGGCGGCGGCAGCGGCCTGGCGGCGATCGACGCGGCACGGGGCACCCTGATCGCCTACGCCACGGCCCCCGGGTCGGTGGCGGTCGACGGGGAGGGCAGCAACGGCCTCTATACCGCCGAACTGCTCAAGGCCCTCGAGGCCCCTGGCCTGAAGGCCGAAGATGTCTTCAAGCGGGTGCGGATCGCCGTCTCCGACCAGTCCCGCGGCCTGCAGGTGCCGTGGGAGTCCTCTTCCCTGACCGGTGATTTCGTGTTCAATCGCGCGGCCGCCGCCCCCGGCGAGGGCACGCCGACCGCCGCGCCGCCCTCCGCGTCACTCGAGCAGGGGCTGTGGGACAGTGCGCGCGAGCTCGATACCCCGGCGGCCTACCAGGCCTACCTGGAGCGGTACCCGGAGGGCGTGTTCGCCGGCATCGCGCAGCTCAGGGCGCAGCAATCGGGGCGCCCGGCCGTGCGTGCGGCCAACGCGGCCGCGTGCGATGTGAGCGGTCGCTGGCACAACCGGGTGCCCAGTCTCGACTGCGAATCCACGCTGACCTTCACGCCGCAGGCCGACGGCAGCTTCGCCCTGCAGGAGGACGGCTGCGGCGACGTCACCGGCGAGGCGCGGCAGGTGGGCGACCTTCTGGTCGTCGACTGGCGCCACAGCCTGCTCTGCCAGGGGCGGACGGAACTGCGGTTCGACGCCGACTGCCGGCGCGCCGAGGGCGACGTGATCATGCCCAGCGGCTTTCTTGGCTGCAGCGGCCGTCATCCCTCGACGGTGACCCGCATCGAAGAGTGACGGTGCCGTCCAGGCCCCGCGCGAATGGCCCGGCTTCAGGGGATCGCTACGTCGATTTCGGCACCGCCATGGCCATGGACCTTGTCGTGGGCACGCAGCCGCACCGTGCCGATGCCGGGCGGAATTGCGACGCCGCCGAGGGAGCGGGTGAAGGGCTGTTCGGTCTCGTGGGGATGGAGCAGCACCCGCGTGCCGAGGACGCGACCGTCCGGCGCCAGGACGTCCCACCGGTCCGCGTAGTGG
Source organism: Rhodocyclaceae bacterium (assembly GCA_020445665.1). GTDB lineage: Bacteria > Pseudomonadota > Gammaproteobacteria > Burkholderiales > Rhodocyclaceae > Cognatazoarcus. The sequence continues at coordinate 33,353 of JAGRGD010000024.1, forward strand.
GCCCAGCCCTCGTCGGTGTGGCGGACGGTCACGTCGAAACGGCAGCGTCGGCCCGCGTCGCAGTGGGCTTCGGCGGCCACCACATCGGCCTCGCCGGCCGTCGCGCCGGTCACCGCTAGCGCGGTCAGGGTGGTCATCAGGAAGCGGGGCATGGCTTTCATTGCGGTGTCTCCAGGGAGGGCTCCCAGGCGTGCATGTCCACCACCATCGACTCCTGCCGGCGGCGCCACATGACCTCGTGGAGGCTGACGGCGAGCCACCAGGTCTGGTTGCCGTCGAGGGGTTTCGGGCGGGCGAAGGCGGCCGGGTCGAGCACGGCCAGGCACCAGCCGGGCTGCGGGTCGCGTACCGACTCGTAGCGGATTGCGCCGACGCCGCCCTCCCGCGCCGAGCGGGCAAGGGTCTGGCAGGGTGCGTAATCCATTGGCGCGGTCCAGGTCGTGCGCTGTGCAGCGAAGGGGGGCGTGCGCAGGTCCACCACCGTGGTCTCGATGCGGCTGCGAAAGGCGGTGTGGGCTACCGGGTCGAGGCGCTCGAGGGCCGGCGCGTCGCGCAGAAAGCGCCAGCGCCAGTAACCGAGCTCGGCGCAGGCGGTGCGGACCGAGCCGGCGCCGTAGAACACCCCCGGGTCGGTTGCTGCGCGAAACCGGGATCCCCCCTCGCGGGGTGGATACCGGAACGGCGTGGCGAGGAGGTAGTCGAGGCTGTCGGTGTGCTCGGGCCACGAGGGTTTGCCGTCGTCGAGGAGGGATTCGAGCAGGTCCTGCTCGTCGGCGGAGTCCACCAGCTTCATGGTCGCCGCGGTGTGCTGGGCCTCGACGATCCGCCAGACGACGCCCCGCCAGGCAGATGCCTCAGACGAGACCGCGCGAGGCGTCCAGGTATTGAACGACACGAACCAGGCCCTCCGTGCTGCGGATCAGATCGATCGGGCGACCGTTGAGGCCGCGATTCTCTGCCGTGAGCCATTGGCGGGCAGCCCCTTCGTTGCCGACGATCGAGTCGAGGGAGCGGAAGGTGCGGACGAATAGGAGGGCGAACTCCCATTCCTTGCGGTCCGGGTCGAGCTGGTACTGACCGCTGAACAGACGGGTGATGGTGGCGGGGCTCAGGCCCAGGATGCGGGCCAGCAGGTTCCTCGGGATGGAGAGCCGCTCGGCACTGCGGGTGACGGCTTTCGAGAGCACGGCGGCGGCGTCGGGCCGGGTCCCGACCGGGTGGGCGTTGGCAGACATCGTTGACCTCCTTGCAGAAATTATAGACGTCAATAATTTCTGAGGAAAGTCAGCTTCCGCTCACCTCGGGGTGCATCTGGGTCAGCGGAAAGTAATCCCGGTCAGAGCCGAGGATGTGGCGGGTCACCAGTTCGTGGGCGAGAAACTGGAAGACCTCTCCCACCGGCAGGACGCCCGCCTCGAACTCATTCACCAGGGCATGGCAACGGGAAATCAGGCCGGCATGCTCGACCCGGTGATCGTTCAGGCCCGAATAGGCCATTGCGTCGAGAATCCACTCCTCATCGCTAAAGTGGCGCGCCACCTCGCTGATGAGCTGCTCGACGACGCCCAGCACCTCGTCCTTCGGGCGGCCCGACATCACCGCATCGAGCAATTCGTTGGCGCGTGCGAAGAGTTGCTCGTGCTGGCGGTCGATGACCGGGTGGCCGCAGCGGAAGGCCTCCTTCCAGACCAGCTGGACGAAGTTGCCCTCGAGATGCTCGACGTGGTTCTGGGTCATGCTGCGCGCCGGATCCACGTCGATGCGGTTGCGCCCCGCGTCCTTGGCCCGGTACATGGCCCGGTCGGCTCGGGCGAGCCACTCGGTGTGGGTCTCAGAGGGCAGATACTCGGCGACGCCGATGCTCACCGTGAGGTGGCCGATGGGTTCCAGCGCGTGGGCTGCCACCGCCTCGCAGATGCGCTGGGCGGTTGCCCTGGCCCGGCCCAGACCGGTGTTGGGCATCAGCACGATGAACTCCTCGCCGCCCCAGCGGGTGAGCGAGTCCGACTTGCGCAGGATAGCCCGGATCAGGGTGCTCACCTGGACCAGCACCCGGTCGCCCTCCTGGTGGCCGTGCAGGTCATTGATGCGCTTGAAATGGTCCACATCGATGAGCAGCATCGACAGCGGGTGACCGTAGCGCGCCGAGCGGTGGATCTCACCCTCGATCGTCTCCTCGTAGCGGCGACGGTTCCAGGCATTGGTCAGGCGGTCGGTACTGGCCAGCTCCTCGAGGGCGAAGATCGCGCCGCGCAGCTGCGAGTTGACCAGCTGCGCCTCCTTGAGTGCCCGCTCGGCGGCCGCCGAGTCCCGCTGCTGCTGGGTGATCTCCATCGCGATGATGCCGACGGCGATCGCCTGGTGGTGTTCGTCGAGGATCGGGAAACGGGCGACGAGGAAGGAGAGGGTGGCGCCGTCGCGCACGATGCACTCGTCAGCGCTGCGCCCCCGCCCCGACTTGAGGACGGCCTGCTCGGCCTCGTGGGCGATGCGCGCCCGCTCTGCATCGAGGAACAACTCGTCACGCTGGCCGAAGACGCGCTCCAGCCCAACGCCGACGTAGCGCTGGTACTCGCCGTTGGCGAACAGGTACCGGCCTTCCAGGTCCTTGATCGCCACGGCCGCGTGAGAGTGGTTCAGGAACAGCGGCAGGATGTCCCTGACGTCATCGATTTCCATGAGGCCTTGTGTTGCAGTCGGCATGCAGGCGCCCAGCCCTGGGGAGGGAACCGGGATCGTGATGGCTGTATGCCCGCAGCGTAGCAACTATCGACATGCTTCGCGAGTCACCCGAATGTTAATGTGGTTTTCGTATGCATTTCGTCATAACACCAGAATCGCCCTGAAATCGTTCACATTGGTCAGGGTCGGGCCGGTCACGACAGAGTCGCCCAGCGCCTGGAAGAAGCCGTGGCCGTCGTTGTCGTCGAGGGCCGCGCGAGGCGGGATACCGGCCTGCCACGCGCGAGCCAGGGTGTCGGGCGCGATGATCGCACCGGCGATCTCCTCCGCCCCATCCACCCCGTCGGTGTCGCCGGCCAAAGCCCAGGTGCCCGCCTGGCCATCAAGCCCGAGGGCGAGGGCCAGCAGGAACTCCACGTTGCGCCCGCCGCGCCCCCGGCCTTTCAGCGTGACCGTTGTCTCGCCGCCCGAGAGCAGCACGCACGGCGGCCTGGCCGGCTGGTGGTGGCGCGACACCTGTTGCGCCATACCGGCGAGCACGCGGCCCAGCTCACGGGCCTCGCCTTCGAGGCTGTCGCCGAGGATCAGTGGCCGGATGCCGTGCCGCGCCGCGACGCCGGCGGCGGCCAGCAGGGCGATCTGCGGCGTGGCGACGAAGTGGGTCTCGCCCCCCGCGAGGCGGTCGTCCCCCGGCTTGATCGACTCGCCCCGGCCGGACTCGAGCAGCGCACGGGCCGCGTCCGGCAGCGCAACGCCGTAGCGACGCACGATCTCGAGGGCGTCGGCGCAGGTGCTGGCGTCAGCGACGGTCGGCCCCGAGGCAATGTCCGCAGGCCGGTCGCCCGGCACGTCGGAGACCAGCAGGTTGACCACCCGCGCCGGGTGACAGGCCGCGGCCAGCCGCCCGCCCTTGATGGCGGAGAGGTGTCGCCGCAGGCAGTTCATCTCGCCGATCGTCGCGCCGCAGTTCAGGAGCGCCCGGTTGATGGCCTGCTTGTCGGCGAGGGTCAGCCCCTCGGCCGGCAGGGGCAGCAGGGCCGAGCCGCCGCCCGAGATCAGGCAGATCACCAGGTCGTCCGCCCCCAGCGGGGTCACCAGCTCGAGCATCCGCCGGGCGGCGGCCTCGCCGGCCGCGTCGGGCACCGGGTGGGCGGCCTCGACGATCTCGATGCGTCTGCAGGGCACCGCGTAGCCGTAGCGGGTCACCACCAGGCCGCCAAGTTCGCCCGGCCAGTGGGCTTCGAGCACCCGCGCCATCTCGGCCGAGCCCTTGCCGGCGCCGATCACCACGGTGCGACCGGTCGGGGGCTCGGGCAGCAGCGGCGGCAGGCTGTGCTCGGGCTGGGCGGCCCGCACCGCCGCATCGAACATCTCGCGGAGTATCGCGCGCGGATCCATCAGCGCGGCGCCTGGCCGCCGATCTCGTGGTTGGCGAGGCCCTCGAGCGCTCGCACCATGGCCGAGTGGTCCCAGGCCTTGCCGCCGTGGGCGACGCAGGCGTTGAACAGCTCCTGGGCGGTGGCCGTGTTGGGCAGCGACAGGCCCAGCTCGCGGGCGGTGCCGAGCGCCAGGTTGAGGTCCTTCTGGTGCAGCTCGATGCGGAAGCCGGGGTCGAAGGTCCGCTTGACCATCCGCTCGCCGTGCACCTCGAGGATGCGTGAATTGGCGAAGCCACCCATCAGCGCCTCGCGCACCCGGGCCGGGTCGGCGCCGGCCTTGGAGGCCAGCACCAGCGCCTCGCCGACCGCCTCGATGGTCAGCGCGACGATGATCTGGTTGGCCACCTTGGTGATCTGGCCGGCGCCGTTCTCTCCGACCAGGGTGATGTTCTTGCCCATCTTCTGGAAGATCGGCAGGACCCGGTCGAAGGTCGCCTGCGGGCCGCCGACCATGATGGTCAGCGCCGCGTTGCGGGCGCCCACCTCGCCACCCGACACCGGCGCGTCGAGGTAGCGGGCGCCCTTGGCCTCGATGCGCGCCGCGAAGTCGCGGGTCGCCACCGGCGAGATCGAGCTCATGTCCACCACCACCTTGCCCGCCGAGATGCCTTCGGCCACCCCTCCCTCGCCGAACAGAACGCGCTCCACATCGGGGGTGTCGGGCACCATCACGATCACGATGTCGGCCTGGCGGGCGACCTCGGCGGCCGATTGGCAGGCCACGCCGCCGGCGCCGGTCAGATCCTCCGGCACGCCGCTGCGGCTGTGCAGGTAGGCGGGGTGGCCGGCGGCCAGCAGGTGGCCGGCCATGGGGCGGCCCATGATGCCGAGGCCGATGAAGCCGATGGTTTCCATGCTCATGCGTGTCGTCTCCTGGGGTGTCTTGTCCTTGTGGGGTGTCAGCGGCCGGGCAGCCAGCCCAAGCCGGCCGCGGTATCGCCCGCCGGGCGGTACTCGCAGCCAATCCACCCATCGTAGCCCAGCCGGTCGATCTCGCCGAACAGGAAGGGGAAGTGGATCTCGCCACTGCCCGGCTCGTGGCGGCCGGGGTTGTCGGCGAGCTGCATGTGGTCGATGCGTGGCAGCAGCCGGGCGATCGTGGCGGCCAGCTCGCCCTCCATGCGCTGGGCGTGGTAGATGTCGTACTGGAGGTAGAGGTTCGGCGCCCCGACCGCCTCGATCAGGCGCATCGCCTGGTCCGAGCGGGTGAGCAGGAAGCCGGGGATGTCGAAGTGGTTGATCGGCTCGATCAGCAGCTTCAGCCCGGCCCGGGCAAGTTCGCCGGCGGCGTAGGCGAGGTTCTCGCTGAACACCGCCTCGGCATCGTCCCGGCCGAGCCCCTTCGGCACGATGCCGGCCAGGCAGTTGAGCCGCGGGCAGCCGAGCCGCGTCGCATAGGTGATGCCGCGGGCGACGCCGTCGCGAAACTCGTCCCGCCGGTCGGGGTGGCAGGCGATGCCGCGCTCGCCGGCGTCCCAGTTGCCCGGGGGCAGGTTGTGCAGCACCTGCACCAGGCCGTTGTCCCGGAGGCGGGCAGCGAGCTCGTCGGCCTCCCAGGCGTAGGGAAACAGATACTCGACCCCGGTGAAGCCGGCCCGGGCCGCGGCCTCGAAGCGGTCGAGGAACGGCACCTCGTTGAACAGCATGGTCAGGTTGGCGGCGAACTGGGGCATGGTCGGCTCCTCGGGGGCGAATGGCGGTTACCTTGCCATGACTCGCGCCGCGCCGTCGATGCGCCCGGTGGCGCGATTCTCCGTTGCGTTGCAACAGTGGCGCCCAAAAAATGCACACTGCGGGGCCCGATCGCGATAAAGACTGCCGCGGCGATGCCGAAACCTGAAGGGATATCCAAGTAGAGGGGTCCTGCATGCCTGGCGTCGAGGAGCAGACCGGCAAGCGGCCGGGGGTCATCCGCCTTGTCGTCGTGGCGCTGGTGGTGTGCCTGTTCGGCGCGCTGATGTCCACGCTGCTGACGCGAGCCAAGCTGCAGGACGGCCTGTCGCAGATTGTTGAGGCGCGGGTGCTGGCGGCGGGGCGCGAGCTCGCCCGCAGCGTCGAGCGTGCCCAGGGTCTCGGCCTCAACCTGGCCGAGCTCGACACTTTGCCGGCCCTGCTCGAGCGGCACCGGGCGGTGGACCCGCTGATCGGCACCATCGATGTCTTCGACGAGGCGGGCCAGGTCATCGCCAGTTCCGAACCGGCACGGGCCGGCGCCGCCGTCCCGGATGCCGTGCGCCGCGTCGCGGAGCGGGCCGGCGAGACGCCCTGGTCGGCGGAGCTGGACGGCGAACGGGTTGCCGGCGTGACGCTGCGCACGGGCTTCGGCCTGGTCATCGGCCACGTCGGGCTGCGCTACGCGGAGGACGAGCTGACCCGCGCCATGGACGCCGCCGACGGGCGCCTGCTGCCCGCCGCCGCCCTCTACTTCGGGCTCGCCGCCGTCATCTCGTTCGTCGCGGTGACCTGGCTCGCACGGCGCGAGCGTCACGCGCTGGCCGGCGCCTCCCAATGGCCCTTCGCGCTGGCCTGCCTGCTGCCATTGCTGTGCGCGATGGCGGCTTTCGGGCTGGTGGCCCGCGAGGCCTTCAGCGAGCAGCTCACGCCCCAGGCGCTGCGCAAGGCCACCACCCTCGGAGCCGGCGTCGCCGAGCTGGTCGGCGAGGCCCGCCAGGCCGGCTTCGCCTTCGAGTCGCTCTACGGCGTGGAAGCGGCGCTCTCCGAACTGCGTGCGCGCAACCCGGAGGTCGCCTTCGCGGCGGCCAGGGATGCCGGCGGGCAGATGCTGTTCTCGGACGGACAGGCGCCTGACGACGCCGCCGATACCGCCATCGTACCGCTGGTCGACGGTTCGGAGTCCTACGGCAGGCTGGTGTTCGCGATCGACCCGGCCTTCGTCAGCGACATGATCGGCGAGATGGCCATCGACGTGGCGGTGGTGCTGGTGGTGGCGCTGGTGCTCGCCGGCGAACTGGTACGCCACGTCACCGGCACCGCCGGCGGCGCGCCGGCGGCGCCGCTGATGCGCATCCGCGCGCCGGTATTCACCTTCATCCTCGCAGAGGAACTGACCCGCCCCTGCCTGCCGTCCTACATCGGGCGGCTCGCCAGCGACGGCGCCGGGGCGGTGGCGCCACTGGTGGTCAGCCTGCCGATCGCCCTCTTCATGCTCATCGTGGCCCTCGGCCAGCCGGTGCTCGGCCGATGGAGTGAGCGCATCGGGCGCCGTCGTGCGCTGCTGACCGGCGCGCTGGTCGGCGCGGTCGGCTTCGTCGGCAGCGGTTTTTCCCAGGGGCTCTACGATCTGATCGCCTGGCGGGCGGTCTGCGCGCTGGGCTACGCGGTGGTGTTCTCCGCTGGCCAGGGCTACGTCCTCGAACAGGCCGGCGAGGCCGGGCGCACCCGCGGCTTCGCGGTCTTCGTCGGTGCGATCATGGCGGCGACGGTGTGCGGCCCCTCGATCGGCGGCATCCTCGCCGATCAGCTCGGCCAGCGGGCCACCTTCCTGGTCTCGGCGCTGCTGTGCATCGCCGCATTGGTGCCCATGTGGGGGCTGGCCGGTCGGGGAGGCGCCGCACCGCAGGTGGCTTCGCAGCGCGAGGGCTTCGGCGGACTGGTCCGCCTGCTGGCCAACCGGCGCTTCGCCGCGCTGACCTGCTTCGCCGCGATCCCGGCCAAGGTCCTGCTGATCGGCGTGCTGTTCTACCTGGTGCCCCTCTACGTGGTCGATCTGGGGCATGGGCAGGCCATGGCCGGGCGCCTGATCATGCTCTATGGCCTGCTGATGGTGCTGCTGGTGCCGGTCGCCGCGCGCCACGGCGAGGGCTTCGCGCGGCGGGTGGCGCTGGTCGGCGGTGGCCTGGCCGCCTCGGGCGCCGGCGGCTTTGCGGTCGCGGCGATGCCGGACCTGGCCGGCCTGTTTGCCCTGGCCGCGCTGCTCGGCCTCGGCCAGGCCCTGTCCATTTCGGCCCAGGCGGCGCTGGTCGGTGAGCTGTGCCGCGACGAGATCGCCAGCCATGGTGTCGACGCGGTCTATGGCGCCTACCGGATGCTGGAGCGGCTCGGCAATGTGGCGGGCCCACTGGTGGCCGGTGTACTGGTCGCGAGCACGGGCTACGCCGGGGCCTTCGCCATCCTCGGCGGCGGCGCGCTGGCCTGCGCCCTCTTGCTGCGGCTGGGCCTCAGCGAACCCGCGGTACTGCCGGCTGTGGCCGGGGAGGCAGGACGATGAGTGAAGGAATCTGCTTCGGCGCCTCGGCTGGACGTCGCCGTTTCCTCACCGCCGCCAGCGGACTGGCCCTGGCCAGCGCGGCGGGGCCGCTGCTGGCCGGTGCAGAGCGCCCGTTGCGCATCGCCATCGTCAACTACCGGGGGCGCACCCGGGTCGAGGACGGATTCGAGACCTACCTTGCCGCGCGGCGGATCCGGGCCGAGATCCTGTGGCACGACATCGCCCGCGACAAGCAGCGGCTGCCGGGGGTGGTCGAGGCGATCCGGGCGCAGGCGCCGGACCTGGTCGTGACCTGGGGCACCACTGTGAGCCTCGGTGTGCTCGGTCCCTACGACGGCGTCGACCCGGTCCGCCACATCACCGACATCCCGGCGGTGTTCACCCTCGTTGCCGACCCGGTGGGCGCCCGCCTGGTGCCCGCCATGGCGTCGTCGGGGCGGGGCGTCACGGGGGTTACCCACATGGCGCCGGTCGACGCCCAGTTGCGCGCGATGCGGGCCTACCGCCCTTTCCGCAAGCTGGGCCTGATCTACTCGCCCAACGAGAAGAACTCCCGCCTGGTGGCCGCGCGGGTGGCCGAGCTGGGCCGGACGGACGGCTTCACGGTGGCCGAGCGTACCTTTCCCCTCGATGCGGACGGGCGTCCGGACGGCAGCGGTGCCACCGGCCTGCTCGACGCGTTGAAGGCCGACGGGGTGGAGTGGCTCTACCTGCCGCCCGACTCCTACCTTACGACCCTCGCCCGCGACCTCCTCGCGCGCGCCGCCGAGCTCGGCGTGCCGACCTTCGCCTCGACCGAGGCGCTGGTCAAGGCCGGTGCCCTGACCGGCGTGGTGTCCCGCTATGAACGGGTGGGCCAGTTCACTGCCTACAAGGCCGAGCAGATCCTGCTGGGCGGACGCGCGCCGGCCAGCATTCCGGTCGAGACCCTGAGCCGCTTCTCGCTGCAGGTGAACCTGCCGGTCGCGCGCCGGATGGGTCTGCCGCCGCCGCTGGCGATGTTCGACTACGCCGAACTGCTCGAGCCGGAGGGCTGAGATGAACCGGGCGCCGATCGTGGATGACAAGACCATCAAGGTGTCGCGCGAGGCATTGCTCGACGAACTCGACGCGACCCGCATTCTCGCCCGCGACGGTCTGCTGGCGCCGACCGAGGACGCCGACGCGACTCGGGTGCTGCCCATGTCCGCGCCGGCCGGCGCGGACGATGACGCCACCCGGACCCTCGGCGAGTTGCCCGAGTACGTCTCGGTGGTGGTGCCCCGTCAGGCGGCGCCCGCCGCGACGGTCGAGGACGATCGCACCATCGTCAAGCCGCTTCCCCAGACCCGCCCGACCGCCAACTACATCCCGTCCGAAGGCGTCGAGAGCGAGACCCTGCCCAAGGGCTACCGCCTGCATGAGTACCGCATCGAGCGGGTGCTCGGCCAGGGGGGCTTCGGCGTGACCTACCTGGCTTCCGATATCCACCTGCACTCGCGGGTCGCCATCAAGGAATACCTGCCCGGCCAGATCGCCCACCGGGTGCAGGAGCACCGGGTCAGCGCGCGGGGTGCCCGGCGTCTGGACATGTACCTGCACGGCCTCGAGAACTTCCTCGTCGAGGCACGCACGCTGGCCACCTTCCGCCACCCCAACATCGTTCGCGTGGCGCGCTTCTTCGAGGCCAACAACACCGCCTACATGGTGCTCGAGTACGAGCGTGGCAAGTCGCTGCGCGAGTGGTGGCCCGACCATCACGGGATGTCCGAGCGCGACCTGCTCGACCTGCTCGTGCCGCTTCTCCACGGCCTCGAGACGGTCCACGCGGCGGGCTTCATGCACCGCGACATCAAGCCGGACAACATCTCGGTGCGGGCCGACGACGGCTCCCTGGTGCTGCTCGACTTCGGCTCCGCCGGGCCCACCGGCGGGCGCGAGGGCGAGGTGACGATGATCACCCCCGGCTATGGTCCGATCGAGCAGTACGGCAGCGGCGCCCAAGGCCCCTGGACCGACATCTATGCCCTCGGTGCGACCCTCTACTGGATGCTCTTCGGCGAGAAGCCGCCCGAGGCCACGATGCGGCTGGGCGAGGTCGATCCGATGGCCCCGGCCACGGAGCGGGGAGGGGCCCGCTACAGCGAGGCCCTGCTCAAGGCGGTGGACTGGGCCCTCGAGCCCCACGCGCCAGACCGCCCCCAGTCGGTCGCCGAGTTCCGCCAGGCCCTGTTCGCGGCCGACCCGGCGGCGATGGCGCTGACCGACGCGCTGGCCGCGAGCCTCGACAAGGCCCGCGCCCCGGCGCGCAAGCCGTCGTTCTCCAGCCGGCTGAAGGACGGCCTGCAGCGGCTCCTCCGCCCGGCGAGCTGGCCGCTTTCGGTCAAGATGACGGTGGCGATGGTCTTCGCCGCCCTGGCGCCGATGCTGATCACCGCCTACTACAACCTCACCGCCAGCACCGACCGGGTCAGTGCGGGGGAGCTGCGCAACCTGACCCAGCTCGCCGACAGCCTCGCCGCGCGGGTCGCCCAGCTGCTGGCCGACAGCCGCAACCTGTCCCGCTACCTGGCCTCGGATGACGCGCTGGTCACCTACCTGGAGAATGCCGCGACGCGGCAGAAGCAGGGCGGTCGCGCCCAGGCCCGTCTCGATGATCTGGTGCGGGCCAATCCCGACGTCCAACTGGCCATGCTCTATGACCGGGTCGGCACCATCGTGCTCTCCAGCGATCCGGCGGTGGTGGGCAAGAACTTCGCGTTCCGCGACTACTTCCAGCGGGCCATCCTCGGTCAGTCGTACGTCAGCGGCGTGATCGTGGGCGCGGTGGCCGGCGAGCCCGGCATCTTCTTCGCCGAGCCGGCCCGCAGCGGTGGGGGCGAGGTGATCGGCGTGATCGTGTTGCGGGTCAAGGGAAAGGCGGTGGACCAGATCCTGGAGCGGGGCAGGCAGCCTGGTGAGCGGGAACCCTTCCTGGTGGATGGCGATGGCGTCATCCTCCATCATCATGATGCCGCGCTGCTCTATCACAGCCTGCGCACGCTGGCACCGCCGGTGCTCGAGGCGATCCTCTCCGACCGCCGCTTCCGCCGCGACCGCATCGACAGCCTCGACATGCCGCAACTCGCCAGCGCAGTGATCGGCGCGCAACGGCCCGGCAGCGTGGCCTATCGCTCGACCATCAGCGGGCAGCCCGAGATCGCCGGCTTCGCGCCGGTCGAAGGGCACGACTGGGTGGTGGGCGTGACCGAGCCGCGGGCTTACTTCGAGTCGCCGCTCAACCGCCTGTTCCGCAACGTGCTGGCCAGCGTGGCGCTGGTCGGTGTGCTGTTCGTGCTGGTGGCGGTTTTCTTCGCCCGCTCGCTGCTGCGCCCGATCGTCTCGCTGACCGCGGCGGCCGACGCCCTGCGCGGGGGCGACTATTCGGCGGCCAGCGTGAAGGTCACCGGGCGCGACGAGCTGGGCCAGCTGGCGCGCACCTTCAACGTGATGGTCGACGTCCTGCGCCAGCGCGAGCGCGAGCGCGACAAGACCCGCGGTGGCGCGCCATGAGCTCGCGCCTGCCGGAGATGGGCGACGCCCTGCAGCTGCGCAACTGGTACGACTACCTGCGCCAGGCTGAAGAGACCATGGCCCGCTTCGCCGGCCACTACGTCCTCGCCCACTTCGACTACGAACACCCGGCCCGGCTCCAGCCGGGCACGCCGCGACGGATGCGCAAGCCCTACCGGGTGCGCCTGTCCTACGCCGCCTGGGGCGAGCCCGGCCAGCCGCTGCTGGTGTGCTGCGGCGGGGTGGTCAACACCGCGATGCGCTTCGCCTGGCTCGCCGACGCCCTGCGCGATGGCTACCGGGTGGTGTGCTTCGACTGGGCCGGGCGCGGCAACTCCGGCTGGCTCTTCGACGAAGCGGACTATTCCCTCGACAGCTATGTGGAGCAGGTGCGGCAGCTGATCGAGCACCTGGGGGGCGGTCCGGTCACCTTGCTCGGTTCGTCCCTCGGCGGCAGCGTCGGCATTGCGCTGGCGGCGCGTCGCCCGCGCCTGATCGAGCGCCTGATCCTCAACGACATTGGCCCGTTCATCCCCAAGGCCCGCCGCGCCCGCCGCGCGCAGGCGCTGGCCCGCCACTACGTCTTCCGAGAGCCGGCCGATCTGCTGCGACGTATCGGCGCCGCCCAGCGCAACTTCGGCCCCGCGGGCGATGACGTGCGCTTTCACCTGAGCTATCACCAGACCCGCTGGTCAGAGGCCGACGGCGGGCGCATCTACCGCCACGACGTGCGGGCGCTGCAGGCCTACCGCCACGACGCCGCCAGCAGCCTCGACCAGTGGGCGCTGTGGGCCCGGGTCCGCTGCCCGGTCCTGGTCATCCACGGCCTGCTCTCGGATGCCTTGCTGCCGGCCACCCTCCGGCGCATGGGCGCGCACCATCCGCTGGACGTCATGCACGTGCCCGACACGGGTCACACGCCGATCCTTCATGATGCCAATCAGATTCACTGGGTGCGTCAATGGCTCGAGTCCAGCGGCGAAATGACGGTCGACTGGTGCGTGTTGCACGCGAGGCGCTGAACCCAGTCGGGCCGGCCACCGTCGCCACCGAGCGCCGCGTGGGCCCACGAATACGGTGCTTCCCCGCGCGTCGCCCAAGCAAAAAGCCGCCGACCCTTGCGGATCAGCGGCTTCATTGTCTGGTGGTGGTGATGGGCGGAATCCTTGCCTCTGCAGGGAAACCCAGCAACCACGCGGGTTCTAAGTCATCTCTGACCTCGCGTGTAGGTTACCGTGTGTGAAGGTCCAGGGTGTCCGCGCGCATTGAATTTTGACCACCCGTGCGCGTTGAATTTTGACCAGGGGCGGATAGCCGCTCGTCATTGAGCGGCTGTGGATAAGTTTAGCCTCGGAGCTTTTGCGGGGGGAAGCGGTGGA
>JAGRGD010000214.1 GCA_020445665.1 Rhodocyclaceae bacterium
CGGTCGCGCACCTGGAACTTGTAGAGGTTGGCGCGGTAGCGCTTCAGCACCGACGGCCACTCCTGGAGCAACCGCCGGCACTCGGGGTCGAGGGTCTCCTTGAGGCGTCTGTACTCGGCCGCCAGCTCGGGGACCGCCGTCGACTCCTGGCGCACGAGCTGCACCACCGAGACGACCTCGTCGTCCCCCGAGTCGACGAAGTCGATGGACGTCTCCCCCACGTGCGCCTGGAGCGCGCCGATCGCCCCGCGGATCTGGTACAGCTTGCGGGCGATCGCCGCCTGCTCGAGCGCGAACCGTGCGCGGTCCTCGCAGGTCTCGACGATCTCGGCCAGGTAGCGCGCGCGCTCGGCGGGGATCACGAAGCGCTGCGGACGGTCGGATCCGAGGGCGAGCGAGCTGTGCAGCGGCGCGCCGGTGCGCTGGGCGACCACGTCCATCAGCCTGCGGTAGAGGACGTTCGTGCCCGGGTCGTTGAAGTTCGACGCGATCGTGCCGTAGACGGGCAGCTCCTCGTCGGGCGTGTCGAACAGCCGTTGGTTGCGCTGGTACTGCTTGCGGACGTCGCGCAACGCGTCGAGCGACCCGCGCTTGTCGAACTTGTTGATCGCGATCACATCGGCGAAGTCGAGCATGTCGATCTTCTCGAGCTGCGTCGCGGCGCCGTACTCGGCCGTCATCACGTACAGCGACAGATCCACGAAGGGCACGATCGCCGCGTCGCCCTGGCCGATGCCAGAGGTCTCGACGACGACCAGGTCGAAGCCGGCCAGCTTGCACGCCGCGATCACCTCCGGCAGCGCCTTCGACACCTCCGAGCCGGTGTCGCGGGTGGCCAGCGAGCGCATGAAGATGTGCTCGTGCTCGATGGCGTTCATGCGGATACGATCGCCCAGCAGCGCGCCGCCGGTACGCTTGCGCGACGGGTCGATCGAGATGATGGCGAGCTTCAGGGCGTCCTGCTGGTCGAGGCGGAAGCGGCGCACCAGCTCGTCGGTGAGCGAGCTCTTTCCCGCGCCGCCGGTGCCGGTGATGCCCAGGGTCGGCACCGCGATGTCGGCCGCCGCGTCGAGGATGGCCTTGCGGGCCGCGTCGTCATAGACGCCGTTCTCCAGCGCCGTGATGATCCGCGCCAGGGCGCGGCGGTCGCCGCCCCGCAGGGCCTTGACGGCCTCCTTGCCCTTGGGCGCCAGCGGCGCGAGGTCGTAGTCGGACTGCTCGACCACGTCGTTGATCATGCCCTGCAGGCCCATCGTGGCGCCGTCCTCCGGCGAATAGATGCGCGTCACGCCATAGGCATGGAGGTCCTCGATCTCGGCCGGCACGATCACGCCGCCACCGCCGCCGAAGACCTTGATGTTCTCGCCGCCATGGGCCTTCAGCAGGTCGATCATGTACTTGAAGAACTCGACGTGGCCGCCCTGGTAGGAGGTGATGGCGATGCCCTGCACGTCCTCCTGCAGCGCCGCGTTGACGATCTCGCCGACCGAGCGGTTGTGGCCCAGGTGGATCACCTCGGCGCCGGAGCCCTGCAGGATCCGGCGCATGATGTTGATCGAGGCGTCATGGCCATCGAACAGCGAGGCGGCGGTCACGAAGCGGACCTTGTGCTTCGGCTTGTAGTTGACGGCCTTCTTCGCCACGCTCATGTCGGTCATCGGGGTCTCCGGCAGTGTTTTGACTGATGCCGGAATCTTAGTTGCCGCGGCGGGCGGCCGCCATTGCCCGGACAGACGACTATCGTGCAAAATCTGCCAATCTTGGACCTACAGCCCATTGCGCGACGGCAGCGCCTGCCACGCAGCCACCGCAACCCGATGCCACGCCACGCACCCCACAGAATCCGCAATAAATCAGCGACCGTGGCGATGGGCTTCGTCACCGGCATGCTGGCCGGCATGCGCCGACGCGGCCTCGACAGCGGGCCGCTGATGGCCGAATTCGGCATCGATCTGGCAAACCCTGCCACGCGAATTCCGATTGACCGCTATGCCCAGCTCTACAACCGGGTGATCGACCGCCTGGGCGACGAGGCCTTCGCCCTGATGCCCGAGCCGATGCGTCCGGGCAGCTTCGAGTTCCTCTGTCGCGGGCTGCTCGGCTCGGCCCACCTGGCCGAGGCGCTCGAGCGCGCCCGCCGCTTCCTCGCCATCGTGCTGCCGGACCTGGCCCTGCACATCGAACGCGGCCCCGAACTGGCCACCCTGGTCGTGCGCGAGGCCGGCGCCCCCCTCGGCCCCCGCGACGACCCCGGCCGTGTCTTCGCCTTCGAGTGGCTGCTGCGCCTGCTCCACGGCCTGGCCTGCTGGCTGGTCGGACGCGGGCTCGCTCTCGAGCGAGTCGCTTTCCCCTATGCCCGGCCGGCCCACGGCGACGACTACGCGCTGGTCTATACCGAGCGCTCCGACTTCGGCGCCGACGCCTTGCGCGCCGAACTGCGGGCCGACCTCCTCGACCTGCCGGTGCGGCGAGACGAGGCCGCCCTGGCCCGCTTCCTCGAAGGCGCGCCGGGCAAGATCTCGATGCTCTACCGCCGCGACCGGGAGATGGTGCAGCGGGTGCGCGACCTGCTCCGCGCGGCGCTGCCCGAGAGCCTGACCATCGAGGCAGCCGCGCAGCGCGTGCATCTCTCTCCCCGCACGCTGCATCGACGCCTGCGCGACGAGGGCTCGAGCTTCCGCGCGATCAAGGACTCCCTGCGCCGCGACATCGCCCTCGCCCGCCTGACCAAGACCGACCGCGCCATCGCCGAGGTCGCGGCCGAGCTGGGATACGCCGACACGTCCGCCTTCTACCGCGCCTTCACCAGTTGGACCGGCGTATCGCCCGACCGCTACCGCAAACACCTGCGCGCCGGGGGGCGATTGCCCGCCTGAGTGGCATCTGCCCGCGCCCACATCAGCGCAGCGTTGCTAGAATCCCCAACCATCCCGTCGAGCCGGCAACCCGCCGATGGCCAAGCTACCCAAGAATCCGAGCCCCCCGGCCGCGCCCAGTGGCAGCGCCGAGGAGCTGCGTCGCTACGACCTGCTGCTGGCGGGCCTCGACCTGCTCGACCAGGGCCTCGCGGTGTTCGACTCCGCGCCCCGCCTGGTGGCGTGGAACAAGGCCTTCCTGCGACTGCTCGAGTTCCCGGAGTCGATGGTCCGGGTCGGCACCCCGTTCGAGGACTTCGTGCGCTACAACGCCGAGCGCGGCGAGTATGGCGTCGGCGAATCGGAGGGCCAGGTGTCGGCGCGGATGTCTGCCGTGCGCGCCTTCCAGCCCCACTACACCGAGCGCATCCGGCCCAATGGCGACGTACTGGCGATCCACGGCGTGCCGATCCCGAACCTGGGCTTCGTCTCCCTGTGGACCGACATCACCGAGCAGCGCCGCTACGAGGCCCTGATCCAGCAGCAGAACGCCGACCTGGAGCTGCGGGTCAAGGCCCGCACCCGCGAACTCGAGGACGCCAACAGCCGGCTGGCCCACGCCAACGCCGAGATCGACGAGATCGCCGGCGCCCTGCGCCGCAGCGAGTCGCGCCTGCGCCTGATCATGGACTCGATCCCCGCGCTGATCGCCTACGTCGACGCCGACCAGCGCTACCAGTTCGCCAACAAGGGCTACGCCGACTGGTTCGGCCTCAGCGCCGACCAGATGGTCGGGCGCAGCATCGAAGAAGTTTTTGGACCCGAGACCTACGTCGAGATCAGCGCGCACCTGGAGCAGGCCTACCGCGGCGAGCCGGTCGCCTACGAGTACTCCCGCCGCACCAGCGACCGCCGCACCGTCCACGCCCGCAGCGTGGTCGTACCCGAGATGGGCAGTGACGGCCGCGTGCTGGGCTTCTTCGTGCTGTCCATCGACATCACCGAACAGAAGGCCAGCCAGGCCGCCCTGATCCAGGCCCAGAAGATGGAGGCGGTGGGCCAGCTCACCGGCGGCCTCGCCCACGACTTCAACAACCTGCTGACCATCATCATCGGCAATCTCAACGGCCTGCAGGACCAGCTGCCCGGCAACCCCGAGCGGGCCGGCGACTACGTCGAGCCTGCACTCCATGCCGCCCGGCGCGGGGCCGAGCTGATCAAGCGCCTGCTCACTTTCTCGCGCCGCCAGACCCTTGAGCCGAGCGCGGTCGAGATCGGCACCCTGGTGCAGAACATGGCCCACCTGCTGTCGCGCTCACTGACCGAATCGGTCGAGCTGCAGAGCGACATCTCCGAGACGCCCCTCTTCGCGCTGGTGGACCCCCACCAGCTCGAGAACGCCCTGCTCAACCTCGCCATCAACGCCCGCGACGCGATGCCCCAGGGCGGCACGCTGACCATCGGCGTGACCGCGCGCCATATCGGCGAGACGCTCGCCCAGCTGACCGAGATCGCGGTGGGCGACTATGTCCAGATCGACGTCAGCGACAACGGCTGCGGCATCGACCCCGCGCTGCTGCCGCGGGTCTTCGAGCCTTTCGTCACCACCAAGGCCTTCGGCGCGGGCAGTGGCCTCGGCCTGTCGATGGTGTATGGCTTCGTGCGCCAGTCCGGCGGCAACATCCGCATTCTGAGCACGCCCGGCAAGGGCACCCACGTGCGCTTCGTGCTGCCCCGCACCGACCCGCCCGCACCCGCCGCGCCGGCACCGGCCCGCAGCACCACCAAGTCCAGCAGCGGCAAGCTGGTGCTGCTGGTCGAGGACGAAGCCGAGATCCGCCGCATCGTTCGGCTCCAGCTGGGGGAACTCGGCTACCCCGTGGTCGAGGCCAGCAACGGCATCGAGGCCGGCGAGATGCTGGCCAACGTGCCGGACATCGGCATGATGATCTCGGACATGGTGATGCCGGGCGGCATCGGCGGCGCCGAGTTGCTGGCCCTGGCGCGGGAGCGCCGGCCTGACCTGCCCGTCCTGCTCGTCACCGGCTACGCTGGCGACACCACCCCGACCCCGGATGCACCGATCCTTCGCAAACCCTTCGACAAGAGCGCGCTCGCAGCCGCCATCGAACAACTCGAACACGCTCGAGAAGCCTCCACACCATGAAGCCATCCGACGCCAGCAACGCGATGATCCACGTCCTAGAGGACGAAGGCGAGATCGGCCGCCTGATCTGCGCCGCGCTCACCGAATACGGGTTCCGCAGCGAACTCTCCGGCAGCGGGCGCCAGTTCCTGCAGCGGGTACGCCAGACCAACCCCGACCTGTGCATCATCGACCTCGGCCTGCCGGACATGGACGGCATGCAGGTGGTGCGCGAACTGCAGGAGAAGCAGCCCTGCGCGGTACTGATCCTGACCGGCCGCAACGACGTCACCGACCGGGTCCTCGGTCTCGAGCTCGGCGCGGACGACTACCTGGTGAAGCCCTTCGAGCCGCGCGAGCTGGTAGCCCGGGTCCGCTCCATCCTCCGCCGCTACCTGAAGAATCCCCAGCAGGCCGAAGCGGTCGCGGAGCCGCAGATGGCCCGCTTCTCCGGCTGGCAGTTCGACATCCAGCGCCTGCTGCTGCAGGCACCGGACGGCCGGGAGATCCACCTCTCCGCCGCCGAGGCCGGCCTGCTGACCACCCTGCTGCGCCGCCCGAACAAGATCCTCAACCGGGAGCAGCTCCTCGGTGAGCGCGATGTAGACCCCTTCGACCGCTCCATCGACGTGCGCATCTCGCGCCTGCGCCGCAAGCTCGAGGAGGACCCCCAGAACCCGCGCATCATCAAGACCGTGTATGGCGCCGGCTACATGCTGACCGCCTCGGTCGACTGGTCCTGAGGCCGTTGTCCGCCCGGCCATCGACCTTCCGTCGCGCCCCTCGACGCTGCAGGGCAGCATCCCTATAATTATGAATTTTTAATCCACGGAGCCCCCTCATGAGCCAGCGCCCCTTCAAGATCCTCGGCATCCAGCAGATCGCCATCGGCGGACCGAGCAAGGACAAACTCAAGACCCTGTGGGTGGACATGCTGGGCCTCGAGGTCACCGGCAACTTCGTCTCCGAGCGCGAGAACGTGGACGAGGACATCTGCGCCATGGGCACCGGCCCGTTCAAGGTCGAGGTGGACCTGATGCAACCCCTCGACATCGACAAGAAGCCCGCCGTTCATGCGACCCCGCTCAACCACGTCGGCCTGTGGGTGGACGACCTGCCCACGGCCGTCGAGTGGCTGTCGGCCAACGGCGTGCGTTTCGCACCCGGCGGCATTCGCCGCGGCGCTGCCGGCTTCGACATCACCTTCCTGCACCCCAAGGCCAACGACGAATTCCCGATCGGCGGCGAAGGCGTGCTGATCGAGCTGGTCCAGGCCCCTGCCGAGGTGGTCGAGGCCTTCGCGAAACTCGCCGGCTGAGATCGCCACGGGCCGCAAGCCGACCGGCTCGGCCCGTGGACGCGACGCGGCGCAAACCGCCTCGCGCCGACCCAGGGGGTCCTGGGGCCGGCGTCTGACGGTTTGCGCCGCCTTTTCATGGTGCGCTGCCAATGCTTAAGACAGGCTTAAGACCTGCGCCACTTGCCGCAGATTCCGCGTCGCAGCATGCCCTCAACATGTTTTTACATTTGGCGGACAGGCGCGCCTGATCTGACACATGCGCCCCGGCCACGCTCCGCATCGCCAGCGCGCGCAGGGGATTGCGAACGAACGTGCCAGAAAGTCTCTTGTCCCCGCGCCGCCAGTCACTCCTTCTAAAGTGATAGGCCACGGCGCGCCCGGCTCGACCAGGTCCTCGTCGTCGCCCCCCTTTCCCCCTATCATGCGGGCCGAATCGCATATCCAACAATGCCCGCGTCATGTCCAGATCCCATCTGGCGAGCCTGCTCGCCCTCCTCCTCGCCTGCGCCACACAAGCCGCTGCCCAGACCCTGCCAGGTCCGGACACGCCCGACCCCTCCATCGAGCACCAGCGCCAGCAGCAACGCACCGACCAGCTGCGGCGCCAGCTCGAGGCCGCCGAGGATGTCCGCCGGCCGGCCGGGCCGAGCCAGGACCTGAGCACCCTCCCCACCGGCGAGCAACCCTGTTTTCCCGTCGAGCAGGTCCTCCTGATCGATGATGCCAGCCACTTTCCCGGCCTCGCCACTGCCCTCGCGGGCGCCGACCATGCGGACCCGCCCGAGGGGCGCTGCCTCGGCAGCCAGGGCATCACGCTGCTCCTCAAGCGCCTGCAGCACGCCCTGATCGCCGACGGCTACCTCACCAGCCGGGTCACGGTACCCAACCAGGACCTCAACGACGGCACCCTCGAGATCTCGGTCCGCGCCGGCCGCCTCGAAGGCCTGCGCTTTGCCGACGACAGCCCGGCCCGCACCCATCTCGCTGGTGCGATGCCGGCCCGCCAGGGCGAGATCCTCAACCTGCGCGACATCGAGCAGGGCCTCGAGAACCTCAAGCGGCTTGCCAGCGCCGACGCCGACATCGAGATCCACCCCGCCGCCATCGAGGGCGCCAGCGACCTCGTCGTGCGCTACAGCCGGGAACGCCCCTGGCGCGTCACCCTCGCCGCCGACGATGGCGGACTCAAGGCCACCGGCAAGCTGCAGGGCAGCGTGACCCTCGCTTACGACAACCCGACCGGTCTCAACGACCTGGCCTACCTCACCCTCAGCCACGACCTGATGGCCGACGGCGCAGACCGGGGCACCTGGGGTGCCCTCGGCCACTACTCGATCCCCTGGGGCTACTGGAGCGCCGACCTCACAGTCAGCCGCAACCGCGACCGCCAGACGGTCCAGGGCGCCACCACCGACTACATCTATGGCGGCTACAGCAACACCGCCGAGCTGAACCTCTCGCGCATCCTCCACCGCGACGGCAAGGGCAAGACGGCCCTGCGCCTCGGCGCGTGGCGCCGCAGCTCGCACAACTTCATCGACGACACCGAGGTCGAGGTCCAGCGCCGCCAGACCGGCGGCTGGCAGCTGGGCGCCTCCCATCGCCGCTTCATCGGCGCGGGCACCTTCGACGCGGCCCTCGAGTACAAGCGCGGTACCGGCGCCTTCGGCGCCATCCCGGCGCCGGAGGAAGCCTTTGGCGAAGCCACCGGGCGCTTCCGCAAGACCACCCTCGACGTGGCCTACGCCCGCCCCTTCGCCGTTGCCGACACGCGCCTCGCCTATGTCGCCCAGGTGCGCGCCCAGTGGCACCACTCGCGCCTCAACCCGCAGGAGATGTTCGTCATCGGCGGTCGCTACACGGTGCGGGGCTTCGACGGCGAGCGGGTCCTCGCCGCAGAGCGGGGCTGGCTCCTCCGCAACGAACTGGCCCTGCCCCTGGGCGCCTTCCCGGCCTCGGCCTACCTGGCCATCGACGCCGGCCGGGTGGACGGACCCACCGCCGAACGGCTCGCCGGCCAGACCCTCGCCGGCGCGGTCCTCGGCCTGCGCGGCAGCTGGCACGACCTGCAGTTCGACCTCTTCGCCGGCGGGCCGCTGCACAAGCCCGACGGCTTCGACACCAGCGCCCGTACCGCCGGCTTCCGCGTGAACCTCACGCTCTAACAACGCGCTGCCGCCAGACCCGATAGATCGCCATGTCCGAAAACGCACCCGCCTCCGACCTGGACGTCGCAGACCACGCGGCCCGAGCCAGTCATCCCCGTTCGCCCTGGATCGTTCGGCTGACCATCGCCATGCTGGGTGTGTCAGGCATTTCCAACGTGTTCGCCCTGCTCGCGGGCGCGTCCGGCTTGGGCCCGCTCATCCTCGTCATCAAGGCCACCGCGCTCCTCACGACCGCTGCCGGTCTGTACAGCAGGCTGTACTGGGCGCGGAAGGCCGCCTCATGGCTCCTCGCACTGGGTTGCCTCAACGCCTGCCTCAGCCTGACGAGGGCCGCCAACGTGGCGCCAACCATTGGCCCCATTGCCCTCGGACTGACAATCATGCCTCTGCTCTGGATCTGGCTGACGATCGACTTCATCTACGGCCGAAAGGCCAACGCCTACTTCGACGCCTGCAACGCCAAACCTGCCAGCCCGGCGGGCGCTGCATTCCCCCAATCCAACGCCAACAGCCCCCGCTGACCCCGCCATGAACAAGCACCGCTACCGCCTGATCTTCAACCGCCACCGAGGTGTGCTGATGGCGGTGTGCGAGAGCGCGCTGGGGGGCTTCGGCGGGGGCTCGCGGGGGGAAGCTGGGCGGGGCGTGTCGCGTCGTCGGCTGCCGGTGCTGACGGCGCTGGCGGCGGCGCTGTCGGTGCTGCCGGGGCTGGCCCCGGCGCAGATCGTGGCGGACCGCGCGGCGCCCGGGCAGCAGCAGGCGACGGTGCTCGAGGCGGGCGGGGTGCCGCTGGTGAAC
>JAGRGD010000215.1 GCA_020445665.1 Rhodocyclaceae bacterium
CCCGCGGAACGGACTGGCTGTGCAAAACCGGTCCTGGACGGCTGGGGTGGGGATGGGGTGGATTCGACGCCGCTTGGCACCCCATCCCCACCCCGTCCCTCCCCTTGAAGGGGAGGGGGGCCAGTGCGATCGCGGCGGTTCCTTCCCCTTCAAGGGGGAGGCTGGGAGGGGGATGGGGTTATAGGCCGCCCGCCCAACCGACAAATGCCCATTGACAACAACTGAATTCGGAATACACTAGGACCATATAGATGGATTCTGAATTCAAAAAGGCTTGGGGTTGACCATCGGGGCGGGGTATACCGCCTCAGGACAGCCGCCTCACCGATGCCCTAGGACAAGGAGCAGACATGGATTTCTCGCTGAGCCCGGCCCTGCAGGAACTGCAGGCGCGGGTACGACAGTTCATCGCCGAGGAGGTGATTCCCCTCGAGCGTGATCCGCGGCAGACGCCGCATGGCCCTACCGAGGCGCTCCGCCAGGAACTGGTGGCCAAGGCGCGCGCCGCCGAGCTGCTGACGCCCCACGCCTCCCGCGAGATGGGCGGGCTGGGCCTCACCCATGTGGAGAAGGCCATCGTCTTCGAAGAGGCGGGCTACTCCACCCTTGGCCCCACCGCGCTGAACATCCACGCGCCGGACGAGGGCAACATCCACCTGATGGAGGTGGTCGCCTCCGACGAGCAGAAGCAACGCTGGCTCAAGCCGCTGGTGTCCGGCCACACCCGCTCGTGCTTCGCCATGACCGAGCCGCCGCCGGGCGCGGGCGCCGATCCGTCGATGCTGACCACGACCGCGGTGCGCGACGGCGACGACTACGTCATCAACGGCACCAAGTGGTTCATCACCGGGGCCGAGCGCGCCGCCTTCGCGATCATCATGGCCAAGATGGAAGACGGCTCGGCGACGATGTTCCTGTCGGACATGGATCGCCCCGGCATCGAGCTGGTGCGCACCATGGACGCCCTCGACACCTGCTTCACCGGCGGCCACGGCGTGCTGCGCTTCAACGACCTGCGGGTGCCGGCCACCGACGTGCTGGGCGAGATCGGCAAGGGCTTCCGCTATGCCCAGGTCCGCCTCGCGCCGGCCCGCCTGACCCACTGCATGCGCTGGCTGGGCCAGGCCCGCCGCGCCCACGACACGGCCCTCGAGCACGCCCGCACCCGCCAGGCCTTCGGCCGCACCCTCGGCGAACACGAAGGCGTCGGCTTCATGCTGGCGGACAACGAAATGGACCTGCACACCGCGCGCCTGCACATCTGGCACACCGCCTGGCTGCTGGACCAGGGCCAGCGCTGCAACTTCGAGTCGAGCCGGGCCAAGGTGGTCTGCTCGGAGGCCGAGTGGCGGGTGGTGGACCGCAGCGTGCAGATCCTGGGCGGCCAGGGCGTGACCCACGAGACCATCGTGCCGCGCATCTTCGCCGACATGCGCGCCTTCCGCGTCTATGACGGCCCGAGCGAGGTGCATCGGTTCAGCCTGGGCCGCAAGCTGGTGGCTGGCCGCACGGACCACTCGGTGGCGAAGGGAGAGCGGGCATGAGCAGCAGCAACATCATGGGCGAGCTGTTCTCGCTCGAGGGGAAGATCGCGCTGGTGACCGGGGCCGGTACCGGCCTGGGCCGCCACTTCTCCTTCGTGCTGGCCCGCGCCGGTGCCGAGGTGATCGTCACCGCTCGCGAACGCGACCAGTTCGGCGAGGTGGTCGAGGAGATCCGCGCGCAGCAGGGCCTGGCTCACGGTGTCGCGATGGACGTGGCCGACGCCAGGTCGGTGGCCGGCGCCTTCGAGGCGGTGACGGGCCGCGTCGGCGTGCCGGACATCATCATCAACAACGCCGGCCGCACGGTCACCAAGGCGCTGCTGAAGCACGACGAGGCCGACTGGGACGGCGTGATCGATCCCAACCTGAAGGGCACCTGGCTAGTCGCCACCGAAGCAGCCCGCACGCTGGTCGACGCCGGCAAGCCCGGCAGCATCATCAACATCGCCTCGATCCTCGGCGAGCGCGTCGGCGGCGGCGTCGCCCCCTATGCCATCTCCAAGGCCGGCGTGGTGCAGCTCACCAAATCCATGGCGCTGGAGCTGGCGCGCTACGACATCCGCGTCAATGCGCTGCTGCCGGGCTACGTCATCACCGACCTGAACCGCGAGTTCCTGACCAGCGAGATGGGCGACAAGCTGCGCATGCGCATCCCCAGCCGGCGCTTCTGCGAGCTGGAGGATCTCGACGGGCCGATGCTGCTCCTGGCCTCCGATGCCGGCGCGGCGATGACCGGGTCCTGCGTCGCGGTGGACCGCGGCCACCTCGTCAGCGGACTGTGAGGCGGGGCATGGAACAGCACATCAAGACAGCCGTCGAGGCCTTCGTCGCCCGCGCCGCTGGCGCCGGGTCGGTCTCGGTGGTCGAGGCCCGTCGCCTCTCCGGCGGCGCCGTGCAGGAAAACTGGCTGGTGGACCTGGAGATCGGGGGCGGGCCATCGGCGGGTCGCCTCCCCTGCGTGCTCCGCTGCGACTCGCCGACCGCGGGCGTGGCCATCAGCCACGGACGGGCGCAGGAGTTCGCGCTGCTGAAGACGGTCTTCGCGGCCGGCGTCACGGTGCCCGAGCCGTTGTGGCTGTGCGACGACCCGGCCGTGATCGGCCGCCCGTTCTTCCTGATGCGCCGCATCGGCGGCACCGCGGCCGGCCACCTGCTGGTCAAGGACGACCGCTATGGTGGCGATCGGGTCGAGCTGGCCGAGCGGCTCGGCCGCGAGCTGGCGCGCATCCACTCGGTGCGCCCACCCCTGGCCGCGCTCGACTTCCTGCCCTGGTACGAGGAGGCGCCGGCCACCTGGCGCATCGCCCAGCACCACGCCTTCCTCGATGCCCACCATACCGCCTACCCGGCGCTGGAGTGGGGCCTGCGCTGGCTCGAGCGCCACGCGCCGCCCCGCGGCGAGGTGTCCCTCACGCACCGGGACTATCGCACCGGCAACTACATGGTGGACGAGGCCGGCCTGACCGGCATCCTGGACTGGGAGTTCGCCGGCTGGAGCGACCCGCTCGAGGACATCGGCTGGTTCTGCGCCAGGTGCTGGCGCTTCGGCCAGGTGGACGCCGAGGCCGGCGGCATCGGCGCCCGCGAGGATTTCTACCGGGGCTACGAGCGCGAGCGCGGCCGCCCGCTGGACCGCGGCCAGGTGCGCTACTGGGAGGTGATGGCCCACATGAACTGGGCGATCATCGCCATCCAGCAGGCCGAGCGTCACTGCTCCGGCGAGGAAAACTCGCTGCTGCTGGCCCTGACCGGCCACATCGTGCCCGAGCTGGAATGGGAGATCCTCGACATGACGGAGAACGACTGATGCGCGAACAACCCCGGGGCGACGCCCTGCTGGCCTGCGCCCGCCAGGTGCTGAAGGAGACGGTGCTGCCCGCGCTGACCGGCGACGCGCGGCACGCCGTGCTGATGACCATGAACGCCATGTCGATCGCAGAGCGTCAGCTGCGCCTCGGCGACGGGCCCGAGGAAGCGGAACTGGCCGAGCTGCGCAGCCTGCTCGACGACGGCCGGGCGGATCTCGCCGACGGCACCCGCAGCCTGTCCCGCCTGATCCGGGCGGGCGAGGCCGATCCGGGGCGCGACTTTCGCGCGCCGGTGCTCGCGCACCTGCGCGCGGCCGGCCTGCGCCGCCTCGCCGAGAGCAACCCCAAGGCCCTGCCCAAGACCGCCCGATGAGTGTGCTGACGCTGGTGCGTCACGGCCAGGCCAGCTTCGCCGGCGACCGCTACGACGCCCTGTCGCCCCGCGGCATCGAGCAGGCGCGGGCGCTCGGCGCCTGGTGGGCCGAGCGCTCGGCCGGCTGGAACACGGTCCTGCAGGGGCCGAGGCGCCGCCATATCGACACCGCGGCGCTGATCCTCGAG
>JAGRGD010000216.1 GCA_020445665.1 Rhodocyclaceae bacterium
AGGACGACGATCAGCGAATCGACCTGCTTGGCCAGTTCCTCGACGCCGCTCTCGGCGACGCGCAGGCGGTTCTCGAAGTCGAAGGGCTTGGTCACCACGGCCACGGTCAGGATGCCCAGCTCCTTGGCGATCTCGGCCACCACCGGCGCCGCGCCGGTGCCCGTGCCGCCGCCCATGCCGGCGGTGATGAAGCACATGTGCGCGCCCTCGAGCGCGGCCGCGATGGCGTCGCGGGATTCCTGGGCCGCGGCCCGACCGGCCTCCGGTTTCGAACCGGCGCCCAGGCCGGTACCGCCGAGCTGGACCTTGACGTGTGCCAGGCTGCGCACCAGCGCCTGCGCATCGGTATTGGCGCAGATGAAGTCCACACCCTGAACCCCCTCGCGGATCATGTGATCGACCGCATTGCCCCCTGCACCCCCCACACCGACCACCTTGATGATCGTTCCGGTCGCGACCTTTTCAACGATTTCAAACATATGCCTCGCCTCCTTGAGAAACTGCCTTGCTGCTTCACCCAACGCCACCTGGCGACCGGCTATCTAGTGGTATCCGTCGATACTACAACTAAATAACCGTCACCTGAAGGCGTTCATCTCATTTGACGAACCGGTTGCCCCGGCCCGTCCCCGATCAAAAATTCTTCTCGAACCAGGCCTTCACGCGGGAGAAGACATCCCGCACGTTGCGCGTCTCGCGCGCCTGGAACCCCCGCCGCCGCTGAGCTGCGCCTTCGAGCACCAGCCCCATCGCAGCGGCATAACGCGGTTGGCAGACCACGTCCGCCAGCCCGCCCGAGTACGCCGGCGCGCCGACGCGCACCGGCATGTGAAACACCTCTTCACCGAGTTCGACCATCCCCGCCATGTCGGCCGAGCCGCCCGTCAGGACCACGCCCGACGAGAGCAGCTCCTCGTAGCCGCTGCGGCGCAGTTCGGCCTGGACCAGTTCGTAGATCTCGGAGACCCGCGGCTCGATCACGTCGGCCAGGGCCTGACGGGAGAGGCGGCGCGGCGGGCGGTCGCCAACCCCTGGCACCTCGATCAGGTCTTCCGGGTCGGCCAGGGTGTGCATCGCGACGCCCTGGTGGATCTTGATCTCCTCGGCCTCGGCGGTCGGCGTACGCAGCGCCATCGCGATGTCGTTGGTGATCTGGTCTCCCGCCACCGGCAGGACCGCGGTGTGGCGGATCGCGCCGCGGGTGAAGACCGCGATGTCGGTCGTGCCGCCGCCGATGTCCACCAGGCACACGCCCAGCTCCTTCTCGTCTTCGGAGAGGGTCGCGTAGCTCGACGCCAGCGGCTGCAGGATCAGGTCCATGACCTCGAGTCCGCAGCGGCGCACGCACTTGATCACGTTCTGGGCCGCCGACACCGCGCCGGTCACGATATGCACCTTGGTCTCGAGCTTGACGCCGCTCATGCCGATCGGCTCGCGCACGCCGTCCTGGCCGTCGATGATGAATTCCTGGGTCAGGATGTGGAGGATCTGCTGATCCGCCGGGATCGGCATTGCGCGCGCCACCTCGATGACGCGCTCGACGTCGATCGGCGTGACCTCCCGGTCCTTGATCGCCACCATGCCGTTGGAGTTGAAGCTACGGATGTGGCTGCCCGCGATGCCGGTGAAGACATCGCGGATCTTGCAGTCGGCCATCAACTCCACTTCCTGGATGACCTTCGAGATGGCCTCGACGGTGGCCTCGATGTTCACCACCACGCCGCGCTTCAGCCCGTTGGTGGCCTGGGTGCCGAGGCCCACCACGTTGAGGGACCCGTCCGGCCGGGACTCGGCCACCATGCACGTGATCTTCGACGTGCCGATGTCCAGCCCAACGATCAGATCCTTTTGTTCCTTGCTCATTTCCTCGCCTTGTCCGGCGCATCGCCGTCCAGTGGTCGCATCACATATCCGCCCGGGTAGCGCAGATCCACCTCCGCCACCGTCATCTCCGCCCTCGCCTGCGCCTCCGGAAAGGTGTGCACGAAGTCCCGCAGCCGGTGGTCCGACGGGGCGCTCTCCTGATCACGTCCCAACTGGATCACGAGGCCGTCGGCAAGTCGGAGCTGCCAGGCCTCGCGGGGCGACAGGGTGACCTCGACCAGGCCCTTGCCAAGGGGGGCGACGGCATCCAGCAGGCCACCGAAGCGGTTCAGCACATAGGCCGCGGTGCCCTCCGGGCCGGAGAGCTTGGGCATCGTGGCATTCGAAGCCGCGATGAAGACCTCCCCCTGGCGATTGACGAGGCGCGTCTCGCCGCTGCCATCCGGGCTCCAGTAGGCGACCGCCACGTGCTCCTCAAGCCGGAGTTCGAGGGTGTCGGGCCAGCGCCGGCGCACCTCGGCCTTGCGCACCCACGGCAGCTTCTCGAAGGTTTCCCGCACCCGCTCCAGATCCACGGTGAAGAAGTTGCCCTCGACCGCGGTGCGCGCGGCATAGGCCAGTTGTTCCTCGGTGACCTGGGCAGGCGGCGTCACCACGACGACCTCGCCGAGGGGAAACAGAGGCTGCTTCAGGAACCACGTGAAGGCGGCATAGGCCAGCGCGGTGGAGCCGAACAGCAGGCACAGATCGGCGGCCAGGTTGAGCAGCGACGGGCGATCCCACAGGCCCAGCCCGCGGGGGCGCGGCGCGTCCCCGCCCGTCGGGCGGGCGGCGCGGCCGGAAGCGGCGCGGCGGCGGGGCTCAGCCAAGGCGGGCCTCCTCGAGGATACGCACGCACAGCGGGCCGAACGCGAGGCCGGCGGCGCGGGCCGACATGGGCACCAGCGAGTGGCTGGTCATGCCGGGCGCGGTGTTCATCTCGAGCAGCGTGAAGCTGCCGTCAGGGCGCAGGATCAGGTCGGCGCGACCCCAGCCGCGGCAACCCAGCACGCGCGCGCTCTGCAGCACCAGCTCGCGCATCTGCGCCTCCAGCGCGTCGGGCAGGCCGGCGGGACAGAAGTACTGGGTGTCGTCGGTGAAGTACTTGTGCTGGTAGTCGTAATTGCCGTCCGGCGCCACGATCCGCACCAGCGGCAGCGCGGTGTCTGCGAGGAAGGGGCCGGTGAGCTCCTGCCCCTCGACGAACTCCTCGGCGAGCACCAGGCTGTCGTACCTGGCAGCGAGCGCCCAGGCGGCGGGCAGCTGGTCGGCCGAGGTGACCTTGGTGGCCCCCATGCTGCTGCCTTCGTGGGCCGGCTTGACGAAGATCGGCAAGCCCAGGTCGGCCACCACCGCGGCCCAGTCGCTGCTGGCATCGAGGATCGCGTAGCGCGGCGTCGGCAGGCCCGCCGACTGCCACACCATCTTGGTCCGCCACTTGTCCATCGACAGGGCCGAGGCCATGACGCCACTGCCGGTGTAGGGGATGCCCATCAATTCGAGGGCACCCTGCACCGTGCCATCCTCCCCGCCCCGGCCGTGCAGGATGATGAAGGCCCGCGCGAAGCCCTCGTCCTTGAGGGCGTGCAGGTCGCGTTCGGCGGGGTCGAAGGGGTGGGCATCGACCCCTTCGCCACGCAGCGCCTCCAGCACGGCGCGGCCCGACATCAGCGACACGTCCCGCTCCGCCGAACTGCCGCCGAAGAGGACCGCCACCTTGCCGAGTGGGTGCGTCATTTCACTCATTCCTCGCTGCTCGCCAGCTTGCCGGGCACCGCCCCGATCGAGCCGGCCCCCATGGTGATCACCACGTCGCCGTCCGCGGCGCTGTTCATGACCGTCGCGGGCATCTCGGCGATGTCCTCGACGAAGATCGGCTCGACCTTGCCGGCGACCCGGATGGCGCGGGCCAGGGAGCGGCCGTCGGCGGCGACGATCGGCGCCTCGCCGGCGGCATAGACCTCGGACAGCAGCAGCAGGTCGGCACCGGCCAGCACCCGCACGAAGTCCTCGAAGCAGTCGCGGGTGCGGGTGTAGCGGTGGGGCTGGAAGGCCAGCACCAGGCGCCGCCCCGGGAAGGCGCCACGCGCCGCCTCGAGGGTCGCCGCCATCTCTGCCGGGTGGTGGCCGTAGTCGTCGATCAGGGTGAAACTGCCGCCAGCGGGCAGGTTCACCTCGCCGTAGCGCTGGAAGCGGCGGCCCACGCCACGGAACTCGTCCAGGGCGCGGGCGATGGCTTCGTCCGGCACGCCGACTTCGGTGGCCACCGCAACGGCCGCCAGGGCGTTCTGCACGTTGTGAATGCCGGGCAGGTTCAGGACCACCGGGAAGCGCGAGATGCTGCCGTTCTGGCGGACCACGTCGAAGCGCATGCGGCCGCCTTCGGCGCGCACGTTCTCGGCCCGCACCGAGGCGCCCGGTGAGATGCCGTAGCGGACGATCTGCTTCGACACCAGCGGCATGATCGAGCGCACGTGGGGATCGTCCTCGCACAGCACCGCGACGCCGTAGAAGGGCAGATGCTGGAGGAAGTCCACGAAGGTCTGCTTGAGGCGCGCGAAGTCGTGGCCGTAGGTCTCCATGTGGTCGGCGTCGATGTTGGTGACCACCGAGATGACCGGGTTGATCATCAGGAAGGAGGCGTCCGACTCGTCTGCCTCGGCAACCAGGAAATCGCCCTTGCCGAGGCGCGCGTTGGCGCCGGCCGCGTTGAGGCGGCCGCCGATGACGAAGGTCGGGTCCATCCCGCCCTCGGCGAGGATGCTGGCCACCAGCGAGGTGGTGGTGGTCTTGCCGTGGGTGCCGGCGATCGCAATGCCCTGCTTCAGACGCATCAGCTCCGCCAGCATCTGGGCGCGGGGCACCACCGGGATCTGCGCCGCCCGCGCCGCCAGCACCTCCGGGTTGTCGCCGCGCACCGCGGTCGAGGTGACGATCGCGTCGGCGCCGACGATGTGCTCCCGAGCATGGCCGGTGACGACCCTTGCGCCGAGGGACTGGAGGCGCCGGGTCGCGGCATTGCTGCCCAGGTCCGAGCCGCTGACCGTGTAGCCGAGGTTGACGAAGACCTCGGCGATGCCGCTCATGCCCGAGCCGCCGATGCCGACGAAGTGGATGTGCTTGACCTTGTGCTTCATGCCGTCTCCCCTGCGGCCAGTTGCTCACATGCCGCCGCCACCCGATCTGCGGCGTCGGGTCGGGCCAGCTCGCGCGCCCGGCGCGCCATGGCGAGCAGGCGCGGGCGGTCGAGCGATTCGATGAGGCCCGCCAGATGCTCGGGCGTCAGCGCAGCCTGGGGCACCAGCACCGCGGCGTCCCGGTCCGACAGGAAGCGAGCGTTGCCGGTCTGGTGATCGTCCACCGCATGGGGTAGGGGTACCAGCACGCTCGCGACACCCGCGGCCGCCAGTTCCGCGACCGTCAGCGCCCCCGCGCGACAGACCACCAGATCGGCCTCGCCGTAGCGGCCCGCCATGTCGTCGATGAAGGGCAGCAGTTCGCCCTCGACGCCCGCATCCGCATAGGCTGCGGTGAGTGCCTCGAACTGTTTCTCACCGGCCTGGTGGGTCACCCGCGGCCGCCGTGCGGCGGGCAGCAGAGCGAGGGCCTGGGGCACCGTTTCATTCAGGACCCGGGCGCCGAGGCTCCCACCCACGACCAGCAGGCGGAGCGGCCCGCTGCGCTCTGCGAAGCGGGCGTCGGGGCCCGGCAGCGTCGCGATGTCGGCGCGTACCGGATTGCCGATCCACTCCCCCTTCGCGAGCGCCTCCGGGAAGCCCGACAGGACCCGGTCGGCGACGCCGGCCAGCACCCGGTTGGCGAGCCCCGCAACGGAGTTCTGTTCGTGTAGCACCAGCGGGCGTCCCAGCAGCGCGCTCATCATCCCGCCCGGAAAGCTCACGTAGCCGCCCATGCCGAGAACCACGTCTGGCCGGAGGCGGCGGATGGCACGCAGCGCCTGCCAGAAGCCGCGCAGCAGATTGAGCGGCAGCAGCAGTTTGCGCAGCAGCCCCTTGCCGCGCAGCGCCGAAAAGCGGACCCAGGCCATCTCGAAGCCGCGCTGGGGCACCAGGCGGGCTTCCATCCCGTCGGGGTTGCCCATCCAGGCGATGCGCCAGCCCCGCGCCTGCAGGGCGTCGGCCACCGCGAGGCCCGGATAGATGTGGCCACCGGTGCCGCCAGCCATGACGAGCAGGGTCTTCATGAGCGCCCCCTCGTCATCTGGCGGTTCTCCCAGTCGACCCGCAACAGCACCGCCAGCGCGATGCAGTTGGCAACGATGCCGGAACCGCCAAAGCTCATCAGCGGCAGGGTCAGGCCCTTGGTTGGCAGCAGGCCGGTATTGACGCCCATGTTGATGAAGGACTGAACCCCCAGCCACAGGCCGATGCCCTGGGCAACCAGGCCGGGGAAGAAACGCTCGAGCTGGATCGCGTTGCGGCCAATCGCGAAGGCGCGCTGGACCACCAGGGCGAACAGCGCGACGACCACCAGCACGCCGATGAAGCCCAGCTCTTCGGCGATTACTGCCAGCAGGAAATCGGTGTGTGCCTCTGGCAGGTAGAAGAGTTTCTCGATGCTGCCCCCGAGCCCGACCCCGAACCACTCGCCACGGCCGAAGGCGATCAGGGCATGGGAGAGCTGGTAGCCGTTTCCGAAGGGATCGCGCCATGGATCCATGAAGCCCAGAATGCGGTCTCGCCGATAGGGCGAGAGCCAGATCAGGAGCATGAAGCCGATCACCGCGACGACCAGCAGCCCGACGAAGATGCGGACATTGATGCCGCCGAGGAAGAGGATGCCGAAGGCCACCACGGTGATCACGACGAAGGCACCGAAGTCGGGCTCTCGCAGCAGCAGCGCGCCGACGAAAAGGATCACCGCCGCCATCGGCAGGAAGGCGCGCTTGATGCTCGACATGTGGGGCAGCTTGCGTACCGTGTAGTCGGCGGCGTAGAGGGCCACGAAGAGCTTCATCAGCTCGGAGGGCTGGAGGTTGACCGGCCCCATCGGCAGCCAGCGGCGGGCGCCATTAACCTCACGGCCGATCCCGGGAAGCAGGACCGCGAGGAGCAGCAGGACCCCGATGCCGAACAGCCACGGCGCGGCCTCCTGCCAGATCCGCAGGGGCACCTGGAACGCCAGCGTGCCGGCGACCACGCCGATCATCATGAAGATCGCGTGGCGCACCAGGAAATAGCTGGACTGGTAGCCGGTAAACTTGCTGCCCTCGGCCATCGCGATCGACGAGGAATAGACCATCACGAGGCCCAGCAACAGCAAGGCCATCGAGGCCCAGATCAGCAGCAGGTCGAGCTCGGCGGGCGGCTTGCCCGGCCGTGTCAGGCTGCTGACCGCGCGCGAGGTCGCCGCGCTGCGGGCTTCGCCACCCGATTGCAGGAGTCCGATCGGCAGGGCGAGCTTCATGTGGCCTCCACCCCGGGCAGGGCGAGCGCCGCCGCGACGAAGGCCTCGCCCCGGGCCGCATAGTTGCGGAACATGTCGAGGCTTGAGCAGGCCGGCGACAGCAGCACCGCGTCGCCAGGCCGGGCCAGCGCCGCAGCGCGCGCGACAGCGGCGGTCATGTTGTCGCAGCGTTCGACGGTCACCTCGCAGCCGGCGATGGCACGCTCGATGAGCGGCGCGTCGCGGCCCATCAGGACCACCGCGCGGGCATGGCGGGCCAGGGCCGGAGCCAGGGGCGAGAAGTCCTGCCCCTTGCCGTCGCCTCCGGCGATCAGCACGACCGACCGCGACAGCCCCTCGAGGGCCGCCAGCGTGGCGCCGACATTGGTGCCCTTCGAGTCGTTGAAAAAGCTCACGCCGTCGGCGCGCGTGCCCACCCGCTGGACCCGGTGCGGCAGTCCGTCGAAGCACGCGAGGGCCTCGAGCAGGGGCGCCCAGGGCAGGTCGATGGCGCGACACAGTGCCAACGCCGCCAGCGCATTGGCGTAGTTGTGGGTGCCGGAGAGCTTGAGCGTGGCGGCCGGCAGGGCAGCATGGCCGGGCAGCACCAGTTGGGCACCGCCCTCGCCCGCAACCAGGCCGAATTCGCCCGTCGACGGCTGGTCGGTGCCGAAGCTCACCATCCGGCGACCCGGGCGGCGCATTGCCATCACGGCTGGATCCTGGCGGTTCAGGATCATCACCCCGTCGCCGTCGAAGATCCGCGACTTGGTCGCCGCATAGGCGGCGAGGTCGCTGTAGCGATCCAGGTGGTCGTCGCTGATGTTCAGCACCGTCGCAGCCTCGGGGTCGAGGCCCTGCATGGTCTCGATCTGGAAGCTCGACAACTCGAGGACCCAGACCTCGGGCAGTGGCCCGCCGCGGTCGAGCGTGTCGATCAGGACGTCGAGGGCAGCCGGGCTGATGTTGCCGGCCACCGCGGTACGCAGGCCAGCCGCACGGCACATCTCGCCGGCCAGCGCAGTGGTGGTGGTCTTGCCGTTGGTGCCGGTGATCGCCAGGATGCGGCAAGCGTCCCGCGCGGACAGATCGTCCAGGGCCCTCGCGAGCAGGGCCATCTCGCCGGTGATCGCAAGGCCTCGGCTACGGGCTTCGGCCACCAGCGGCATCCGCGGATCGAGGCCGGGGCTGATCGCGACCGCTTCGGTACCGTCGAGCAGGCTCGGCGCGAAGGGACCGAAGGCGGTACGCGCGGTCGGCAGTTCGCGTTGCAGTCGATCCGCACCCGGCGGCGCGTCGCGGCTGTCGGCCACGGTCACGCGGGCACCCTCACGAGCCAGCCAGCGAGCCATGGCGAGGCCCGACTCCCCGAGCCCGAGGACCAGCACTGACTTGTCTTTCCAGGCGTGGCTCATGGTCTAGCGCAACTTGAGGGTGGAGAGGCCGAACAGGACCAGCATGATGGTGATGATCCAGAAGCGGACCACGACCTGCGTCTCCTTCCAGCCGCCGAGTTCGTAGTGGTGATGCAGGGGTGCCATGCGGAAGATCCGCTTGCCGCCCGTGGCACGGAAATAGAGGACCTGGACCATCACCGAGAGCGCCTCGGCGACAAACAGGCCGCCCATGATGAAGAGCACGATCTCCTGCCGCACGATGACCGCCACGGTGCCCATCGCCGCCCCCAGCGCGAGCGCGCCGACGTCGCCCATGAAGACCTCGGCCGGGTAGGCGTTGAACCACAGGAAGCCGAGCCCGGCCCCGCACATGGCGCCGCAGAACACCGCCAGTTCCCCGGCGCCGGCGATGTAGGGCAGGCCCAGGTACTTGGAAAATCCGGCGTGACCGGCCACGTAGGCGAACACCGCCAGGGCGGCCGAGACCATCACGGTCGGCATGATCGCGAGGCCGTCGAGGCCGTCGGTGAGGTTGACCGAGTGGCTGGTGCCGTTGATGACGAAGTAGGAGAGCACCACGAAGCCGAAGGCGCCGAGGGGATACGCGACGGATTTGAAGAAGGGCACGATCAGCTCGATCTGCGCCGGCTCGGTGGCCGTCACGCCGAGATAGACCGCCGCGCCGGCGGCGATCAGCGAGGTCCACAGATACTTCCAGCGGCTCGCCAGGCCCTTGGGATCGCGATGGACGACCTTCTTCCAGTCGTCCACCCACCCCACCGCGCCGAAGCCCAGGGTGACCAGCAGCACGGTCCACATGTAGCGGTTTGAGAGGTCGCCCCACAGCAGCATCGTGACGGCGATGGCGATCAGGATCAGCGCGCCGCCCATGGTCGGCGTGCCGGCCTTGGTCAGGTGTGACTTGGGGCCGTCGTCGCGGACAGCCTGGCCGATCTTCTTGGCGGCCAGCCAGCGGATCACCGCAGGACCGAAGATGAAGGAGATCACCAGCGCGGTCATGGCAGCCAGCACCGTGCGCAGCGTGATGTAGCCGAACACGTTGAAGGCCCTGATGTCCTG
>JAGRGD010000217.1 GCA_020445665.1 Rhodocyclaceae bacterium
ACCGGTGGCGCGACAAAGCCCGCCAGATCGAGGCCGCTAATGCAGCGCGGGTCGAGCACGATGCCGACGGTGGGATTGCCGTTGAAATCGCGCGATAGGATCGGCGGCCCGTCCCGATTTGGCCTGACCAACAGCTTGGTTTCGGTGAGCGCTCGCATGGCGAGCGACGGCTGGATTCCGCGTCGCTCGAATTCGACCAGGGGCACGAACACCCCTTGGGCGATGGTGCACACGGCGGGCGGCCCCATGCCATCGTTGAGGGTGCGGATGGCCTCGGTCAGGGCGTCGCGCACGACCGGATTCAGACGCATTGGGGCTTGCAGTGCGAAGGTGGCGGGCGGCCGCTCCGAGACCGGCTCCGGTGGGGATGGGTCGGGCGTTTTTTCAACCGCGGCACTGGCTTTGCTGCCGGCGGGCGGCTCGGGCGGCGGTATCAGCGATAGCTGGGTGCCGGTCTTGACGGGGATCTCCGACGCAGGCTCGGGCTCGGGCGCTTGCGGCGCAGGTGGGACGGGCGCACGCTCCGGTTTGAATTCTAGCGCCTGAGGTAGGGCTACAGGTGGCGGTTCGATTCCCGCGAGGAGAATCTCCGGGGCCGAGAGCTTGACGGCTTCGAGCGGGGCCTTGGCACCGGGCGGCTGGATCGACCAGGTCGAGCGGCCTGCCGTCGCCACCTCGAACACGCCCGCGGCCAGCAATAGTTCCAGCACGGTTTCGGGCGCCTTGGGAATGCCGGCCAACTGGTCGGCCTCGAGCAACTGATGGATATCCTCGGCGCCGCCGGGCCAGACCAGGAACAGGCCATCCTGCCCGAACCACAGGCGCGATTTGTCGCGGTTGGGCAGCCAGGCGGAGTTGCCGCGGGTGAGCCGCCGCAGGGCATCGACCAGGTAGCGTTCGAGGTGGGAGCCATATTGCGGCGAACCGTAGCGGTCGGCGCTGGCGATCAGATTGCGGTCGATGACGAGCGCGAGCGAGCGGCGCACGAGCTCGTCGAGGATGTTGTGGTCGCGATAGACCGGGATGCCGCCGATGCTGGCCAGCAGGTGGGGCACGATGACCGCATTGCCCTCGGCGAGGTCGGCCATCACCGCGGGCGGCACCACGTGGGGCAGGGCGAACAATCCCAGACCGCGCGCTTCGACGGCTTGGGGCCGCCAGCGCAGGAAATAGCGTTCGCTGCCGCGCGAGGCCAACCAGTCCGTCAGCGGATGCAGGAAGGCCGGCCAGGTCTCGCCGGCGGCATCGGTGACGATGACATGGCTCATCAGGCGGTGCAATTCGCTGCACAGGCCGGCGATGAAAGTTGCGTGGCGCCAGCGCGGCTCGAGTTGCCGGCGTGCCGAGATGCTCATCCGCCCTGAAAAGATGTGTGCGTCGGTGCCTTGCAGGCTGAAGAAAGCGGTCTCCAGGCCGAGCCGCAGGAGGCCGCCCGGCTTGCTGAAGTAATTGTCGGCGGTCGCCGGCAGCAGATGCACGCAGGCGGCGTAGCGGCGCACCAGCATTAGGACATCGCGCTCGAAGCTGTCCCGGTCGATGCCGTAGCACAGCTTGATGCGTGCGATCAGGTCCGCTTCGCCGGCCAGCAGATCCTCGACCGGCACGGCGGCGAACCCTGGGTCGGAGGCGGGGTATGAAGTGACAGGCGTTGGTGTGGCGGGCATGGCGGTACGGCGATGCCGGAATGAATGCGAAGCAGGCATTCTTCGGCAGGCTATCTTGCTTGTCGCGCTGAAACGGGACCTATTCCGAGGGGCTATCGCCTTCGGCCTCGGGGCTAAGTTTGTGAAAAAGCGCGAGCATGCCCAGTTGGCGCTCGGTCATGTCGAGGGCGGGGCGAGCCGGGTAAGACGCTTGGATGCGATGGTCCAGGTGAAAGCGTTCCAACAGCTTGCAGAAGGGGCAAGGTTCACCGCGGTGTGCCACGGTGCCGACCGCGGCAATGAACTCGCAGCCGCACCCGGGGCAGGTCAGCACGGACAGCGTCGGTGCGCTGGCCAGCCAGATGCCATCGATATAGGAGACGAGGTTGAAGGCCCGGTCCAGGCTAATGCGGTAAGGCGGGAGCGTGGCGGCCTGGTAGGCGCGGTAGGCGAAGACCAGGGCTTCGCCGGCCGCGAGTCCCTGGTTGCGCAA
This sequence comes from Rhodocyclaceae bacterium, assembly GCA_020445665.1. Lineage (GTDB taxonomy): Bacteria > Pseudomonadota > Gammaproteobacteria > Burkholderiales > Rhodocyclaceae > Cognatazoarcus. The sequence continues at coordinate 2,137 of JAGRGD010000217.1, forward strand.
CTGGCGGTATCTGGCGCCAATGAGGCAGGCGTCGCTACGCAGAATGAGGTTGGCGCCGTGGTACCAGTCGGCCGAATCGGGGGCGCGTCCACGGGGGATGGATCGGGCATCGGGGAAGAAGAGAGACTGCACTTGGCGCGGCGGGATGCCGGTGATGAGGTGGATCGTCTTCAGCCGTGCGCCGAGCGCCGCCAACTGCTTCGCCAGTTGTATGGCGCGCAGGTGCCGGTCGCCGCGGGTCGGCATGGATAACGGTTCCTACCGCCGGCCTTCCAAGGGTTTGGGTGGATGAACGAGTGCCATGGGGCCTGCCAGCGGCCGGGGCGCGCTCAAGAGCGTCACCAGGTCGGCGCGCGGCGGGAACAGGGTCGTGTCGCCGACGTGGATCACCAGGGACCACAGATCGTCGAGGCTCAAGCTCCGGAGATAGTTGGCTTGCTCCGTGTTGAGCCCGTATCTGCAGCAGGTCGAAGCCATGTCATACTGAAGACCGGCGCGTATGACGACGAGCACGTTCAGGTTGATCCATTCGGCATCGGTAAGCGTCACGTGGCTCATGGTCCTGGTCTCCGGTTAGCCCTCGTGCGATCGGTGCCTCAGGCGTCGACGTCGGAAAGCCTCGTGGGCGATCCGGCGCGATGGCTTGCAGTGCGGGCGGAATGGATCAGAATAGTTACC
>JAGRGD010000218.1 GCA_020445665.1 Rhodocyclaceae bacterium
CCAGCAGACCACAGCGCGACCGCCATACAAATGTCCACAGACCCTAGAGCACCTCGGCGGCGTAATCCGCCAGGCGCGAGCGCTCACCGCGCTGCAGCGTGACGTGGCCGGAGTGGGTCCAGCCCTTGAAACGATCGACCACGTAGCTCAGGCCGGAACTGCCTTCTGTCAGGTAGGGCGTATCGATCTGGGCGATGTTGCCGAGGCAGACCACCTTGGTGCCGGGGCCGGCACGGGTGATCAGGGTCTTCATCTGCTTGGGCGTCAGGTTCTGGGCCTCGTCGATGATCAGGAACTTGTTGATGAAGGTGCGCCCGCGCATGAAGTTCAGGCTCTTCACCTTGATCCGGCTTCGGATCAGGTCCTGGGTCGCGGCGCGCCCCCAGTCGCCGCCCTCGCCGGTGTTGCCGTTGAGGACGTCGAGGTTGTCTTCGAGGGCGCCCATCCACGGTGCCATCTTCTCTTCCTCGGTGCCCGGCAGGAAGCCGATGTCCTCACCGACCGGCACCGTCACCCGGGTCATGATGATCTCCGAGTAGCGCTTGTTCTCCAGGGCCTGGGTCAGGCCCGCGGCGAGCGTCAGGAGGGTCTTGCCGGTGCCGGCCTGGCCGAGCAGGGTGACGAAGTCGATCTCCGGATTCATCAGCAGGTTGAGGGCGAAGTTCTGCTCGCGGTTGCGCGCCGTGATGCCCCACACGCTGTTCTTCTGGTGGGAGTAGTCCACCAGGGTCTCGAAGGTGAAGGTGGCGCCGCCGGCGTCCGTGACGCGGGCCTGCAGCGGTTGCTCGCCTTCCTGATAGACGAACTCGTTGGTCAGCATGTCGGCCGCGGCAGGGCCGGTCAGGCGATAGTAGGTCCGGCCGTCCTCCTTCCACGACTCCATGCCCTTGGCGTGGGCGTTCCAGAAGTCGGCATCGAGTTCGCGCACGCCGGTGTAGAGCAGGTCTGCGTCTTCGAGGACCTTGTCGTTGAAGTAGTCCTGGGCCTCGAGCCCGAGGGCCCGGGCCTTGATCCGCATGTTGATGTCTTTCGACACCAGGATCACGGAGCGCTTCGGCGTGTTCTCCGAGAGGTGGAGGACCACGCCGAGGATCTGGTTGTCACCCCGCCCGGTCGGCAGGCCGGCCGGCAGGTTGATGCCGATGGCCTCGGCCTGAAGGAACAGCCGGCCCGTGGCGAGGCCCCGCGACGGCTCGGTGAGGTCGATGCCCTTGTCGATGCCGTCCTCGCTGGTGCTGACGATCTCGTCCAGGGTACGGCTGGCCTGGCGGGCGTTGCGCGCCACCTCGGACATGCCCTTCTTGTTGTTGTCGAGCTCCTCGAGGGTCATGATCGGCACGTAGATGTCGTGCTCCTCGAAGCGGAACAGGCTGGTCGGGTCGTGCATCAGCACGTTGGTGTCGAGGACGAACAGCTTGCCCTTGCGGGCGGGGCGACGGGTGGCCATGGACGGTTTCCGTGGTGAGGGTCGGATCAGAGGGTCTTGACGAAGGCCAGCACCTCGGCGGCGTGGCCGGGCACCTTGACGCCGCGCCATTCACGGGCCAGGCGGCCGTCGCGGTCGATCACGAAGGTGCTGCGCTCGATGCCGCGCACCTGCTTGCCGTACATGTTCTTCAGCTTCATGACGCCGTAGAGTTCGCAGGCCGTCTCGTCCTTGTCGGAGATCAGCTCGAAGGGCAGGGCCTGCTTGGTGCGGAAGTTCTCGTGGGACTTCAGGCCGTCGCGGGAGATTCCGAAGATCACCGCGCCAGCGGCCAGGAAGTCTTCATGCAGATCGCGGAAATCCTTGCTCTCGGTCGTGCAGCCGGGGGTGCTGTCCTTCGGATAGAAGTACAGCACGACGGTCTTGCCGCGCTGGGCGGCGAGGCTGAACTCAAGCCCGGAAGTGGCGGGCAGCGTGAAATCGGGGGCGGTGTCGGCGGGCATCCGGAGGTCCTCGTCGTGCAGGGTTCACGGCGAGCGTACGCAAGGCGGCGCGCGCTGGCAATCCAGCGCATCGGGGGGCGTGGGGCCGGCCGCGGCCGGCGGCGCTCAGGCCGGCTCGACGATCAGCGCGGCGGCGACGCTGCGCCCCTCGTGGGCGAGGATGTTGTAGGTGCGGCACGCGGACCCGAGGTCCATCACCTCGAAGCCCACGCGGGCGGCCATCAGCGGGCGTAGCAGGGCGGGCGCCGGGAAGCGCTGGCGGGCACCGGTGCCGATCAGGATGATCTCGGCGCCGAACTCGGCCAGATAGGCGAAGTCGGCCTCCGTCAGGCCATCGAAGCCGGCCTTCGCCCAGTCGGTTTCGAGGGCCGTGGTGGCGACGATCAGGTTCTCGCGGTACTCGGTCTGGTTCACCTTGACGTGATCGGTGCCGTAGGCGGAGATGATGTTCTGGTCGGCGCTCTTGTCGAGGAAAAGTTTCATTGTCGGCGCAGGCTCGATTGCGGGGGGGTAAGGGTTTGAATACCATTATATCCTTTGCCCTTTCGGACCCTTCCCGCCGAAAAGGTTCTTTCACGGCGACCCGTCGCCTACACACCCGGTGAATGCCATGCCCCGTCGACCCGAACTCTCCATCGCTTCCCCGCAGGCCGGTGCCGCCCTGCTGTCCGATGCGTCGGGCGGGGCCGCGGCGGCCCGGGGCCAGGTGCTCAAGTCGGCCAAGCTGGCCAACGTCTGCTACGACATCCGCGGCCCGGTGCTGGTCCGTGCCAAGCAGATGGAGGACGAGGGGCACAAGATCGTCAAGCTGAACATCGGCAACCTCGCCGCCTTCGGCTTCGACTCGCCCGAAGAGATCCAGATGGACATGATCCGCAACCTGCCCAACGCGGCAGGCTATTCGGAGTCGAAGGGCATCTTCTCGGCCCGCAAGGCGGTCATGCACTACACCCAGCAGCAGCAGGTCAAGGGTGTCGATATCGAGGATATCTACATCGGCAACGGCGTCTCCGAGCTGATCGTGATGGCCATGAACGCGCTGCTGAATGCCGGCGACGAGGTCCTGGTGCCGGCCCCGGACTACCCGCTGTGGACCGCGGCGGTCAGCCTGTCGGGCGGTGCGCCCCGGCACTACATCTGCGACGAGGCGGCCGGCTGGCTGCCCGACCTGGACGACATCCGCGCCAAGATCTCGCCCCGCACCCGCGCAATCGTCGTGATCAACCCGAACAATCCGACCGGCGCGCTGTACCCCGACGAGACCCTGCTGGGCATCATCGAGATTGCCCGCGAGCACGGCCTGATCATCTATGCCGACGAGGTCTACGACAAGGTCCTCTACGACGGCTGCCGCCACACCAGCATGGCGGCCCTGTCCGAGGACGTGCTGACCATCGTCTTCAACGGCCTGTCGAAGAACTACCGTTCCTGCGGCTACCGGGCCGGCTGGATGGTGGTGAGCGGCGACAAGCGCCACGCCCAGGACTACATCGAGGGCCTCGACATGCTGGCCTCGATGCGCCTGTGCGCGAACGTGCCGGGGCAGTACGCGATCCAGACCGCGCTCGGCGGTTACCAGAGCATCGATGACCTGGTCGCTCCCGGCGGCCGCATGTGCCGCCAGCGGGACCTCGCCCACGAGTTGCTGAGCGCCATCCCGGGCGTCACCTGCGTCAAGCCGAAGTCGACGCTCTACATGTTTCCGCGGCTCGACCCCAAGGTCTATCCGATCGAGGACGACCAGGCCTTCATCGCCGAGCTGCTGGAAGAGGAGCGGGTGCTGCTGGTGCAGGGCTCGGGCTTCAACTGGCCGCATCCGGACCATTTCCGCCTGGTCTTCCTGCCCCATGAGGACGACCTGCGCGACGCGATCGGCCGCATCGCGCGCTTTCTCGGCAACTACCGGAAGCGACATGCCGGCTGAGGTCCGGATCGTGGCGCTGTGTGATGAGGCCGGGCGAATCGTCGAGCCCGGCCTTGTTGCGACGGCCGAGGCGGTCCACCGCCAGCTGCGGCCGATGCTGCCTGCCGACTATGCGGGGCGGATCGCCGCGGTGTGTGCCTCCGGCGCGCGCCTGCAGGCGGCCTTGCTCGGCGACGCGGTGGCCGGGCTGGCCCTGTGGCGAATCGTGGAGAACACCTTCGAGGGGCGTCGCCTGTTCGTGGACGACCTGGTGACCGACGAAGCCCTGCGCGGCAGGGGCGTCGGAAAGGCTCTGATCGGCTGGCTGGCCGAGACGGGCCGTCGAGCCGGCTGCCAGGTCCTGGCGCTGGAATCGGGCGTGCAGCGGTCTCGCGCGCACGCCTTCTATTTTCGTGAGGGGCTGACGATCCCCTCGTTCTCATTCAGGAAGAAGCTCGTATGAAACCGATCAATGTGGGTCTGCTGGGAATCGGTACCGTCGGTGGCGGTACCTTCACTGTGCTCAAGCGCAACGAGGAAGAGATTACCCGTCGCGCCGGCCGGCCGATCCGCATTACCCGCGTCGCCGACCGCAATCTGGAACTGGCGCGCGAGGTGGCGGGTGACAGCGCCGACATCACCGATGACGCCTTCGCCGTCGTCGCCGATCCCGAGATCGACATCGTGGTCGAGCTGATCGGCGGCTACACCGTCGCCAAGGAGCTGGTGCTCAAGGCCATCGAGAACGGCAAGCACGTGGTCACGGCCAACAAGGCGCTGCTGGCCGTGCACGGTACCGAGATCTTCGAGGCGGCCCAGAAAAAGGGCGTCATGGTCGCCTTCGAGGCCGCCGTGGCCGGTGGCATTCCGATCATCAAGGCGCTGCGCGAGGGCCTCACCGCCAACCGCATCGACTGGGTGGCCGGCATCATCAACGGCACCACCAACTACATCCTGTCCGAGATGCGCGACAAGGGCCTGCCCTTCGCCGATGTGCTGGCCACCGCGCAGAAGCTCGGCTACGCAGAGGCCGACCCGACGACCGACGTCGGCGGCTTCGACGCGGCCCACAAGGCCACCCTGATGGCCTCCATCGCCTTCGGCATCCCGGTTCAGTTCGACAAGTGTCACGTCGAGGGCCTGGTGGGCCTCGACGCGGTGGACATCCGCTACGCGGAACGCCTCGGCTACCGCATCAAGCTGCTCGGCATCGCCCGCCGCCGCGACCATGGCGTCGAGCTCCGGGTGCATCCGACCCTGGTCCCGGCCAAGAGCCTGATCGCCAACGTCGAGGGCGCGATGAACGCCGTGCTGGTGCAGGGCGATGCGGTCGGCCCGACGCTCTACTATGGCGCCGGCGCCGGCGCCGAGCCGACCGGCAGCGCCGTGATCGCCGACCTGGTGGACGTCACCCGCCTGCACACCGCCGATCCGGAGCACCGCGTGCCCCACCTGGCCTTCCAGCCCGACCAGATGGTGGATCTGCCGGTGCTGCCCATCGCCGAGGCCGAGACCGCCTGCTACCTGCGCATCTGCGTCGCCGACCAGCCGGGCGTGCTGGCCGACATCACCCGCATCCTGGCCGACAACGCGATCTCGATCGACGCGATGCTGCAGCGCGAGCCGGAGCACGGCGAGGAGCAGACCGACATCATCATCCTGACCCACCGCTCGATCGAGGGTCGCATCGACGCGGCCGTCGCCAAGATCGAGCAGTTGCCGGTGGTCGTCGGCAAGGCCACGCGCCTGCGCCTCGAAGACCTGGACAAGTAATTTCACTCCCGCGGGTCCGGCATGGCCGGGCTCGCGGCGTCAGCACGGATTCTCCCCATGCGCTACATCTCCACCCGCGGCCGCTCGCCGGCGCAATCCTTCTGCGACATCCTGCTCGGCGGTCTCGCGCCGGACGGCGGGCTCTACCTGCCCGAGGCCTATCCGCAGGTCAGCCGCGCCGACCTCGACGAATGGCGCGGCCTGTCCTACGCCGAGCTGGCCTTCCGCATCCTGTCGCGCTTCATCGACGACATCCCGGCCGACGACCTGCGGGCCCTCTGCGAGAAGACCTATACCGCCGAGGTCTACTGCCACGCCCGCGAGGGCGACGATCCGGCCGAGATCACGCCGGTGCGCTGGCTCGAGGATGGGAGCCTGGGCCTGCTCGAGCTCTCGAACGGACCGACCCTGGCCTTCAAGGACATGGCCATGCAGCTGCTCGGCAATCTGTTCGAGTACGTGCTGGCGGCCCGTGGCGAGACGATCAACATCCTCGGCGCCACCTCGGGCGATACCGGCTCGGCCGCCGAGTATGCGATGCGCGGCAAGCACGGTGTGCGGGTCTTCATGCTCTCGCCTCACGGCCGCATGAGCGCCTTCCAGCGCGCCCAGATGTACTCGCTGCAGGACGACAACATCTACAACATCTCCGTGCGCGGCATGTTCGACGACGCCCAGGACATCGTGAAGGCGGTCTCCAACGATCACGCCTTCAAGGCCCGCCACAAGATCGGGGCGGTGAACTCCATCAACTGGGGCCGGGTCGCGGCGCAGATCGTCTACTACTTCAAGGGCTATTTCGCGGCGACCGCCTCGAATGACCAGACGGTCGCCTTCGCGGTGCCCTCGGGCAACTTCGGCAACATCTGCGCCGGTCACATCGCGCGGATGATGGGTCTGCCCATCGAGCGGCTGGTGCTGGCCACCAACGAGAACGACGTCCTCGACGAATTTTTCCGCACCGGCACCTACCGGCCGCGGGCCACGGCCGAGACCCACGCCACCTCGAGCCCCTCGATGGACATCTCCAAGGCGTCCAACTTCGAGCGCTTCGTGTTCGATCTGGTCGGCCGCGACGGTCAGGTGGTCAGCGAACTGTGGAGCGGGGTCGAGCAGGGCGGTTCCTTCGACCTGATGGGCTCCCAGTACTGGGCCTGCATCGACGACTACGGCTTCATCTCCGGCAGCAGTTCCCACGCCGACCGCCTGGCGACGATCCGCCAGTGTGACGAGCGCTACGGTGTGGTGATCGACACCCACACCGCGGACGGCCTGAAGGTGGCCCTCGAGCACCGCCTCGACGGGGTGCCGATGCTGGTCCTCGAGACGGCCCTGCCGGCCAAGTTCGAGGAAACCATTCGGGAGGCGCTCGGCCGCCGGCCGGACCGGCCCGCCGACCTGGCCGATATCGAGTCGCTACCCCAGCGCGTCGAGGTCATGGACGCGGATGCGGCTGCGGTGCGCGCCTTCATCGAGGCGCACTGCGCGTAGCACGCGATGTCCCTCGCCATGTGGAACCAGCGCTTTGCCGATGCCGGCGAGCGCTTCGTCTTCGGTGAGGCGCCAAGCCATTTTGTCGAGTCGCAGGCCCCGCGCCTGCCGGCCGGGTCGCAGATCCTGTCGGTGGCAGATGGCGAGGGCCGCAACAGCGTGTACCTGGCCGGGCTCGGGCACACGGTCCACGCGGTGGAGTTCTCCCCCGTTGCGCTCGACAAGGCTCGCCTGCTGGCCAAGCGGCAGGGTGTCGCCGTACGCTTCGAGCAGGCGGATGTGCTCACCTGGGACTGGCCAGAGGGGTGCTACGACGCGGTTCTGGCGGTCTTCATCCAGTTCGCGTCGCCAGACGAGCGACGCGGCCTGTTCCGGCGACTCGCCGCTGCGCTCAGGCCGGGCGGACGCCTGCTCCTCCACGGCTATACGCCCCAGCAGCTCGCCTATGGCACCGGCGGGCCGCCCTGCGCCGAGAACATGTACACCGAAGCCCTGTTGCGGGAGGCCTTCGGGTCGCTCGAGATCCTGGAGCTTCGCACCTATGAGCAGCACCTGTCGGAAGGGGCCGGGCACAGCGGCCGTTCGGCCCTGATCGACCTGGTGGCGCGCCGGCCCGCCTGAGCCTCCCGTCGCTCGTCTGCGATTTCCTGCCGGTCGGAGCCTGCGCCTTGCCCGCTTGCGGCGATCGGCGGCGGTTGCACCATAATGGCGCATTCGAGCGATCCGGACCGACTTCCCATGGGCCCCATCCACAGCGGCATTTCCGCGCGCGCCCCGCGATGCCGATGGCTTGCGTGGTGGGTGGCCGGGCTGATCGGCTGGGCGCTGATGTGCCCGGTGCTGGCGGCCGAGGATGCGCCCCAGACGGTCATCCGCATCCAGTTGCGCTGGCTGCACCAGTTTCAGTTCGCGGGTTACTACGCGGCGCTGGAGAAAGGCTTCTACCGGGATGAGGGTCTCAACGTCGAGCTCGTCGAGGGCTCGCCGGAGCGCCAGCCGGTGAAGGAGGTGCTGGCGGGCAGGGCCATGTATGCGGAAGGCAACAGCGAGGTGCTGCTGGCGCGACTGCAGGGCCAGCCCCTCGTCGCGCTGGCGGCGATCTTCCAGCACTCGCCGTCGGTGCTGCTGGCGCTGCGCAGCTCCGGCATCGAGTCGCCCCACGACCTGATCGGCAAGTCGGTCATGCTGATGGACAGTCGCAACGACCCGGACTTCCTGACGATGCTGCTCAATGAGGGGATTTCGCCGGATCTGGTGGATGTGCGACCCAGCAGCTTCGACTTCTCGGACCTGATCGAAGGCCGCGTCGACGCCTTCAATTCCTACCTCACCAACGAACCCTACCTGCTGAGGCAGCGCGGGATCGAGTACACGGTGATCAACCCGCGCAACTACCGGGTGGATTTCTACAGCGACATCCTGTTCACCCACGAGGACGAACTGCGCAACTATCCGGCGCGGGTCGCGGCGGTCCGCCGCGCGACCCTGCGCGGCTGGCGCTATGCGATGGACAACCCCGAGGAAATCATCGATCTCTTGAAGGGCAGGTACCAGGTCGCCAAGAGCCGGGAGCACCTGCGCTTCGAAGCCGACGCGATCCGTGCCCTGATGATGCCCGACCTGGTCGAGATCGGTCACATGAACGCGCAGCGCTGGAACCACATGGCCGAGACCTTCGTGCGTGCGGGGGTCGTCGAGGATACCGGGAAACTGGAAGGCTTCATCTACGGCGAGGACAAGGACCGTCCGCTGCCGGGGTGGGTGGCCGCGACGCTGTTCGGTGGAGCGATCCTGATCGTCTCCGTGACGCTGCTGGCCGTCCACTTCTTCCGCATCAACCGGCGCCTGCAGCAGGCCGAGAACGAAGTCAGGCGGGCCAACCTGGCGCTGGTGGAAAAGCTCGCCGAGATCGAGGATCTGCACGAGCGGCTGCAGGAGCGGGCCATGCGCGATGCCCTGACCGGGCTCTACAACCGCCGCTATCTCGACGAGACCCTCGGGCGTGAGCTGGCCCGCGCCAAGCGCGAGGGCTACCCCCTGTGTCTGGCCCTGATCGACCTGGACCATTTCAAGCAGGTGAATGACACCTTTGGCCACCTGGCCGGCGACGAAGTGCTGCAGCACCTGGGCCGCCTGCTGCGGAGTCGTGCGCGGGAAGGTGACATCCCCTGCCGCTACGGGGGAGAGGAATTCGCGCTGGTGATGGCCGGCATGCCGCTCTCTGCCGCCTGGGAGCGCGCCGAGGAGTGGCGCGAGATCTTCGCCGAGAGCGAGATCCGGCACGGGCAGCTGAAGATCCGGGTCTCCATGTCGGTCGGCCTTGCGGCCTATCCCGACAACGCCGGTACGGCCGAGGAACTCATGCGCCGCGCCGACGAGGCCCTCTATCGGGCCAAGGACCTCGGTCGCAACCGGGTGGAATCCGCGGCGTGAAGGATTACAGGTAGAGCATCGCGGGGAAGACCGTCAGCGCGACCAGATACAGCAGCCAGTCGAGCCGCCGCCGGGCGAGGAAACCGGTGAAGTGCATGATCAGCACTGCGACGGCGAAGATGTAGTACAGCGTGAACAGCATCTGCGGCTCCCCTGGCTGGCCCGGTGTCCGGCCGGCCCTTACTCCTCGATGTGCCTCAACGACAGGTCGATGGCTGTGACATCCTTGGTGAGGCCGCCGATCGAGATGCGGTCTACGCCGGTCTCGGCGATCTCGCGCACCCGCTCGAGGCTCACGCCACCCGAGGCTTCGAGCTCGGCGGCGCCATCGGCGATCTGCACTGCCTTGGCCATCTGCTCGAGGCTCATGTTGTCGAGCAGGATCATCCGCGCGCCGGCGTCGAGGGCCTCGCGCAGCTGATCGAGGGTCTCGACCTCGATCTCGATGAAGGCGTGGGAGGGCGTGATCCGCCGGGCCTCGGCCATCACTTCGCGGATGCCGCCGGCCGCGATGATGTGGTTCTCCTTGATCAGGACGCCATCGTACAGACCGATGCGGTGATTCACACCGCCGCCCACGAGCACCGCGTATTTCTGCGCCAGCCGCAGCCCCGGCAGGGTCTTGCGCGTGTCGACGATGCTGGCCCGCGTGCCTTCGACCGCATCGACAAAGCGGCGGGTACGGGTGGCCGTTCCCGAGAGCAACTGGAGGAAATTGAGGCCGGTCCGCTCCGCTGTGAGCAGGGTCCGGGCGCTGGCCGTGACATCGCACAGGGCCTGTCCCGGTTCGACCCGGTCGCCGTCCCGTACATGCCAGGTCACCAGCGCGGCGGGCTGGAGGGCAGCGAAGGCAGCGTCGAACCAGGCCCGGCCACAGATCACGGCCGCCTCGCGGGTGATGACTCGCCCGCGGGCCTCGACGCCGTCGTGGACCAGGCAGGCGGTCAGGTCTCCCGTGCCGATGTCCTCAGCCAGCGCGGCACTGACGTTGCGCTGCACCTCGACCCGCAATTGCTCGCCGACGACCATTGAACCTCCCGTGTGCAATGACGCGCATTCTAGCGTGATTCGGTGTCCGCCGGCCGGGCCCGAGCACCGGGCCGACCGGGAAATCCATGTCCGCTTCAGGCGAGCGCAAGGCCTGGCCCGGCGCCATAATCTGGGCATGTTGCTGCCCGATGCCAATGCCTGCTACCAGGCACTCCTCAGTCGCGATGCCCGCTTCGACGGTCGCTTCTACGTCGCGGTGAGCAGCACCGGGATCTACTGCCGGCCGGTATGCCGGGTGCGCACGCCAAGGCGCGAGAACTGCCGCTTCTATCCCAGTGCCGCGGCAGCCGAAGCCGCGGGCTATCGCCCCTGCCTGCGCTGCCGGCCGGAACAGGCGCCGGGCCTGGCGGCGGTCGACGCCGGGAGCCGGCTGGCCCATGCGGCGGTGGACCTGATCGAGGCCCGGCTCGACGAAGGCTGGCGGGTGGCGCAACTGGCCGACCGCGTCGGGGTCTCGACCCGCCACCTGCGGCGGCTGTTCCAGCAGACCTTCGGTGTCTCGCCGTCAGCCTACCTGGCCAGCCGCCGCCTGCAGGTCGCCCGCCAGCTCCTGCTCGGCTCCGCGCTTCCGGTCAGCGAGGTGGCGCAGGTGGCCGGCTTCGGCAGCCTGCGCAGCTTCAACGCCCGCTTCCGGGCCTGCTACCGGCAGGCGCCCGGCACCTTGCGGCGGGCGGCGGCGCCATCGGACGGCAGCGCGCTGTTCCGGCTGCCGGTCCGGGAGCCTTATGACTGGCCGGCCATGGTCGGCTTTCTTGCGCGGCGGGCGATACCCGCTGTCGAGGCGGTAAGCGGCACTGGCACGGCGGCCACCTACCGCCGATTGCTGCGCCTCGGTGCGGACGGCGGGCGTGTCGGCTGGATCGAGGTCGGTCACGAAACGGGTGCGCTGCGGCTCCGGGTGGGGCCGACCCTGCTCGCGGCCTTGCCCGCGGTGCTGGCCCGCGTGCGCCAGCTCCTGGATGTGGATTGCGAGCCCGACGAGGTCGCAGGCCGGCTCGGCCCGCTGGCGTCGGCGCGGCCGGGGCTGCGCCTGCCGGGCGCAGTGGATGGCTTCGAGACCAGCGTGCGTGCGATCCTTGGCCAGCAGGTCAGCGTGGCGGCGGCTCGCACCCTGGCGACCCGCTTTGCGGCGCAGCTCGGCCAGCCGGTCGGGACGCCATGGCCGGAGCTGAGCTGCACGTTTCCGACGCCGTCGGAGGTGGCTTCGCAGCCGGTCGATGCCCTGCGCGCGATGGGCATCATGCCGGCCAGGGCCCGGGCCATCCTGGCACTGGCCCAGGCGCTTGACGACGGCCGGCTGTCGCTCGCCCGACATGCCGATGTCGACGCCACCCGATCCGCCTTGCTGGCCCTGCCGGGCATCGGCCCTTGGACGGCCGAATATGTCCTGATGCGTGCCCTGTCCTGGCCCGATGCCTTCCCGGTGGGCGATATCGGTGTGCACCGGGCGCTGGGACTGGCGAACCGGAGCGAGGTCGCGAGGACAGTGGCAGCGTGGCGCCCCTGGCGGGCCTACGCCGTAATGCATCTGTGGATGCGACTGGAGGACGAGCATGGAGACTGAGATGAGAACCACCTGGGCACCGACGCCCCTGGGCCCCGTCGTGGCAGACCTGGCCGGAACGCGCATCCGGCGCCTGGTGTTTGCCGGCGCCGACCCGCAAGGACTGCCGGATACAGCGCTCGAGGACGCGCTGGCCGGCTGGTTCGGGACTGGCACGCTGACGGCCGGCTACGCGGTCGATGCGCTCGGCGGGGCGTTTCAGCAACGGGTCTGGCAGGCCGTGTCGGGCCTGGTGCGGGGCGAGACCACGACCTACGCGGGGCTCGCCGGTGCGCTGGGCGTGCCACGGGGGGCGAGGGCGGTCGCCCGTGCGCTGGCCACCAACCCGGTGCTCCTGCTGGTGCCCTGCCACCGGGTTATCGGGGCGGATGGCAGCCTGCGCGGCTACGCGGGCGGGATTGCGCGCAAGCGCGCGCTGCTCGAACTGGAGGGAGCCCTCGACGGATGACACGACGCGACGGCCTCGACCTCGTGCTGCTGGCCGCGATCTGGGGCGCGTCATTCCTCTTCATGCGGATCGCAGCGCCGGCCTTCGGCCCGGTGATGCTGATCGAGCTGCGGGTCGGCATTGCGGCGGCGGTCCTGATGCCGGTGCTCGCCTGGCGCGGCGGGCTCCGATGCCTTCGCAGCCACGGCGGGTCGCTCGCTTTTGTCGGCCTGACCAATTCGGCCCTGCCGTTCGTGCTATACGCCTGGGCCCTGCTGTCGGTGCCAGCCGGCTTTGCCGCGGTGGCGAACGCCAGCTCGCCCCTGTGGGCGGCGGTGGTGGCCTGGCTGTGGCTGGGGGACCGGCTGGGCCGGGGCGCGGTGCTCGGCCTGCTGCTGGGCTTCGTCGGTGTCGTGGTGCTGAGCTGGAACCGGCTCGGCTTCGCCGGCGGGGGCAGCGGCTGGGCTGTGCTGGCCTGCCTCGCCGCGACCCTGTCGTACGGGGTGGCTGCCAACTTCACCAAGCGACACCTGGCTGGCGTGCCGGCGCTGGCCGTCGCTGCCGCGAGCCAGCTCTATGCGGCGCTGATGCTGTTGCCCCTGGCCGCCACACGCTGGCCCGCGGCCGCGCCTGATGGCTCGGCCTGGCTTTCCGTGGTGGCCCTGGGGGTGGTGTGCACCGGGCTCGCCTACTTCCTGTACTTCCGCCTCATCGAGCGGGTTGGTCCGGCACGGGCGATCTCGGTGACCTTCCTGGTGCCGCTCTTCGGCATGTTGTGGGGTGTGAGCTTTGCCGACGAGATCGTGACCGGCAATCAGCTGGCCGGCTGCGCAATCATCCTCGCCGGGACAGCCCTGACTCATGGCCTGGTCGGACGATTCCGACAGGCGGGCGGGGAAACCCGGTCGCGGGGATGACGTCCTACAGAGGCAATCACCCTCAAGGGAGGCCCCCATGGAACAACCCATCCACAGCATGAGCAACCTCTTCGCCCAGCTCGGCCTGCCGAGCGACACGGCTTCGATCGCCCGCTTCATCGAGCACCATCGCCCGCTGCCCGAAAGCATGCGCCTGTCCGAGGCGCCCTTCTGGAGTCCGGCCCAGGCGAGCTTTCTGCGCGAGGAGATTCAGGAGGACGCCGACTGGGCACCGGTGATTGACGAACTGAACGCCGATCTCCATGGCAGCCCCTGACACCACGCGCGTCGAGCGCGACGCGATGGGCGAAGTCTCGGTGCCGGCGGACCGGCTCTGGGGAGCGCAGACCCAGCGCTCCCTCGAGCACTTCGCGATCTCCACCGAGCGCATGCCGATGGCACTGATCCTCGCTCTGGTCGAGGTCAAGCGCGCCTGCGCGCGGGTCAATGCCGATCTCGGCCGCCTCGATACCTCGCTGGCCGAGGCGATCGTCGCGGCCGCCGACGAGGTGCTGGCGGGCGCGCTCGACGCGGAGTTTCCGCTCTCCGTCTGGCAGACCGGCTCGGGCACCCAGACCAACATGAACGTGAACGAGGTGCTGGCCAACCGGGCGTCGGAGCGTCTCGGCGGTCCCAGGGGCGAAGGCCGCCGGGTGCACCCCAACGACCACGTCAATCTCGGCCAGTCATCGAACGACGTCTTCCCGACGGCGATGCACGTGGCTGCGGTGCGGGCGCTGGACAGGGGCGTGCTGCCGGCCCTGGCGGCCCTGCGGGATACCCTGGCGGCCAAGGCCACGGATTTTGCGTCCATCGTCAAGATCGGCCGCACCCACCTGCAGGATGCAACGCCGCTGACCCTGGGGCAGGAGTTCTCCGGCTACGCGGCGCAACTGGACTTGGCCGAGAGCGCGATCCGGTCGGCGATGCAGGGACTGATGCCACTGGCGATCGGCGGCACCGCGGTCGGCACCGGGCTCAACACCCCCGAGCGGTTCGGCCCCATTGTGGCCGGCGTACTGGCGGTCGAGAGCGGTCACCCGTTCGAGAGCGCGTCGAACAAGTTCGCCGCGCTGGCCGGTCACGAGCCGATGCTGACCGCCCACGCGGCCCTGCGCACGCTGGCGGCGGCGCTCACCAAGATCGCCAACGACATCCGCTGGCTCGCTTCGGGACCCCGCAGCGGCCTCGGCGAACTCCGCCTGCCGGCCAACGAGCCGGGCAGCTCGATCATGCCCGGCAAGGTGAACCCGACCCAGTGCGAAGCCCTGACCATGGCCTGCGCGCAGGTCATCGGCAACGACGTGGCGGTCGGCATGGCCGGCGCGTCCGGCCAGTTCGAGCTGAACGTCTATAAGCCCCTGATCATCCACGCCTTCGTCCAGAGCGCGCGCCTGCTCGGCGATGGCATGGCGAGCTTCGAGCGTCACTGCGTGCGCGGCATCGAGCCCGACCGGGCGCGCATTGCGGCACAGGTCGAGGCCTCGCTGATGCTGGTGACGGCGCTGGCGCCGCACATCGGCTACGACAAGGCCGCGGCCATCGCCAAGCGGGCCCACGCCGACGGGACGACCCTGAAGGCCGCGGCCCTGGCCTCGGGCTGGGTCTCGGAGGCCGATTTCACCCGCTGGGTCGATCCCGCGGCGATGGTTTGAGGGCAAGTGTCGCGAGCTATTATCGCGTTAAGCAAACTGGTTGTGTTTGCGGGCAGGTCTTCCTCCCCCTTCAACATACAAGGGGAGGGAGCGAGGCGGCCGCGAAGTGTCTGAACCAAAATCGCCTATTTGATTGCCGCGTCAATGGTTGGCGAGGCTGTCGAGCCATGTGGACAGGTCCGCTGCCTCAAGGCGGCCGCTTCGGCCTTCGCGGCGGTGGTCCGCACGATACAGGTAGGCGCGCGGCAGCTCACCCATCCAGTTCGGATCGATCGCCCAGCGCAGGCGCTCGAGATAGTCGTCGGCGAAGGCCCAGCCTTCGCTGCCGGCCATGCCGAGCGTCGTCCACAGGCGCTCGGCGTCGGCGTGCTCGGCGGGTGGATCGGTGGCGACGAAAACCGCGGCGACGTCAGCACGCCGGGCCACGGCGTCGCGCACCCGCACCAGTTCGTCGCGACACGGCGCGCAATGAACCGACCACAACACGAGCAGGAACGCCCGGCCGTCGTGAGCGGCCCGTATCGACGCCAGCGACCCGGCATCGAAGGGCCGCAGGGAGCCGGCCGTCGCCGTCGCGGCCAAGATCAGCAGCAGGCATAGCGTGGCAGCGCGCTTCATGGCAGGCTCCAGGTACCCAGTGGCTTCGCCCGGCTGTGCCAGAAGACGTGGAAGCGACCCTCATGGACGAGGACGAAGGGCTGGCCGGAGGCGTCCTCGACCTGGGCGACGGTGACCGGCTCGCCCCAGCTCCGGCCCCCATCAGCCGAGCGCAGCACCCGCAACTGGGTCGCGGTGCCGTCGAAGCGCTTCCACGCGATCGCCACCGTGTCGCCGGACACCGCGAGGTCGGCATGGGCCGCCCCGGCATCCGGCAGGCGCATTGGGTGCGCCATGCCGTCGTCGGTGAGCTGGCCGTACCACGGCCCCTCGCGCCCCTCTGCGCCGGTGAACCAGACCGCGTGCAGGGTGCCGTCCGGGCCTTCGACCAATGACGGGCCGTGGTGGGGGCAGGCGTCGAGCGCCCAGCCGTCCTGGGTCGCGCGCCGGGCCGCTGACGCACCGCCCTCCTCGGTGATCCGGGCGGTGGCGTGATCTCGGATATTGGGCGCGAAGACATGCCGCCACAGGGCCTGGATGCTGCCGTCGCGCCGGGGCGCGAGGGCGATCCGGCAGCACTCGCAACTGTGCTCGGCGAGGCGTTGCTCCGCTGCAAAGCTGACCCCGCCATCGCGCGACGTCGCGTAGTAGACCGCGGCACCGCGGTAGTCCGAGCCGGCCGCCCGGGCGGCGGCGAGGTCGCGCTTGTCGATCCAGCTGACGACGACGCGCCCGTCCTGAGCGACGGTGATCGCGTCGAAGCGATGGGTGATCGGCTGGCGGTCACGGTGCACGGTCAGGGGCGCAGCAAAGCCGGCGCCGGGCGAGGGCGCACGGGCCAGGCGGATGAACCCGGTGTAGGGCTTGTCGAGGGGCTGGGTCCACGTGACGAGCAGCTGGCCGGCCTTGCCGAAAGCGATCTTGGGCCGGTTGTCGCCGGTCGCCGCAATCGGCTCCGGATCGGCATTGACCGGTCCGACGCGGGACCAGTGGCGACCCGCGTCATCCGACACGGACAGCACCACATGCTGTGGCTCGGCGTGGACCGCCCACAGGCGGCCGGCAGGCCCGAAGGCCGCCGAGGCGCCGAGGGCAGGCCGAGCCGCCCGGGGCGGGGTGGCCCCCTGGGCGGTGGTGCCATGGTCGTGGTGCTGGGCCGGGGCGAGCACGGGCAGCAGCGCGAGGAGGCAGATGAGGATCGGGCGCATCACCAGCGGGCCTCCACGCCGGCCACCAGGGTCCGTGGCAGGCCGGGCGAGTAGACCGGCGTCGAGGACGAGATCTGGGCACTGTCGGCGTAGCGGTGGTCGCCCAGGTTGGTGACGTTGCCGAACAGGCGCAGGCTGTCCGACAGGCGCCAGTCGGCGCGCAGGTGGAAGAGGTCGTGGCCGCCGTAGCGGGTGGTGTTGGCCTGGTCCATCCAGTAGCTGCCCACATGCACCCACTCGAACTGGATCCGGGCGCCGTCCACCGGCGTCCAGCCCAGGCGCGTGTTGCCGAGGAAGCGCGGTGCCGCCTCGATGTCCTTGTCGCTGAAGTCCGCCGTGCCGGGCACCACCCAGTCCGCGTAGCGGTGGCGCGCCCACGACAGCGAGGCGTCGACACGCCAGTCCGTGGCGAGGGGCAGGCCCGCGGCCAGCTCGATGCCGCGGTGGGTGGTGCGCCCGGCGTTCACCACCGTGGTGGCGTTGGTGGCGGTGTCGCGGTAGCTCAGGATGTCGTCGCGCTTGGTCAGCTGGTAGGCGACCAGGTCGTAGTCCACCGGGCCGACCCGCCCGCGCAGCCCCACCTCCAGCTGGTCGGCCTTGACCGGGTCGAGTCCGAGGGCCGACTCGGCCGACGCCTGCGCGGCTGCCGCGCTCGATCCGGCCGACGGACGGAACAGCTGGCTCTCCGAAGGGGCCCGGAAGCCGTGGGTCCAGCCGACGTGCGCGCTGGTGCGGGGCGACAGGGCCCAGGTGGCGCCCAGCTTCGGGCTGAGGTGCTCGAAGCGCGTCACGCCATCGCCGGCCTGGCCGTAGTAGCGCGTCGCCGGCGTGCCGTTGGTGGTCGTGGTGACGGCGCGGGCCTCGGCGGCGAAGGCATTGTCGAAGTCGTAGCTGAGGTGGTCGTAGCGCAGGCCGGCGGTCAGGCGCAGGGCCTCGCTGGGCGAGAACTCGGTGTGCACGTAGGGCGAGATGCCGGTGAAGCTGACGTCGTAGTCGTAGGCGACCGGCCCGACGCTGTAGTCGAGGTATTCGCGCGCCGCACCCGAGCCGGCGGTGACCAGGTTGAGGCGACGCTCCAGCCGGCTGCCCGGGCTGTGGTCGAGGTCCACCCCGACGATCAGTCGCGTGCGCATCGGCGCGAAGTCCTGCCGCCACTTGGCGAGCAGGCCGAAGGAGCGATTCTCGGTGGTGTAGACGGTCGGGTCGAAGGCGAGGCGGAAGGTCGCCAGCAGGTCCATGCTGTTGTCGCGCACATAGGGCGTGACCGAGAACAGGCTGTCGCCGGACTCATGCTCGATGGCGCTCGAGAGGCGCAGGGCCGACACCTCGCGGAAGGCGATGGTCCTGTAGTTGCGGGTCGGATCGTCCTCGTAGTCGGCGCGGATCAGCGGCGAGCCGGCGCCGGTCTGCTGGTCGATCTCGGAAAAGGCGAGGACGGTCTTGGCCACGGTCCGGTCGGACAGGGCGTGGTCCCAGCGCAGGGTGCCGCTCTGGCGGTCGTAGTCGGTGGCGTCGCGCCATCCGTCGGTATGGGTCAGGTTGAGGTCGGCACGCCAGCCACCCATGTCGTAGCCCATGCCGCCGCCGGCCAGCAGGCGCCACCAGCCGTGGCCGCCGGCTTCGCCGGAAACGTAGGCCTCGCGCTCCGTCGGGGGCGTCCGCGTCAGCACGTTGACGATGCCGCCGATGGCGTCCGAGCCGTAGAGCGCGGTGCCGGGGCCGCGGGTGATCTCGATGCCGCCCGATTGCGGCAGGTTCGTCTCGTACAGCGCATTGTGGTTGAAGAAGCCGGTCGAGCGGGTCGGGATGCCGTCCTCGAGGAACAGGTACACCGGCGCGGTGGTGAAGGGCTGGCGGATTGCCGTGGTGTGACCCTCGCCGTTGGTGACGGCGACGGCGGCGCCGGGCACCTGGCTGACGATCTCCGACGGGTGGGCCGGTCGCACGAGCTCGACTGCGGTCGCGTCGACGACACCGACCGAGGCGGGCGTCTCGGCGAGGGGCTGCTGTTCGCGGGTTCCGGTGACGGACACCGCCTGCAGCGTCAGCACGGCGTCGTCGGCGAGCGCGGGTGGCGCGGCGAACAGGGTGGCGAAGGGCAGGGCGAGTGCGAGGGCGAGCGGCGTGCGCCGCGGCAGGGCGCGCGCGGGCGCCCGGAAAGCGGAAGACATGGTGAAGCTCCTGAAGCTAGGGTCGGGGCGTGGGGCGTCGTGCCGCCACGCGGGACAGCGGGCCGACGACCGGTTCGGGTCGTGGCGCCGCGGCTGGGCTCAGGAGTGGGTGGGGGGCGCGCGGG
>JAGRGD010000219.1 GCA_020445665.1 Rhodocyclaceae bacterium
GTGGTAGGCCTCCTTCATGCGGTTTCGCTGCTGCTGCCGGTGCCACTGGTTGTGGCCGATGAAGACGCCCATCCTGTAGGGCGGCAGCTTGACCTTCGCCCCGTTGAAGTCGATCTCCTTGCCGGGCTCGAGCAGCGCGTCGATCGCCCGCGAGATCGGGATCACCGCGCTGTAGCCCTGGTAGTCGGTGTTGTCGTGCTTGGGCGTGCGGCCCGGATCGAGGTTGAGCGGAAAGGCGCCCGGCATCGCGGCACCCGAGGAGGACACGCCGACCGAGCTGTAGTGGTGCGAGAAGCTGATGCCGCCGCCCGGCAGGCCGATCTGGCCGAGCAACGTCGCCAGCACCGCCCCCATCCAGTAGGGCTGCTCGCCGTGCTGCTGGCGCTGCACCGCCCAGCCGAAGACGAGCTGGGTGCGGTTGCCGGCCATGAGCCGTGCGAGCTCGCGAATGCGCTCCGCCGGCACGCCGCAGATGGCCTCGGCCCATTCCGGCGTCTTCTCGACCATGTCCTCGGTCTTGCCCTCGAGGTAGGGCACGAAGCGGTCGAAGCCCAGCGCATAGGTCTCGAGGAACTCGGCATCGTAGAGCTCCTCCGTGACCAGGGTGTGCGCCATCGCCAGCATCAGCGGCACATCGGTCAAGGGATTGACGTACTGGTGCTCGCACTCGAGGTAGTTCTGCGTCTTGCTGCGCACCGGATCGACGCTGATCACCCGGATCTCGCCCCTGGCGATCTTGTCCTTCAATTGCGCGTAGTAGGCGTAGGCCTCGTGGGTTTCGGTGTTCCAGCCGACCTGCAGGTTCTTGATCGGATCGTTGGCCCAGAAGACGATCACCTGGCTCTGCTCGAGGATGACCTCCCACGAGGTGCCCTGCGAGTAGACCTCGGTGGAGCCGAGGATATAGGGCAGGATCACCTGCCCCGCCCCCGTCGAGTAGTCGCCGATCGTGCCGACGCTGCGCCCGTGCATGGCGATCGCGCGCACCATGTGGTTGCCGCAGCTGTGCATCTGGCCGACCGAGCGCCAGCCGACGCCGGCGGTGTGCAGCGCCCAGGGCCCGTGCTCCTGCTGCACCCGCTCGAGCTCGGCGTAGAAGAGGTCGATGGCTTCGTCCCAGCCGACCCGCACGAAGCGGTTGTCGCCGCGCCGCGTCGTGTCGCTCTTGTGCCGGTTCCTGTACCAGTCGAGCCGCACCATCGGGTAGCGGATGCGCGACGGGCTGTAGATCAGCCCGATGATCCCCTTGATCATCTCGGTCGGGTGCTGGTCCAGCTCGAGCGGCTGCACCTCCAGCACCCGGTCGTTGACCACCTTGGCGCGAATGGCGCCGAAGTGCGAGCCGGTGATCTTCCAGGTGGTGATGTCGTCGGTCATCTCCACGCCGGCGCCCTGCGCCTTGCCGGGGCTCGGGGTGAGCAGGCTGGGCGCCACCAGGCCCGTGCCCGATATCGCCGCCATGCCCTTGAGGAAATCGCGCCTCGGGAAGCTCATGGGCTCATCCTCGTCAGGGCCGCGCGGTCTGCACGACGCCCAGGGTCGGGTCGGCGCCGTGCGCCGTGCCGCGAAAATCGGCCGAATGGGTCTGCAGGTACTTGAGCACCACCTTGGCGGTGTCGTCGTCCAGGCTGGTGAAGCCCACCATGCCGGCGAACAGGCCGGGCCAGGCGTTGGCGTCGAAATGCGCCTCGTCGGGCTGGCGATGGCAGGTGCTGCAGCTTTCGTTGTAGCTCGAGCGGGCGATCGTCCAGATCTCCTCCGGGCTGTCGAGCAGGCTCTCGGCCGCGAGCCACACCTCGGCCTTGACCTGCTGCCATTCGAGCCCGGTCAGCGGGTCTTCCCTGGCCTCCAGCACGGTCACGAGATCCTCGTCCCGCGAGATCTCCTTCTCGAGGATGGCGCTGACGATGTTCAGCCCGAAATGGCTGTACCAGACCCGGCCGTAGCCCTTGTTCTTGCGCCAGAGATCGAGCTCCACGCGCTGCGCGTCGCCTTGCGTCTCGAGCACCTTCACCCGGCCCGCCACCTCAATCGTGCCGACCGGCTGGGTCAACGCCGCATCGCGAAAGAGCGGCCGCGGCAGGATGGCGTAGTACTCGCCCCCCACCTCCACACCCTGCCCGGCGGCGGCCGACACCAGCGTGTCGAAGGCCGGGTTGTGCTCGCCCTTCAGGTCGGGCAACTGATGCGCGATCCCCTTGTGGCAGCCGATGCAGCTCTGGTCGCGCTCGGCGGCGGCCCGCATCGCCACCTGGGACGCCGGGCGCATGCGGTCGAAGTCCATGTCCTTGTAGTCGTGGCAGGCGCGGCATTCGCGCGACCCGTTGGCGTTCAGCCGGCGCCATTCGCGGCGCGCCAGCACGAGGCGGTGATCGTTGAACTTCTCGCGCGTCCCGATGGTGCCGACGAGCTGCCCCCAGACCTCGCGGCTGGCCTGCATCTTGCGCGCGACCTTGTCGGTGAACTCGTGCGGCACGTGGCAGTCCGGGCAACGGGCGCGCACCCCGGAGCGGTTGCTCCAGTGCACGGTCTTCTGCAGCTCGGGCAGGAGATTGTCGCGCATGGTGTGGCAAGTCAGGCAGAACGTCTCCTCGTTGGTCGCCTCCATTGCCGTATTGAAGCCCTGCCAGGCCACCGCACCGGCAACGAAGCCGCCCACCACCAGCACGCCGAGACCGATCCTCGCCGAGGG
The DNA here is from genome assembly GCA_020445665.1 of Rhodocyclaceae bacterium. Taxonomy (GTDB): domain Bacteria; phylum Pseudomonadota; class Gammaproteobacteria; order Burkholderiales; family Rhodocyclaceae; genus Cognatazoarcus. The sequence continues at coordinate 2,693 of JAGRGD010000219.1, forward strand.
CCTGAGGAACAGATCCCGGATGAATCCGAGCAGCCTCTTCATCATCGCACTCCCCCCGAGCGACGCGATGGCTCGGGCAGGCACGCCGCCTCGCCGAGCCGCGCCCGCTCGAACGTCAAGTGGGCGGACCGAGATACAGGATCTGCAGGAACCAAACGGCGAACCCGTAGGCGGCAACCGCGCCGAACATCACGGCCGGCAACACCACGAAGGCCAGAAGCAGGAACAACGCGAGCTCCCTCTTCAGGCTCGGCTCCGCATCATCCGCCGCGCCCGCAGGCAGCCCCGCCGCACTCTTCCTCATCCCGACGCCTCCGCTCGACCGGCCGAGCCCATAACCGTGGAACAAATGAGCCCGAGCCTCTTTGTATTGTCTCGACGAGCCACGAAAGCTCCCGGCACTGATCGACTTGTCGAGAACTCCCATATCATCGCCGCTTCATCGCCATGTCAATCTTCGACGGGTTGAAACCACCTGCGGATCCGAATGGAATCCTGGCAGGCACGCCTTCCCGAACCCGGGCGGTCCGCCTCCCCACCCCTGACCGTGTCCTGGCGCCAGGCGGGTGGTTCGTCCAGCGGGTGCTTCGTGTAGCGCCGGTTACAGTCATCTGTGCTATTCTTGCCCCACAAGCGGGTGTCTTTCGTTGTGGGAGGAAATCCATGGCGAAGATGACAATTGCCACCGCTTCA
>JAGRGD010000220.1 GCA_020445665.1 Rhodocyclaceae bacterium
TAACGTGGTTTAAATCGTGACCGTGTTCGACGCTCTTGGCAATGCCAAAGCGTTCGATCCAAAGGGGCCGCCCCACCGGCACCACTACCTACGAAGCGGAACCAGCCATCGCGTTTGGGGCTGCCGTTCGGGAAGAAAGAACACACCAGGGCATTGCGCAGGAGACGCTGGCGCATCTGTCCGGCATCGAGCGCTCGCACATGGGCAAGATCGAGCGCGGCGAACACATGCCCACGCTGTCCCTGATCCTCAAGATTGCCCGCGGGCTGAACTGCAGCTCCGCTCACCTGATGGCGCTTACCGAGAAAAAGCTGGCGCCGCCCAGACCCGCCGACTGAAACCCGGCCAGCATCGCGACGTCAGCCCGGCGCCTGGTCGCCGTGCCTGTCCCCCGCAGTCGAATTTTCGCGCGCCGGTGTTTCGGCAAGGAGACGCAGGTACGGGTTGTCGGGCGGCACCTCCGGGAGCAGTGCCCCGGGGCGGACCAGCAGGTAGCCATGCAGCCGCCGCGTCTTGCGCGGCCCGATGACTTCGCAGGTCCAGATGTTCAAGCCGCTCGCCTGCTTGCGGTGCAGGCCCAACTTCTCGAAGCGCTTCTGCACCCACTGCCATCCCTCCAGCCGGTCCGCTCTGGCCAACGCGGCGACTTGGGGGTGCTCCTGAGCATAGCGCTGGAAGACGCCGGGACTGACCAGGCAGGCCGTGCCGGCGACCGTATGCACCAGGGCCTTGGCGTCGTTGATGATGATCCGGTGCATCTGGATGCCCAGGGACAGCCAGACCATAAAGTGATCGCCGGAGGGTTCGACAGGCTGTCGGTGCTCCGCTCCGTTCGCGCTGGGCGCTGACGCCGGCGTTGTGATCGATGTCGGCCCGTTTTCATCGTCCGGCCCCGGCTCAGGCTCGGATAGCGGCGGGGCCGCTGGTGCCGCCTCCAGCAGATCGAGCAGCGCAGCTACGCCCATGTCCGCCGCCGCCGATGTGGCTGGCACGGCTGGCGTCTCGAGATCTGGGGGCAGGGCGTCGACCGTGGTGGTGCCCGCAGCCACGATCTCGACCCCATCCGGATCGACCTGCACACGACCCGAGAACGGCGCCGGCCGCTCGGCGGCCTCCCAGATTGCCGCCGGCGACAGTTTGAGGAAGGTGAAACTGTGCGACCAGCCGGCGTCGCTTGTGACGGTGCCTTTCCAGATCGCCCTGCCGTCCGGCGTGGCCAGGACGATGCCATGGTCCTGCAGGACATTGAATACCGCCGTGTTGTTCGACGGAATGCCGTCGATGCCCTGCGACAGCAGGTGAGCGCGCAGCTTGTCCGAGACAGTCTTGCTCACCAGCCAGAGCGCGTCCTGGGTCAGCCATCCATCCGAGGCCTGGGGCTGGTTCAGCTTGAATTCCTCCTTGAGCAGATAGCGCAGGCCGTCGAGCAGCCTGCGCTGCAGCGCGTGCCTGGGCGCAGCCAGTGCCTTGCCTGGATCGCCGCCGAGTTCTTGGGCAACCGAGGCTTGGTCGGCCTGGATGACCAGCTCGCCGAGCGTACCGGCGTGCTCGTACTGGCCGGCCAGGACGTAGAGCAAGGCGGCCCACAGGTCGGGGTAGCCGCTCAGCCAGTCGAAGATGTCCGGATCGAGCAGGCGGGCATACAGCAGTCCGGTGGCGGCGCTGTGCAGCCGGTACTCGCGGTCCCTGCGATAGCGGAAGCGGTACGGCCGCCGCAGCGGGCCGTGCCAGGGGTGCCAGACCGCGCCGTCGGCGTACTCGACATGCAGGTCCACGGCGACCTTGCCGACGTCGTGCAGCAGTGCCGCGTAGGCGATGCCCGCAGTCCAGGCCTCGGCCTGAGCGGCCTGGGCTTCCGGCGTGGCGCCGGCAGGCAGCAGGTGCGATTGCCGCAGCTTGAGCGCGTAGGCGACGATCTCCAGGCCGTGGTCCAGCATGCCGCCCGCGTAGGCGTGGTGGTGGCTTTCCGAGGCTGGGAAATGCTGGACCAGCTCGGCGTAGCGCTCCAGTGGCGCCCGATACAGCGTGGCGAACTGGTCACGGGAAACGGACGTGCGCTGCCAGATGTGTTCCAGCAGCTTCTGCCGGCGCGGTGTCGCCAGCAGTGATGCGGCCGATTCCGGCCGCGTCAGCCCTTTGGGGGGCTCGGCGGAGGGAGTGGGCGCCGCTGCGGTGGTAGGAGACACCCGTTTGCGTTGGAACAGCGAGAGCATGGCGAATCCTGGATGACGGGCTGGCCGGAGGAGCCTTTTGGCCCTTTCGGGTAGGGCCTTTCCCCTTGACCCCGTTCCCTTGCCCCTTCCCAGCCCTTTGGCCTTTGTTGGAAAGCCTTTGGTATAGGGCAGCAAAGGCAGCCGAGCCACAGCCAATGCGGGACTGGCCCAAATCGGATTCCGGGGGGAAGACGGCCTGTGCCGAGCCTACGATGGGGCCTTCTCTTTCAACTGGACGGAGGCCCCATGCTCAAGCACATTGACGAGGTAAGGAAAATTCCTTACCATGCAGGCATTGTCACCAGGAGAACAGCCATGCCTGAGATCCATGAAGTCGCCACGCTGACCTCCAAGGGCCAGATCACACTGCCCAAGCCCATCCGGCAGGCACTGGGCGTGGACGCCGGTGGAAAAGTGGCCTTCGACCTGCGCGGAGGCGAAGTCATCGTGACCCGCGCCGACGCCGAACACGAAGACCCGGCCATCGAGGCCTTCCTGGGCCTGCTGGAGGCCGACATCCGGGCCGGCAGGCACGTCCAGTCCCTGCCGGATGATCTGGCCCGGGCCATGTTGGCGAATGCCGGCCACGCGGTCAATCTCGATGAAGACATCGACGGCGAAGTGGCGCTCTGATGCAGCGGCACGGCTGGACGCTCTTGTTCCACGAGGGCGTGATCGAGCAGTTGCGCAAGCTGCAGGCGGCCGCGGAACGGGCCGAACAGAACGACCCGCAAGGATTCGAGAGCAACGCCAACGTCAAGCTGTTTCGGGCGTTGAGCCAGTTGATCCTGGATGTCGTGCCGAGCGACCCCTCGCGGGACGAGTACCGTCAGGGCAACACCCTGGGGCCGGCATATCGCCACTGGCGGCGCGCGAAGATCGGGCGGCGGTTCAGGCTGTTCTTCCGCTACGACTCCAAGGCTAAGGCCATCGTGTTCGCCTGGGTCAACGACGAACAGACCTTGCGGTCGGCTGGCAGCAAATCGGACCCCTACGCGGTGTTCGAGAAGATGCTCGGACGTGGCAATCCGCCCGACGACTGGGCGGCGCTGGTGGCGGCGAGCCAGGCGGAATGGGCATTGAAGGAACGTTGATTGGATGTCGCATCGAATTTCAAACGAGATTTGAAAAATCCGTGGTGGATTCAATCGAGGATATCTTGGAACAGGTGTTGGGTAAGAACCCATAGGACGGCCATGAGGTAGCCACCATGAAGCTCGCTGCACAGACCACTTTCGCGGAACGCGCAGGCCGGACTTTGGGCCGAATGTGGCGGGCTTGTGTGCGTCTGGACCGCCAAGCGCACGACTGGCTGGTGGCGCAAGGATTGGCGCCTGGTGCCGCCCGAGGGGTGTTGTTGATCGTCAAGCTCGTTGCATTCGGCGTGCTAATTTACGTCGCCTTCTGGCTGGCGCTGTTGATCATGTTCACCGTGTTTGCGGGTTGGACGGCACGGAACGCCGCTCCCGGCGAAGCGGAGGAATGGGCGATCGGCGATCAAGCGGATCACAAGCACAGTGTTTTCTACGATCCAATCAACTACGACGACGATCCAGACCCCCGCTTTGATGATGAGCGGTAGGTAGTTACTTGGCTGCCCGAATCACGGTGCCTGCGCCTCTTGAGCCGGCTTGGCCTGCTGATTTCGTACCTTCCGAAAGTCCCTGAAGTGCATTGCCGGCGCGGATGCCCACCCACCCCAGTGCTGTCACCCAAAAACCCGGCAGCACGATGAACATCGTCGCCATGACGAAGTTGAGCAGCATGTCCCCGAAGGCATTGTTCAGGCCGATCAAGGGATCGAAGTTCGAGTGCGGCCGGCTCGCGCCGAACCCCCAGCCATAGAGCGCATCGAGGATCGTGCTGTCGAGCCAGCGCGCGAGCTGGAACCAGAAGTCCACGAAGAACAGTGCGAATTCCACGCAGCTCGTCGCGGCA
>JAGRGD010000221.1 GCA_020445665.1 Rhodocyclaceae bacterium
GCGCGACGGCGTGACCCTATGCAGAGATGCTTGACGGCTGCTGGTTTCTCCATCTTTCCGCCCTACACCCTGATCGAAACGGCCAAGCTCAGCGGAGCCGATCTCAACGCTTGGCTCGCCGACACCCGGATCGAGCCGGTCGGGCCAATCACCTCTCGCCCTTCAAGGCGGCGAACCTTGTCTTCGCAGCGGGGCTCGGGCTGCTCGCGCTGGCTGCGACGCCCCTGGTTCTGTTCGCCGGCTGGGCCGTGATCGGGCTCGGCATGGGCATAGGGCTCTACGAGACAGGGTTCGCAACGCTGGCCGGGATCTATGGCAAGGACGCGCGAGTTCCGATCACCGGCATTACCCTCATCGCCGGGATCGCGAGCACGGTCGGCTGGCCGCTTTCGGGGCTGATGCTGGCGACATGGGGCTGGCGCGAAGCCTGCCTCGGCTGGGCGCTGATCCATCTGGCAGTGGCGTTGCCGCTGAACGCGTGGCTGCCGAAAGGCACCAAGACGGCAGCCGGAGTGGCGACGCCGGTCGAGGACGGCCCTCCTCCATCCCGCCTTGCGCTGTGCTGCTGGCCTTCGTCTTTGCCGCGACCTGGTTCAACTCGACCGCCATGGCCGCGCATCTGCCAGGCCTTCTGCAGGCCGCCGGGGCCAGCACGGCTGTCGCCATCGCGGCAGGAGCGTTGATCGGCCCGGCGCAGGTCGCAGCGCGGGTGCTGGAGTTCGGCCTGCTGCGCTGGTTCCACCCGCTCGTCTCGACCCGAGTGGCGGCAGCGGCGCATCCCGTCGCCGCGGTGGCGCTGGTGAGCTTCGGAGGTCCCGCGGCCTATGCCTTCGCGCTCCTGCATGGGGCGAGGAACGGGATCCTCACGATAGCCAAGGGCACTCTGCCGCTGGCGTTGTTCGGGTCGGCGGGATACGGGCGGCGGATCGGCTGGCTGAATGCGCCCGCCCGCATCCTGCAAGCAGCGGCGCCCCTGATCTTCGGTGCCCCGCTGACCACATGGGGCCTCTCGGCGATCTGGCTGACGGCCGGGATCGGGGTTGCCTCCTTCGCCGCTCTGCTGGCCCTCAGGCGAACATGAGGCGGCGCAAACGGGCCTCGCGACATCGCCCTGCGCTCAGGTTGCGGCGGAGAGGTTCACCCGCTTCATGAGCGCGGCCGCCGTTTCCTTGCGCTCGGAGTAGCGGTCCACGAGATACGCCTTCCGATCGCGCGTGAGCAGCGTGAACTTCACCAGCTCCTCCATGACATCCACGATCCGGTCGTAGAGTGGCGACGGGCGCATTCGTCCCGCCTCGTCGAACTCCTGAAACGCCTTGGGGATGGAGGACTGGTTGGGGATAGTCAGCATCCGCATCCAGCGCCCGAGAACCCGCATCTGGTTGACCGCGTTGAAGCTCTGCGAGCCGCCCGACACCTGCATCACTGCCAGCGTCTTACCCTGCGTCGGTCGCACGGCGCCCTCGGACAGCGGAATCCAGTCGATCTGCGTCTTCATGAGGCCGGTCATCGCGCCGTGCCGCTCGGGGCTCGACCAGACCATGCCTTCGCACCAGGTCACCAGATCACGCAGCTCCCGCACCTTCGGGTGGCTGGCATCCACCCCGTCGTCTACCAGCGGCAGGCCTGAGGGGTTGAAGAACCGGACCTCCGCCCCGAGCGCTGTGAGAATGCGACCGGCTTCCTCGGCCGACAGTCGGCTGAACGATCGCGCCCGGAGCGAGCCGTAGAGGATCAGGATGCGGGGCGGATGACGAGGGCGCTATCGGCGAAACGCACCTCGATCCGGCCGGTCAGTGCCGCCATGCCGGGATCGGCGCCCTCGATCTTGCCGTCGTTGCGGATGGTCTCGATCCGGTCGAGGCCGTTGGCGTAGGTGATCTCGGCCAAGACGACATTGCCCAAGCTGGTGCCGTTGCGCTTCACCACCCCGTTGAAATGGCCAAAGCGCTGGAGGCCCAGCGCGGTCGGCGTCCCTGCGGCGGTGGTCGTGGCAATCGCCTCGCCCTGCGCGATCAGCCGGGCGGTCGCGGTCAGCAGCCCCGACCTGCTCATCTGCCAGCTGAGCTGGTCCATCACGCAGCCCGCATACATCGCGAACCGCGGTACCTCGGGCATGGCCACTTCGATGGCCATCGAGGGCAGCGTCCAGTTTCCCGACTGGAAGGTGTGGGTCTTGGGCGTGGTGCCGGTCGTGGTCGGTGCCCCGAAGGCCGCCTTCAGCCAGAAGCCGAAGGCCTCCACATCGATCGGCACCACCACCTCACCATCGGCGGTGACGGCATCCTTGATGGGCGCCAGGGGATCGCGGCCGTAGCCCAGCAGCTCGCTGTTCAGGAGCGGCTGTTCCGCCCCCAGAGTGGTTCGGGCGAAGGGCATCAGCCGATAGCCGCTGGCGGGCGGGGTGCCGTAAACCGTCTCGAACGCAAGCGCCATCTGCGCCCGCGCGCCGTGTGCGCGTGCCATGGGGGTCTCCTATGTGGGTGAATTCAGGCCAAGGGTCCGGTCGTGGTGTAATGCAGGACGACGGTGATCACCGCCGCCTTCAGGGCCGCCGCGCCCTCGACGGGCAGATCGACCGAGGCCGGGGCTTCCGGTTCGATCCAGTCGCAACGGCCGCCGAGCGTCCGGTCGGCTTCCA
>JAGRGD010000222.1 GCA_020445665.1 Rhodocyclaceae bacterium
GAGCAGACAGCCCTTGCGGTCCTTGGCCGAGAGCAGCGGCTCGATCTCCAGCGGCCAGTCGACGCCCACCGTGGGGTCGTTCCACAGCAGGCAGCGCTCGTGCTCCGGTGCGTAGTAGTCGGTGGTCTTGTAGAGGAAGTCGGCCGTCTCGGAGAGCACCACGAAGCCGTGGGCGAAGCCGGGCGGGATCCACATCTGGCGGTTGTTCTCGGCCGAAAGCTCGGCCCCGACCCAGCGGCCGAAGCTCGGCGAACTGCGCCGCAGGTCCACCGCCACGTCGAACACCGCCCCGCTCGTCACCCGCACCAGCTTCCCCTGGGCCTGGCGGATCTGGTAGTGCAGCCCACGCAGCACGCCGCGCCCGGAGCGGGAGTGGTTGTCCTGTACGAAACGCGGGGAGACGCCGGTGGCGGCTTCGAAGGCCCGTTCGTTGTAGCTCTCGAGGAAGAAGCCGCGGGCATCGCCGAAGACCTTCGGCTCGAGCACCACGACATCGGGAATGGCGGTTCGCTGCGCTTCCATCAGAACACCCGCTCCTTCAACAGGCGCTTGAGGTAGCGCCCGTAGTCGTTCTTGCTGAGCCGCTCGGCCATCACCTCGAGCGCGGCGTCGTCGATCCAGCGGGAGCGCCAGGCGATTTCCTCCGGACAGCACACCTTCAGGCCCTGGCGCTTCTCGATGGTCTGGATGAAGAGACTCGCCTCGAGCAGCGACTCGTGGGTGCCGGTGTCGAGCCAGGCATAGCCGCGCCCCATCACCTGAACGTCCAGTTCGCCCCACTCGAGGTACTGTCGGTTCACGTCGGTAATCTCCAGCTCGCCCCGGGCGCTGGGCTTGAGTTCGCGGGCGATATCCACGACCCGCTCGTCGTAGAAGTAGAGCCCGGTGACGGCATAGCGGCTGCGGGGTTCGGCGGGCTTCTCCTCGAGGCTGACGGCCTTGCCGTGGCCGTCGAACTCGACCACCCCGTAGCGCTCCGGGTCCTGCACCGGGTAGGCGAACACCGTCGCGCCCCCGCGCTGCCGGTTTGCAGCGCCGAGCACCTTGGCAAAGTCGTGGCCGTAGAAGAGATTGTCGCCCAGCACCAGGGCGCTCGGGCCGCCGGCGAGGAAGTCCTCGCCGATCAGGAAGGCCTGGGCGAGGCCGTCCGGGCTGGGCTGCACGGCGTACTGGAGCGACAGCCCCCACTGGCTGCCGTCGCCGAGCAGTTGCTCGAAGCGCGGTGTGTCCTGGGGGGTCGAGATGATCAGGATCTCCCGGATGCCGGCCAGCATCAGGGCCGACAGGGGATAGTAGATCATCGGTTTGTCGTAAACCGGCAGCAACTGCTTCGAGACGGCCAGGGTCGCCGGATGCAGCCGGGTGCCGGAGCCGCCGGCGAGGATGATGCCCTTGCGGGCCGCTTGGGTATCGGTCATCGGACGTCCAGGATCTCGGTCAGCATGCGGTCGACGCCGTGTTGCCACGGCGGCAGGCTCAGCCCGAAGGCCTGCGCGAGGCGGCGGCAGTCGAGCCGGGAGTTGAGCGGCCGGCGGGCCGGCGTCGGGTAGTCGGTGGTGGGGATCGGGGCAATCTCGCGCACCGCCAGGGCCTGGCCCTGCGCGCGGGCGACGTCGATCACGTGGCGGGCATAGGCGCACCAGCTGGTCTCACCGCCGGCGGCCAGGTGGTAGCTGCCGGCCAGATCTGGCTCGCGCAGGGCGCAGCGCAGCGCGTGAGCCGTCACGTCGGCGATCAGCTCGGCCCCGGTCGGTGCGCCGACCTGGTCGTCGATCACGGTGAGGCGCTCGCGCTCGGCCGCCAGTCGCAGCATGGTGCGCGCAAAGTTGCCGCCCCGGGCGGCATAGACCCAGCTGGTGCGGAATATCAGATGGCGGCATCCGCTGTCGCGAATCGCGGCCTCGCCAGCGAGCTTGGTCCGCCCGTAGGTGCTGAGCGGCCCGGTGGCGTCGTCCTCCTGCCAGGGCCGGTCGCCGCTGCCGTCGAAGACGTAGTCGGTGGAGTAGTGCACCAGCCAGGCATCCAGCGCCCTGGCGATATCCGCTAGGACGCCGGGGGCGTCGCCGTTCACATGCTGCGCCAGCTCCGGCTCGCTCTCGGCCCGGTCCACAGCGGTGTAGGCGGCTGCGTTGACGATGACCTTGGGCGCGAGCCGGCGGACGGTGTCGGCCAGGGCCTCGGGCCGGGCGAGGTCGCCACACAGGCCGTCGGTGCCTTCACGCCCCAGGGCGATCACCTCGCCCAGCGGGGCCAGCGCCCGGCGCAATTCCCAGCCAACCTGGCCGTCCGGGCCGAGGAGCAGGATGCTCATGCGCCAGCTCCGCGTGCGGCGTCGCGGGCATCGTAATTCGTGCTGACCCACGCCCGGTAGGCACCGCTCTGGACGTTGGCGACCCACCCGGCGTTGTCCAGGTACCAGGCGATGGTCTTCTCGATGCCGGTCTCGAAGGTCTCGGCCGGGCGCCAGCCGAGCGCCCGCTCGACCTTGCGGGCGTCGATGGCATACCGGCGGTCGTGGCCGGGCCGGTCGGTGACGAAGCGGATCAGCCGCTCGTAGGGGCCGTCGGCACAGGGGCGCAGGGTGTCGAGCAGGCCGCAGACGGTCCGCACAATGTCGATGTTGGCCATCTCGTTCCAGCCGCCGATGTTGTAGGTCTCGCCCGGCGTTCCGGCCTCGAGCACCCGGCGGATCGCGGCGCAGTGGTCGCTCACGTAGAGCCAGTCGCGCACGTTTTGACCATCGCCATAGACGGGCAGCTCGCGACCCGCGAGCGCATTGACGATGATCAGCGGAATCAGCTTCTCCGGGAACTGATAGGGGCCGTAGTTGTTGGAACAGTTGGTCGTGACCACCGGCAGGCCGTAGGTGTGGAACCAGGCCCGCACGAGATGATCCGACGCAGCCTTGCTCGCGGAGTACGGGCTGTTGGGCTGGTAGGGGTGGGTCTCGGTGAACGGGGCGTCTTCGCCGCCCAGGGAGCCATAGACCTCGTCGGTGCTCACGTGCAGGAAGCGGAAGGCTGCCTTCTCGCCGCCTTCGAGCGCTACCCAATAAGCCCTGGCCGCCTCGAGCAGCGTGAAGCTGCCCTCGACGTTGGTGCGGACGAATTCACCCGGGCCGTGGATCGATCGGTCCACGTGGCTCTCCGCGGCGAAGTGCACGATCGCCCTCGGCTGGTGGCGGGCCAGCAGTGCATCGACCAGAGTCCGGTCGCAGATGTCGCC
>JAGRGD010000223.1 GCA_020445665.1 Rhodocyclaceae bacterium
GATGGCACCGGTTCGGGCGATGGCACCGGTTCGGGCGACGGCACCGGTTCGGGCGATGGCACTGGTTCGGGCGACGGCACCGGTTCGGGCGACGGCACCGGTTCGGGCGACGGCACCGGTTCGGGCGACGGCACCGGTTCGGGCGACAGCACTGGTTCGGGCGACGGCACAGGCTCGGGCGATGGCACCGGTTCGGGCGGCAGCGCCGGTCCAGGCGGGGAAGAAAACCCGCCGCCGCCGATCGCCCTGCTGGGCACCCCGCCCGACGACGGACCGCTGCTGCAACCCGCTGCAGCGGCCGTGCCGACGCCCCAGGCGGTCAATGAGGTACCGGAGCCGGGCTCGCTGGCACTGCTTGTCGCGGCCCTCGCTGGGCTGGGCCTGGCGCGACGCCAGCGAAGCTGACCGTCGGATCCTTGCCGGCCGGGCTTAGCCCAGGCCAGCCCGGCGACGCACGCAGCCGACGTAGGCGAGCCCGTCGGGCGGCGTGCCGCTGCGCTGGGCCTGCCAGATCGTTTCCCCGAGGCACTCAAGGACGTCGTGCAGCGCATCGTGGCGGTTGCCGTGGCGGGCCTGGGCTGCCTCGAAGGCCGCGCGCAGGCCCGGCGGCTGGTCGATCGAGAGCTGCTCCTCGATGGCCAGGTGCAGCGACAGGTGCAGGAAGGGGTTGATCTGGCCGTCCTCGGGGGTGAAGTCCCGGTGGATCGCGTCCGGGTCCTCGAGCAGGCCCTGGTATTCCGGGTGGAGGCCGATCAGGTCCACCGCCATGGTCTCCAGTGGCGTGAGCACCTGTCTGTCGCGCTGCTTCTTCCAGCTCTCGACGAAGAATTGTCTTGCCTGTTCCCGGCTTGGATCGAACATGGGGGCCTCAGTCGGTCTTGTCTCGGCAGCCGCACAGGTCACGGACGAGGCACTGGCCGCACTTGGGCTTGCGGGCCACGCACACGTAGCGACCGTGCAGGATCAGCCAGTGGTGGGCATTCTGCAGGTAGGGCTTGGGGATGCGCCGCAGCAGGGCGCGCTCGACGGCCAGCACGTCCTTGCCCGGCGCGAGGCCGGTGCGGTTGGCGAGGCGGAAGAGGTGGGTGTCCACCGCGATGGTCGGCTCGCCGAACAAGGTGTTGAGGACCACGTTGGCGGTCTTGCGACCGACCCCCGGCAGGGCTTCCAGGGCGGCCCGGTCGCGGGGTACTTCGCCGGCGTGGCGCTCGAGCAGCTGGCGCGACAGCATCGCCACGTTCTTCGCCTTGTTACGGTAGAGGCCGATGGTGCGGATCGCCTCGGCGATGCCCTCCTCGCCCAGGGTGGCCATCGCCTCCGGGGTCGGCGCCTGCGCAAACAGGCGGCGGGTGGCGAGGTTGACGCCCTTGTCGGTGGCCAGGGCCGACAGCACCACCGCCACCAGCAACTGGAAGGGGGTCTGGTACTCCAGCTCGGTGGTCGGGTTCGGGTTGGCCTCGGCCAGTCGATGGAACATGGCCTCGACCTGGTCGGCGCTCATGCGCCGGCCCGCCGGCGTTCCGCTCATGCGGCGCCGGCTTCCGCCGCCGGCAGTGCCTCGTCGGCGGCGGGCGGGGTGTGGCGCCGGGCCGCGGCGCGCCCTTCGATCCAGTTGCGCGCGGCGATCAGCAGGCCGAGGGCGAAGAAGGCGCCGGGTGGCAGGATCATGACCAGGAAGCCCGGGTAGTCGTCGCCGAACAGCAGGATCGGGCTGGCGCCGTCCACCAGCAGGTCGATGCCGGAGAACAGGGTGCCGCTGCCGATGACCTCGCGCATCGCGCCCAGCACCGCCAGCACGGCCAGCAGCCCGATGCCCTGGGCCAGGCCGTCGAGGGTCGAGTGGGTGACGTCGTTCTTGGCGGCGAAGGCCTCGACCCGCGCCAGCACGATGCAGTTGGTGACGATCAGCGGGATGAAGATGCCGAGTACCAGATAGAGCTCGTGCAGCCAGGCGTTGAAGGCCAGGTCCACGACCGTGACCAGCGAGGCGATGATCAGGATGAAGACCGGGATGCGCACCTCGTAGGGGATGAAGTTGCGCAGCACCGCGACACCGAGGTTGGCCAGCATCATGACGAGGATCGTCGCCAGGCCGAGGCTGACCGCATTGACCATGTTGGTGCTGATGGCCAGGATCGGGCACAGCCCGAGCAATTGAACCAGGCCGGGGTTCTGTTTCCAGAGGCCGTTCCAGACGATCTCGCGGGTGATCTGACGGTCCATCAGCGTGCTCCGTTGAGGGTCGAGCCCGGCTCGGCGGCGAGCACCTGCGGGCGGTGGGCGAGGGTCCAGTCGAGGGTGCGCGAGACGGCGCTGGTGACCGCCCGCGCGCTGATCGTCGCGCCGACGCGATAGTCGACGCCCCCGCCGTCCTTGGTGACGCGCAGGCCCTTGCCGCCCGGGTGGGCGAGGCCGGCGAACTGCTCGATCCACGGCGCGCCCTTGTTGCGGTCCTTGCGCGGGTCGATGTAATCGCCCAGGCCCGGCGTCTCGTGGTGGGAGACGGCCCGCACGCCGGCGATCCGGTCATCCGCGCCGATCGCCACCAGCAGCTCGATGCGCCCGCCGTAGCC
>JAGRGD010000025.1 GCA_020445665.1 Rhodocyclaceae bacterium
CGCTTCGACTTCGCCCACACCCAGCCCATGAGCGAGGCCGAGATCCTCGAGGTGGAGCGCCGGGTGAACGCCGAGATCCTTGACAACGCCGCCACCGACGCCCGCGTGATGGCGCTCGAGGACGCCCAGAAGTCGGGCGCGATGATGCTCTTCGGCGAGAAGTACGGCGACGAGGTCCGCGTGCTGTCGATCGGTAGCTCGAAGGAACTCTGCGGGGGCACCCACGTGGCCCGAACCGGCGACATCGGTCTCTTCAGGATCACGATGGAAGGCGGCGTCGCGGCCGGCGTTCGCCGGGTCGAGGCGGTCACCGGCGCCAACGCGCTGGCCCTGGTCCAGCGCCAGCAGCAGACCCTCGACCAGATCGTCGGCACCCTCAAGGCTCAGCCGGGCGAGGTGGTGCAGCGGGTCGCCCAGATCGTCGACACCGTGCGTTCGCTCGAGAAGGAGCTGGCGCGGCTGAAGTCCAAGCTGGCCTCGAGCCAGGGCGACGACGTGGCCGCCCAGGCCGTCGAGGTCAAGGGGGCCAAGGTGCTGGCGGCCCTGCTCGAAGGGGCCGACGTGCCGACTCTGCGCGAGACCATGGACAAGCTCAAGGACAAGCTCGGCAGTGCGGTGATCGTGCTGGCTTCGACGGCCGGCGAGAAGGTCAGCCTGATTGCCGGCGTGACCAAGGACCTGACCGGCAAGACCAAGGCTGGCGAGCTGGTGAACTTCGTCGCCCAGCAGGTGGGGGGCAAGGGCGGCGGCCGTCCGGACATGGCGCAGGCCGGCGGCACCCGGCCCGACCAGCTGCCGGCAGCGTTGGCGTCCGTCAAGGGCTGGGCCGAAGAGCGGCTCTGAGGCCGCCCGCCCCGGTCGCGAAAGGGTCGCCTCGGGGCGGCCCTTTTTCTTATCATGGGGGCCATGAACCGATACCGCTTCTGCCCCTGCTGCGGCAGCCCCCTCGAGGAATTCCCGATCGCCGGCGCGCTGCGCCAGACCTGCGCCGACATGCACTGTGGCTGGGTGTTCTGGGACAACCCGATCCCGATCGTCGCGGCCATCATCCAGTGCGAGGATCGGGACGGTGCGATCCTGCTGGCGCGCAACGTGGCGTGGGAGGAGGGCAAGTTCGCGCTCGTGACCGGTTTCCTTGAGCGCAACGAAGACCCGGCACAAGGCGTCGCTCGGGAGGTGCAGGAGGAGACCGCGCTGGAGGTGTTGGACGTCGCCCTGGTCGGGCTCTACCCGTTCGAGCGCAAGAACGAACTGATCCTCGCGTACCACGTGAAGGCCCGGGGCGAGATCGTGCTGAACGAGGAACTGGCCGAGTACCGCCTGATTGCGCCGGAGAAGCTCAAGGCCTGGGAGTTCGGTACCGGCCTGGCGGTGCGGGACTGGCTAAGTGCCCTCGCGGTCGAATAGGTCTTCGCACATCGCTCCGGTGGACGCCTAGGGTCTGTGGACATTTGTATGGCGGATCGCGTTGAGACTTTGACCTGTGCCACAAGGCGCGGGAGGAAGGCAAGGGTGGCGGTCCACTGCGGGCTTTGCACAGCCCGCCGGCTTCGCTGGCGCGGAGCAATGCTCCGCGAATTCCCAGCTTCGCCCTTGGCGACGAGCGC
>JAGRGD010000026.1 GCA_020445665.1 Rhodocyclaceae bacterium
CGGAACCCCGGGGCGGACCGCCCGAGAGAGGAACGGATGCACAAGAGACTGTACCGGAGCGTCGAGGACGTCCTCGACCGCATCGACCACAGCGCCGGGGACGAGCGCATGCTGCGCGACATCCTGCGCGAGCTGGTGGAGAACCCGGCGACCCGCGATCTCGGGGTCGTCAGCGGCCGGCTGTACCGGCAGGAGAAGGATGCCTACCGGCTCTTCGAGAGCCTCGGCGGCAAGGGCGAGGCCATCGCCGGCAAGACGGTCGGGCGCGACTACCAGGTGGTGCGCGACCTCGAGGCGCGGCGCCTGCTCGTGATCTCGCCCGAATCGCCGGGCTTCGACCCCGAGCTGGAGGCCGATCTGGCCGGCGTCGACTCGGCGGCGATCCTGGTGGGTTCCGGTCCCGCGTACATCCTCAGCCTCGGCATCCAGCACCACGGCTCGGAAGAGGACCTGCTGGTGCTCCTGGAGACCATCCGCGCGGCGGTGGGCCTGAAGCTGCGGGCCCAGGCCCTGGCCGACCAGGTCCGCCAGGCGAGCACGATCCAGCAGTCCCTGATCCCGCCCACCCTGCCCCGCTTCGCCGGCTTCGACATCGCGGCGGTGACGGTGCCGGCCGACGACGTGGGCGGCGACGTGTACGACGTGCAGGAGGTCGAGGCCGGCGCCCTCGGGGTCCTCATCGCCGACGCGAGCGGCCACGGCCTGCCCGCGGCGCTGCAGGCCCGCGACGTGGTCATCGGCATGCGCATGGGCCAGAGCAAGGGCGAGAAGATCACGGGCATGGTCAGCCGCCTGAACCGGGTGATCCACGACAGCGGCCTCGCGAGCCGCTTCATCTCGCTGTTCTACGGCGAGCTCGAACCCTCGGGCAACCTGGTCTACGTCAACGGCGGGCACTGTCCGCCCCTGCTGCTGGCCAACGACGACGAGGTGTTCGAGCTGATGACGTGCGGGCCGGTCCTCGGTCCGCTGCCCGACGCGGTGTACCGGCGCGGGTACGTGGCCCTGCGCCCGGGCGAGATCCTGATCCTCTTCACCGACGGGGTGACCGAGCGGGGCCAGTCCGACGACGACGACGAGCCCGACGATTTCGGGCGCGACCGGCTGGTGGAGGCCGTGAAGGAACTGCGCCACGAACCGGCGGCCGCCATCGTCGAGGAGATCCTGGCCCGGGTGCGGGCCTACGGACGCGGCCCCCTGGCGGACGACGTGACGATCCTGGTGATCAAGCGGCTGACGGCGGCGAACTATCCGCCCGCGGAGGACCTGACGCCGGTGCCGCCGTCGACCAGGCGGTAGAGGGCGACGGTCCAGGGCTGGCTCTCGCGCAGCCCCACGCCCGGCAGGCTGCAGGTGTCGAGGAGTTCGAAGGTGACGCCGTCGACCGTGCGGCCCGCCCAGCGCGGCGCTCCCTCGGCGCGGTCGACGAAGTAGTCCGGGACGCGGCCCCCGGGTCCGAGGCGCAGCCAGGCGCCCGACTCGACCATCTCCGCGAAGCCGATCTCGGCCCCGACCGCCAGGACCTCCGGGCTGACCAGCCCCATCAGGTCCAGGACGCGGCGCCCGCTGGCGTAGCCCACCGCGCCGATGTCCAGGGCGGCGACCACGGCGTCGTCCGGCGTGTTCGCCCGCAGCCATTCCCCCAGGCCGAGATAGCACGTGCGCACGCCGACCGGGAAGCTGCGCGCATGGGGCACGACGCGGGTCTGCAGGAGCCAGACATTGCCGAGCAGGGTGGCCAGCGAGGCCGCGACGATGAGGCCCCGGCCGTACAGGAGGGTGCGGCGGTCGATGGCCGAGCCGCGCATCAGCCATTCGGTGACGGCCGACATGGCGAGCAGCAGCACCGGCGACAGGGGGCACACGTAGCGCGAGATCAGCCAGACCTGGCGCACGGCGTAGCCTCCGAGGAGCGCCACGGTCCAGACCGCCGTCACCCCGACGAGGGCGACGGGCCCCCACACCGACCACGGCCCGCTGCCGGGCGTGATGTCGCGGTCCTCCTCGTCCATCTCCATGCGCTCCCAGGCGCCGCCGGTCTCGATGCCGCGATGCCGCACGAGGACCAGCAGGATGAGCAGGACGAGCCCGACCCAGTAGGCGCCCTGGGTGGCCGCGAGCATGGTGACGCCCTGCCAGAGGTGCCCCCACACCACGGCCGGGTCGAAGGTCGCGGCGCTGCTCTTGGCACTCGCCGTGCCGGGCAGCACCCGCCCGAAGATCCGCCACGCGTAGAAGAGCCAGGGCCCCACGACCAGCACCCAACCCACGACCGCGGCCACGATCGGCTGATGGGGCCGCGCGCGCACGCGGGCCTCGCGGCCGCCGATGGCGCCGGCGCGGAAGTACTCGAACCAGAGCAGGATCGGCAGGGCCAGCGGGGCCACCAGCAGGTACTCCGGCCGCACGAGCCCGGCCATGCCCGCCGCCACGCCCCAGGCCAGGTAGCGCTGCCACAGGGGCCGGCGCGTGACGCCCCAGCCCACGTCGCGGCCCGAGAAGAGCGGCCACAGGAGCACCAGCAGCATGGCCGTAGCCAGGGGCGTCTCCATGCCCGACCAGGACCAGCGCAGGAACCACGCGTCGGCCGCCACCACGATCAGGAAGATGAGCTTCCAGCCGGCCTGGTAGGTCATCCGCTCGAGGATGCGGTCGACCAGAACGATCACCAGGGCGCCGGACAGCGCGCCGAGGGTCGCGGCCGCGGCGAAGGGCGAGAGGCCGAGCTTCAGCAGCAGGGCCAGTCCGAAGATCCACAGGGGACTGGTGGCGCCGTAGGTGGCGTCGCCCGGATTGAAGCTGAATTCGCCGAAGCGGAGCAGGTTCTCGGCGTAACGCAGGTGGATGAAGGTGTCGTCGGTGATGTAGCCCCGCATGGCCCACCCGGCCCACGCGAAGACGGCGAGGGCCAGGGGCAGACGCAGCTTGAGGGCGAAACTCACGGTCGGGGCCTACTTCAGGAACATGGGCAGGTTCTCCACGTTGCGGATCCAGGGACGATACTCGTCGATATCGTAGAACCTGTCCACCTCGACCCGCTTCAGGCCGTCGGTGATGGTGTCCAGGCCGACGGTCGTGTACTTGCCGTCGCGCAGGGCGGTCATGACGCCGGAGCGGCCGTCGAGCAGGGTGTCGATGGCGAGGTTGCCGAAGTTCATGGCCACCATGCGGTCGAGGGAGTCCGGCGCCCCGCAGCGCATCATGTAGCCGAGCTGCTGGTAGGTCACCTTGTGGCCGGTGAGCTCGGTGATCCGGTGCGACGCCCACTGGCCCACGCCGCCGAGCTTGCGGTGCCCGTAGGCGTCGGCCTCGCCGGTCTCCATGACGTCGCCGCCGGCGGGCACGGCCCCCTCGCTCATGGTGACGATGGTGTAGTTGCTCGGGTTGCTGCGCTTGTCGCGCTCGATCATCTCGGCCAGCTTCTCGATGTCGAACGGCACCTCGGAGATGATCGCGCGCTGCACGCTGGCCAGGTAGCTGGCGATGAGACTGGTCTCGCCGCTGTTGCGGCCGAAGAGCTCGATCAGGCCCACGCGCTCGTGGCTGCCGATGGGCGTGCGCAGGTCGTTGATGGCCTGCACCGAACGCGTGATCGCCGTGCCGAAGCCGATGCAGTAGTCGGTGCCGTAGACGTCGTTGTCCATGGTCTTGGGAATGGCGATCTGGGGGTAGCCCGCCTCGTTCAGGCGCGCGGCGTAGCTGAGGGTGTCGTCGCCCCCGATGGGGATCAGGGCGTCGATCTCGAGGGCCTCGAGGTTGGCCACGACGGTGTCGGTGATGTCCATGGGGTATTCCATGAACGGCTTGCGCAGGTGCACCGGCATGTCCGACTCGCGCACCGCCGCCGGGTTGGTGCGGCTGGTGTGCAGGAAGGTGCCGCCGGTGCGGTCGATGGTGCGCACGTCGTCGTAGTCCAGCGGGATGAGCCATTGGCGGTTCCAGGCGTCGTCGGCGTCCGGCCGGTAGTTGACGACGCCGCCCCAGCCGCGCCGGAAGCCCACGACCTCGATGCCGGCGGTCTTCGCCCGGAACACGATCTGCTTCATGGCCGAATTCAGGCCCGGGACGTCGCCGCCTCCCGTGAGGATGGCCAGCTTCCTGATCTTGCCCATATGCGGTCTCCTGCCTCTCGGGCGGGTTTGTTCGGTTTCCGTTCCAACTCGCCGGTAAGGTACGTCGGCGACCGTTCCCGGGCAAATCCGGCGCGTCAGGCCCCGGCGGCGACCGAACTGCGGAACCCTTCCGCCAGGAAGGTGCCCTCGCCGGACATCCGGGCCAGCGCCCGGACGTCGCCCTCGGTGAGGCCGAAGGTCTCCATGGCGAGCTCGTATTCCCGCGACAGGCTGGTGCTGCTGACGGTCGGGTTGTCGGTGCACAGGGCCACCTTCACTCCCGCGTCGAGGAAGCGCGGCAGCGGGTGCTCGGCGAGGCTGGCCACGGCGCCCGTCTGCAGGTTCGAGGACAGGCACACCTCGAGATAGACGCCGTCGCGCGCCAGGCGCTTGATCAGCTCCGGATCCTGCCCGGCGCTGGTGCCATGGCCGATGCGGTCCGGCCCCAGCCTGTCCAGGGCCTCCCAGATGCGCTCGGGGCCCTCGCTCTCCCCGGCGTGGGCGGTCTTCTTCAGGCCCATCTTCGTCGCCAGGGCGTAGGCGTCCTCGAAGAGGATCGGCGGAAACGGCGCCTCGTGGCCGGCGATGTCGAAGCCGATGACGCCGACGTCGTCGTGGAACTCCTCCTTCTCGCCCAGCACCTCGCGCAGGAGGATGCGCGCCATGTTGCCGCCGTGGTTGCGCATGGCGATGACGATGATGCCCACCTGGAACTCCGGGTGCTCCTTGCGGAAGGTGGCGAAGCCCTTGCGCGTGGCCGCCAGCACCTGCCGGGTGGTCAGGCCCGCACGCCGGTGGATGAGCGGGTTGATGCGCAGTTCGAGCAGGCGGATGCCGTCGTTCCAGGCGTCTTCGGCGAGCTCGTAGCTGATGCGCCGGATGTTGTCGTAGAACTGGGTGTACTGCAGGGGGACGTGGAACTTGTCGAGGTAGTCCAGGAGGGTGTTGTCGAGGCTGTCGTCCCAGCTGAGGTAATGCTTGAACTGCTCGAAGTCCAGGCCGGGCACGGCGCTGTAGTACTTCTCGGAGAGCTCCCAGAGGGTCGCCGGACGGATCGAGCCGTCGAAGTGGCGGTGGATGTCGGCCAGGGGCAGGCTCCGGATGAACCGGCGCCGCTGCTCGGCGGCCGCGTCGTTGGACTGGTGGGCCATATCTGAAACTCCCTGTTCAGGTTGTCTGCCGAATAAATTCGGGAAAGGATAGCGCATCGCGGCGCGATGGCCAGCCCCCATCCGGATTTTCCCGACCCGATCAGTTCCTGATTGCCCCATCCCCCTTCAGCACCTAGAATTGGGGAAGAAACCTGGTCAGGGGAGATCAGTTGCCGGAATCCGGCGCGCGCCCGCCCAGCGCCCGGGCCATTCCGAATTCCGAGGACGGGACGGTTCCATATGAAGGTCAACACGAAGGTTCGCTACGGCTTGCGGGCCATCCTCCAGATCGCCGAGAACTACGGCGGTGATCCGGTGCCCATCAGCACCATCAGCGACACCCAGGAGATCAGCGGCAAGTACCTCGAGCAGGTCGTCGGCACCCTGCGCAAGGCCGACCTGATCAGCAGCCGCAAGGGCGTGCGGGGAGGTTACAGCCTCAACCGCGACCCCCGGGAGATCAACCTCTGGGAGATCATCACCGCCCTGGACAACCACACCACGCTGGTGGACTGCGTGCTCGAGCCGGACGTGTGCGACCGCTCGGACGACTGTCTGACGCGCTCGATCTGGACCCTGCTGAGCGCCCGCATGAAGGAGTTCTGGTCGAGCTTCACCCTCGCCGACCTGCTCCAGACCATGCGCGAGACCGGCGACGTGCGGCTGCAGCAGCTCGGCTCCCTCGAGACCGAATAGCCGGCGCTTCCCGCCTGCGACCCGGCCCCCTGCGGGCCGGGTCGTTATTTTTTCAACAAAATCGGGCCGGGACGTGTCCGGGCGTTGACTCCGGCCCGGCGGCGGGCCACATTTCGCGGGTCCCCGCCCCCCATCCGAACCGGGAGTGTCCCCATGGATTTCGTGTCCAGCCTGCGCCGCAAGGCCGCCGCACTCGACAAGACCATCGTCCTGCCCGAGGGCGGCGACGAGCGCACCCTGCGGGCCGCCGGCGCCATCGTCGCCGAGGGGTTCGCCCGCGTCATCCTGCTGGGCAACCTGACCGATCTGGGCGAGCGTCTCGGCGCCCTCGGCATCGATCCGGACCGCCTGACGATCATCGATCCGGTGCTGAGCACCTATCGCACGGAGTTCGCCCGGGAGTATTTCGAGCTGCGCAAAGCCAAGGGCATGACCGAGGCCGAGGCGGCGAAGGTGATGCAGGCCCCCCTCTTCTTCGGCGCCATGCTGGTGCGGCGCGGCCTCGCCGACGGCATGGTCGCCGGCGCCGTCAACGCCACCGGCGACGTGCTGCGGGCCGGCTTCCAGGTCGTGGGCACGGCGCCCGGCACCTCGCTGGTCTCGAGCTGCTTCGTCATGGTGAAGCCCGACTGGACCTGCGGCGACGCCGGCCGCCTCGTCTTCGGCGACTGCGCCGTGAATCCCCAGCCCACCGCCGCGCAGCTGGCC
>JAGRGD010000027.1 GCA_020445665.1 Rhodocyclaceae bacterium
CCGACCTCGGCCCACTCCGCCTTGCCCTGGCGCGCCTCGTTGAACTTGGCGAACGCCAGATAGGCGACCCAGAGGAAGCCCAGCACGGCGATCGCCAGACCCAGCACCAGGCCGCCGTCCTTGATGTAGCCCTGGATCAGGGCGATCCAGTCGCCGGCCGCCGGCGCCGTACTCGGCGCGACCGGGGTCGGCAGCGCGGCCCATACCGGCGGGTTGGCGGCGAGACCAAGAAGACCCAGCAGGGTCACCGTCCTCTTCTTCACTTGTGCGAACATCATCATTTCTCCGAAGTTGCGGGGCGGACCCCTGATCACCACATCCCGGGCTTCGCACCCGGACCGATACGGTTCCGGTCACCCCGTCACCGCAGATAGAAACCGAGCACGAGCAGCACGATGCTGGCCCGCAGGGCCGCCCACACGAGGTCGAACAGCGCAACCTGACCGTCCTGCCAGGCGCGGAATGTCCCGACGGTCACCCACATCACCCAAACGAACACCAGGACCAGCACGACGCTTGCGATACCGGCGAGCAGCGTTCCCGGAGTGACACCGGACCCGGCCTGGAACGCGGCATTCTGTGCAGGCGTCATGGCGGGGCGTCACTGCCGGTAGTCGCCACGCAGCGGCGGAACCTTCCGCGGCTCGTTGCGGGGCGCGTCGATGTGTTCCTGGATGCCGGCGCGGATCCGCTCGAGGTCCTGGCGAAGCCAGTCGAAGCGGAAGCGGATGCGGGCGTCGGGGCTGGCCTGCGATTCAGCCGTCGCGATGACGGGCTCAAGGGCTTCGATCTCGTGGATCAGCCGGGCGAGCGCTTCGCGCTCGGCGTCGGGATCGGCCAGTGTTTGTGAGGAGCCAAACACCAGCCCTGTACAGACGATCGCCGCCAACCAGCGCGCGTGCATGTGCTTGAGGAGTCGAACGTGCATGGCGCGAATAGTCAGACTTCGCGCATCGACGCTCTACGGGAAATGGACGCAGGTGATGACTTGCTTTCCAGGCGGCGAGCCGACGGGTCAGAGGTACTTCTTGAAAGTGCTGGCGGTGACCGCCACGCTCAGCGCAAACAGCGTCGCGAAGGGCAGCACGACGAAGCTCGGGTGCAGACTGAATGGGAGGGCCAGATAGATCACCCACGTGAGAACGAGTAGTGGCAGGGCCGACCGCTTGGCCCAGTGGTAGACGAAAGAACTCTCGCGTCCCCCGCCCCACCGGCGCAGATCTCGCTTCACCAGGCCGTCGACGATGGCGACCAGCGTGAAGATCACGAACACCGGCATGGCGAGCGCCAGGACCGCCAGCCGGACCGAGAAGACCTGGGTTACCTGCATCGCGGCAAGCACGTACTCTGCGACCGGCTGAAACGCGGCATACAACCGTGACCGCAGGCCGGACTCACCGGGCGCCGGGACCCGCCCGATCCACTCGATGAAGTCGGTTATGCGCGTGAACTCGAACAGAACGTAGTAGGTCCGATCGGCGAAAGTCTTGGTGAACTGAGCAGGATCCGAACTGACCAGACTTC
>JAGRGD010000224.1 GCA_020445665.1 Rhodocyclaceae bacterium
CCCGCTACCCACAGACCGAGATCTGCTGCTCTACCCGAATGAGCTATCGAACGGAGGATGCCGGGGGTCGAACCCGGATGAACGTCCCAACACGCATCCGATTCACCGAGGTCTCACCGAGGCGGCATACGCCCCACGCAACGGCTACCCGGCGGGAGCGCACCGGCGGGGCATCCAGAACCCCGACCCGTACTCCAGTGGCGATTCCGCGGTTGCCTGCTCTATTGCGAAGGACGTGCCAGAATCCGCTCCGCACCGCGAAATTTCTTTCAAACCGCTGTTTTAATGAAATTAATTGAAAACATGCACGCTTCTGCGGCCGGGAAACAGCAATTTGATTCGGACTACTGCTTATACTTTCAGCTAGTCATATATCCATCTGGCGAAAATCATGGATCGCAAGATCGTCGTCATCGGCTTCCTCGGCACCGTGCTCGATTACGGCGGGCGGGGTCAGCAGCGCTGGCAGAAGTGGCGGCCGACGGTGGGGCTGTGCCAGCAGGATGGCCTGCCGGTGCACCGGCTGGAACTGATCCACGACGGGCGCAGCCGGGGGCTGGCGAGCAAGATCGCGCACGACATCACCCAGGTCTCGCCCGACACCGAGGTGCGCCCGCTGGAGATCGCGCTGCGCGATCCGTGGGACTTCGGTGAGGTCTATGCCGCCCTGCACGACTTCGCCCGTGGCTATGCCTTCGACACCGAGACCGAGGACTACCTGGTGCACATCACCACCGGCACCCATGTGGCCCAGATCTGCTGGTTCCTGCTCACCGAGGCACGCTACCTGCCCGCCCGGCTGTTGCAGACCGCACCGTCGCGCAAACAACGGCCCGAGGCCGAGGCCCGTGACACGCGCGGCACCCACACCGTCATCGACCTCGACCTGTCGCGCTACGACGCCATTGCCACCCGCTTCGCCCGCGAAGCCGATGAGACGCTCTCCTTTCTCAAAAGCGGCATCGCCACCCGCAATCCCGGCTTCAACCGCAGCATCGAACAGATCGAGCAGGTGGCGGTGCGCTCCACCGCGCCGGTGCTGCTGGTCGGGCCCACTGGCGCGGGCAAGAGCTTCCTCGCCCGGCGCATCTTCGCCCTGCGCCAGCGCCGTCATCAGGTGAGCGGGCCCTTCGTCGAGGTCAACTGCGCCACCCTGCGCGGCGACATGGCCATGTCGGCCCTGTTCGGCCATGTAAAAGGCGCGTTCACCGGCGCCCACAGCGCGCGCGCCGGGCTGCTGCGCGCGGCCGACGGCGGCATGCTCTTCCTTGACGAGATCGGCGAGCTGGGCGCCGACGAGCAGGCGATGCTGCTCAAGGCCATCGAAGAGAAGCGCTTCTTCCCCTTCGGCGCCGACACCGAGGTCGCCAGCGACTTCATGCTCATCGCCGGCACCCACCGCGACCTGCGCCAGTGGGTGCGCGAGGGCCGCTTCCGCGAAGACCTCTACGCCCGCATCAACCTTTGGACCTTCACCCTGCCCGGCCTCGCCGAGCGGGTGGAAGACATCGAGCCCAACCTCGATTTCGAGCTCGAGCGCCACGCCCGCGAGCTGGGCAAGGCGGTGCGCTTCAACGCCGAGGCCCGCCGCGCCTACCTGCGCTTCGCCACCTCGCCCGAAGCGCGCTGGCACGGCAACTTCCGCGAGCTGTCGGCCTCGGTCACCCGCATGGCCACCCTCGCCGACGCCGGGCGCATCAACGAGGTCAACGTCGCCGAAGAGATCGCCCGCCTGCGCCACGCCTGGGCGGACGACACCACGCAGGCCGACCCCACCGACCTGCGCGCCCTGCTCGGCGAGCGCCTCGACACCCTCGACCGCTTCGACCGCCTGCAGCTGGCCGCCGTGGTCACCGAATGCCGGCGCTGCAGGAGCCTGTCGGAGGCCGGGCGACGGCTGTTCGACGTCTCGCGCGGGGAGCGCAAGGTGGTCAATGACGCGGACCGGCTGAGGAAGTATCTGGGGCGGTTCGGGCTGGACTGGGGGCACATCAATTCTGCAGACCAATCATTGGGCAACTGAACAGCCCCGTCGACTTTCTGAACGTCAATCA